>JADLAP010000221.1 GCA_020848195.1 Phycisphaeraceae bacterium
ATCCGCGAACGACTCTGGTTGAAGCTGCCTCTTTTCAGACTCGATGATGCCATCGGAACGCTTCACTTCCCAATGCTCCGGCACGTCTCCGAGCCATTCGATGCCGCTTGGTTTGGTGCGCGGGTAGGCCGGGAGTTTCATGGTTTGTTCTCCTGCGGCGCGGTTGCCCGGTACTTCTGCTGCGGATGCCGCGGTTGGTTCGGGATGGTGTGGGTCAAGACTCCCTCGGCTAGCATCGGGCTGAGGTGTTCATTGACCAAATGGATGCGGGTGCGGCCAAGCAACGTGGCCAATTCATCCGCAGCCAACGGCCGCCAGGCGCACAACTCCCGGATGATGGCGCGAATGGCATCGCGCCTGGGTCGACCGCCCAGATGGCGAACCTGTATAGCCAGAGGTTCCGGGAGGTCCGTAAGCTGTATGGATTGTGGCGTGGGCAGTATGGACTGAGCCTCTGGCTGTATGGATTGGCCGGAGGGCTTAGTGGTTGCAGGAGCTGGAGGGGGATTAGCTGCCAGTTCGTTGCTGCGAGCCTGCCACGGGGAAATCAGCTTCTCCGTCGGCACGTAGTAGGTGTCGGCCCCCTTACCTTTTTGCTGCAACAGGCCGTGGTTGCGGAGCCTCCGGAGATGCTGGCTCGCGGCCAGAACGTCCACATGATTGATGGTCCGATAGGCGGCATTGTGGATCGCGCCCAACTCGCGAACGAAGACCAGGGCTTTGGCTTCCTCGTCGCTGAGCTCAATCTCCTGAAACTGCCGCAGCCAAGACCAGTCCTCCGGCGAAAGAAAATGGTGGAACAGCATTGTGACGACGAACTGGTTGCGCTCCCGGTCGGACTCGAAGGTGGGCGGGGTGAGGCCGACTTCGTCCATCAACTGGCGCATGACGCGGATGCCACTTCCTTTGGTTTCCGCCAGATTCGTGTCGTGCAACACCGCGGCGATGATCGGGTTGCGGGTCTCGGAACCGGGTTCACCAAGGCGATCCTCAGCCACGAGGGAATGCCCAGGATTTCGAATCTCCAACCGATTCGCGTAGCGGATGATCTGGATGGCCCCCTGCACGCGGTAGCTGCGGTGCATGACCGCGTTGACGACGGCCTCGCGAATGACCCGGTCCGGGACCAGCGGAATGTCTTTCCGGTGGAGTTGGCCTGGGGGAAGCGAAAACGCCTTGGGGAGGTCGTCCAGGATAGAAGCTCGGGCGCGCCGGATCAGCGGAATCAGCGGGGCACGCAGTTCGACGCTTTCAAAGCGATGTTCCGGGTCCGGCACCCATTCACGACCCGGCACGCGAATGTAATCCACACGCATCATGGGGAACCAGCGGCGGAGTGCCTGGGGTGTGCCGAACAGGAGCAGCCCGGCGACGGTCGGGCGGAACGCTGTGCCGTCGCGGGTCACGCAACGCAGCGCGTGAAGGAGTTCCTCATCATTCCAACGCAGTTCCTCAGCAGCGGGATTCGACTCGGCGCGCAGGCGGCGATATTCGGCAACGGCAGCGGGATCGAATGCGGTGAGGTCGGCATCGCGAAGCATCATCCCATCGAAGGAGTCACCTCGGCGTTCCTGGAAGAAAACGGCGAGGTCGTCGTCTGTGCAACGGACATCGGCTGAACCGATGCGACGGAAGGCTCCAGCCGGCAGCGGACGGTTTTGAAAATGGATGGGCTTTTCCGCGGGCTCGGCTTCCGGGATGAAGACTGCGAGGAGATTTCGACCGTTGATCTGGCCGGATTCGATTTGAATGCGGAGCGGGCGGTTGAAGATGCCGGCGCATTGGCTGGCGAGGTCGCGACTGATCTTGTCCGGGTCAGGCAACCCGCTGGCCGCGTAATGACGAAAAAGAGTGCCCTCCTCCAGCGTGGCACCGAGAAGCAACCACCCACCTCCAAGGCCGGGTTCGTTGGCGAAGGCGCAAATGGTTTCCAAAGCGGACTTGCCGATCTCGCCAGCCGTCTTGGCCTCGATGCGGGTGTGCTCATCGAGCTCGTTCAGTTGCTCAAGGAGATCACGAGGCGTCATGCCGTTACCTCCTTAAGCATCGCGAGAATCTCGCTCTCCAGCCGCTTGATGTCCGTCTCGATGACTTCCAGCGGGCGCGGCGGTTCGTATCGGTAGAAGTGGCGGTTGAGCGGGATCTCGTAGCCGACCTTGGTCTTGTTGGTGTCAATCCACGCATCGGGCACATGGGGCAGCACTTCGCGCTGGAAGTAGGTCTCGATGCCCTCCTTGAGCGGCACGGTCTCGGTGTCGCGCAGGTCGGCATCGGGCTCGGGTTGACCGTCGCGGTCGCGGCAGATTTCCGCGGTGTCGTCGCGCTCGCTGAGGGCGGCGAGCACGGCCTTGAGTTCCGGGGCGCTCAGGCGCACGTCGCGCTCGCGGTCAAGGGTGCGTAGTTCGGTGAGAAATGCCTTGCGGTCTGTGAAGAGCTTTCCCTTGGTCGCTTTGCCGAAGGCGCGGAGGAGTTCGCGGATTTGCTCCTGTCGCTGTTGGCCGGCCTCGACTTCCTGCTGGCGGATGGCAGGGGCTTTCTTGGCGCTGGTGGCGAGGTTTTCGAAGCCGCTCTCGTCGTCGAGGCGGGCGATCCGTTCGGCGGTGGCCTGGAAGTTCAGCCGCAGCGGCCTCTCGACGGTGATCTTGTGGTAGCCGAAATCCTCGTTGTCGAAGATTTTGCTGACCACCAGCTGTTTCCAGGTCGAGCCCTCTGCTCCCGATTGTGTTGGGGCATGGGGAGTGACTTTCAGCACCTTATCATCCCTTCCGAACAGCACCCATCGAGTGACACCGTCAGCAAATTCGCCGTGCAGTGAGGCCAAGTCGGCGATGTGGTTCGGGTCCTTGTCCTTTTCCGAGGGGTCGCCGATGCGGCGGCGTTTGTTGCCCAGACTTTTCTCCATCTGCACCCAGAACGGGCGGGCATCGATGAGCTGGACCTTACCCTTGCGGGGATTCTCTTTCCGGTTGGTGAGCACCCAGAGGTACGTTGAGATCCCGGTGTTGTAGAAGAGCTGCTCGGGCAGTGCGACGATGGCCTCCAGCCAATCGTTTTCGATGATCCAGCGGCGAATCTCGCTCTCGCCACCACCGGCATCGCCGGTGAAGAGAGGCGAGCCATTAAAGACGATGGCGAGGCGGCTACCGCCATCCTGCGGGGCGCGCATCTTGGCCAGCATGTGCTGGAGGAAGAGGAGCGCACCGTCGTTCACGCGGGGCGTGCCCGCGCCGAAGCGTCCGGCATGGCCGAGGGTGTCGCGCTCGTTCTCGATGTAGCGCTGCTGCTGCTTCCACTCCACGCCGAAGGGCGGGTTGGCGAGCATGTAGTCGAAGGTCCATTTCTTCCCGTCGGCGGCGCGGTCGAAACCGTCCTTGGTGAAGGTGTCGCCAAGGATGACGGCGTCGGCGTCCTCCCCTTTGATGAGCATGTCGGACTTGCAGACGGCCCAGGCCTCGTCGTTCCAGTCCTGGCCGAATAGCTTGGGCTGGGCGTCGGCGTTGAGGTCTCGGATGTACTTCTCGGCGACGGACAACATGCCGCCCGTGCCGCAGGCGGGGTCGTAGATGGTTTTGACGACGTGGCTGCGGGCGAGGTCTTTCTCCGGCGAGAGGAGGAGGTTGACCATGAGCTTGATCACCTCGCGAGGGGTGAAGTGCTCCCCGGCTTCCTCGTTCGATTGTTCCGCGCCGATCCGGATTAGTTCCTCGAAGACGTAGCCCATCTGGACGTTGTCGACTCGGCCCGGCGACAGATCGACCGCGGCGAACTTCTTGATGACCTCGTACAGGAGGTTCTTCTCGGCCATGCGCGCGATTTGCTGATCGAA
>JADLAP010000370.1 GCA_020848195.1 Phycisphaeraceae bacterium
ACCCAGCGACGACCCGCACTCACTCGACACAGGAGTCTCACATGGCCGACAGTTCGATGGACAGGACCCCGGCGGAGGTGCGCGAGAAGTGCGAGGCCTTCCGCAGGACTTTCGCCACGCTCAAGGGCGAGGTTGGGAAGGTCGTGGTCGGCCACTCCGAGGTGGTGGAGGCGGTGCTGATCTCACTCTTCGCGGGGGGCAACGTGCTGCTCGAGGGCGTGCCGGGCCTGGGGAAGACGCTGCTCGTGCGGACGCTGGCGCAGAGCCTCAGCCTCCCCTTCAGCCGCATCCAGTTCACCCCGGACCTCATGCCCGCCGACGTCATCGGGACCAACATCGTGATGGAGGATCCGGACACGGGGCGGCGCAAGTTCGAGTTCCAGCGTGGTCCGATCTTCGCGCAGGTCGTGCTGGCCGACGAGATCAACCGCGCCACCCCAAAGACCCAGTCCGCCCTGCTGGAGGCGATGCAGGAGCGGAGTGTGACGGTGTCCGGACACACGTACAAGCTCGACCAGCCCTTCATCGTGCTGGCCACGCAGAACCCGATCGAGCAGGAGGGCACGTACCCCCTCCCCGAGGCGCAGATGGACCGCTTCATCTTCAAGATCAACGTCGGGTACAGCCAGCTCGACGACCTGATGACAATCCTGGACCGCACGACCGGGGCTGAGACCCCGGAGGTCAAGCCCGTGCTCGATGGCCCGGGGATCCTCGAGGCCCAGAGGCTGATCCGGGGCGTCGTGGTCGCCCCGCACGTGAAGGAGTACGCCGCGAGGCTCTGCCTGGCGACGCACCCCGACGGCAAGTTCGCCGCGGGCGGCGCCAGCGGACCGACCAACACGTACGTTCGCTGCGGCGCCTCACCGCGAGCGGCCCAGGCGCTCGTGCTGGGCGCCAAGGTCCGCGCGGTGACCGATGGCCGCTACCACGTCTCCAATGCGGACATCAAGGGCGTCGCGCTGCTCTGCCTTCGCCACCGCGTGCTCCTCAACTTCGAGGCCGAGGCCGACCGCGTGTCGCAGGACGACATCGTTCGCCAGGTGCTGGAGATGACGCCGACCGAGCCCGTGGGCGCGGCGGCGATGGCGGGGGCCCGATGAGGCCGGGGCGTCGAGCCCGGGCGGTGCCGCGGGGCGCTGCGTCAGGGTGCGGGGACCAACCACGGATGACGACGGAGGTGAGAGTGGCGATTGGATTCACAGACGCGATCGATGCCAAGGCGGCAGCACTTCCGGTCGCGCTTGCCCGGCGAGCGCGCGCCGCGGCGACGCCGGCCTGTGCCCTCGGCCTGGCCATGCTGGCGGCGTTCGGGTGCGCGTCCGGACACAAGGCGCACGCTCGCATGTCCGCGGAGACGATCGAGGCACGGGTCGAGGAGGAGTTCCCGGTGGGAACGGCCCGCGATGAGGTCATCGTGCAACTTCAGCGGCGGGGAGCGACGTATGACGCGCCGCTCCCCCTCGACCAGCCCA
>JADLAP010000222.1 GCA_020848195.1 Phycisphaeraceae bacterium
GAGTAGAGACGGTGGTTCATGGCGTGAACGTGCCGGGGCGATCGCCCGCCATCATCTCCTGCGCAAGCTGCACGACGAACTGCATCACGCCGATCGTCGAGGTGGTCGGCCGCCGTATCGGCTTCGAGAAGGCCGTGATGACGACCATGCATGCCTATACCGCGTCGCAGTTGCTCGTCGATGGCCCGAGCAAGCGTTTTCGCCGCGGCCGGGCCGCCGCAGCCAACCTCGTGCCCACCTCCACAGGCGCGGCACACGCGACGACGCATGCATTGCCGGAATACGCGGGCCGGTTCGATGGCATCGCCATCCGGGCGCCGATTCCTGTCGGATCGATGGCGGACATTACTTTTGTCACCGCGCGCAAGACGACCATTGACGAAGTGAACCGGATTTTCACGGAGGAAGCTGATACCGATCGCTACCGCGGGGTGCTTGGCATAACACGCGACCCGCTCGTGTCATCGGATATCGTCGGCGATTCTCGGGCATCCGTCGTCGACCTCGAGCTCACCATGGTCGTCGATGGGAACCTGGTCAAAATCATGAGTTGGTACGACAACGAGTGGGGCTATGCCAATCAGATGGTCCGCGAGGCACTATCGATTGCCAGGGGCGTTAACAATTGAAGTCTATGGATAGAAATGAAAGGAACAAATCATGGCGCTACTAAACCAGATCAAGGTCAAGCTGACGGGGGTTCACCTCTGCTGCCAAGGCTGCACCAATGCAGCAGATGCCGCACTCATGAGCGTGGAGGGGGTCCACTCCCATTGCGACATGGAAGACGGAACGGTGACCTTCACTGCCAGCGACGATGCTGCGGCCCAGCAGGCGCTCGACGCCCTGGCTGCCGCGGGTTTCTACGGCAGCACCGGGAATAGCCAACTAGCGATGCGGGGCGTGGGCAGCATTCCCCGCGGCAAGGTCAAGACCTTGAAGGTCTCAGACATTCATAATTGTTGTGATCTATGCTGTGATGCCATCCAGGGCGCGATCCACTCCGTGGAGGGCGTAACCGGCGACACAGCCAGACCCGGCGCCACGAGCTTTGAGGTCACCGGCCACTTCTCTGCCGTCGCCCTCGTCCAGGCCCTCAACGCCGCCGGCTTCAGCGCGCAGGTCAAGCCATGAACTGCCCTGGCTTTTGAACATTCGCTCCGGCGACCAAGCTGGGCGAGGAGCACTGCGTTGCCGCGGCCGCATGTCACGTTGCAGGCTGGATGGCGGGACCGTGGTGGTCGACATCGGGGGCGTCGAACGACGACGTCACGGGCTTGTTGCGCACCAGCAGCGAATAAAGCGCGGGCAACACGAATAGTGTCGCGGGCTCGCCCGCCAACAGACCGCCAAGGATGGCGCGGGCCAGCGGGGCGTTGGCTTCACTGCCGCGTTCCAGAGCGAAGGCGGCGGGAACCATGGCGAAGAAGGCCGCCAAGGCGGTCATCGTAATCGGCCGCACACGCTGCGCGGCCGATTGGCGAACCGCCTCGGTCGGCGCCAGACCTGCGGTATTTCGCCGGAGCACCTGAGCCAGATCGGTCATCAGCACGGTATTCGCGACGTTGATGCCAATCACGAAGATGATGCCCAACAGCGATTGCACGTTCAACGCCGTGCCCGTGAAGTAGAGCATGGGCAAGACGCCCGCCAGCGAGAGCGGGAGCACGAGCATCACGGTGAGCGGCACGATGAACGAGCGATACAGTGCGACCATGATGAAATAAATCAGCAAGGCAGCCAGGATCAGGGCAAAACTCAAGCTCGTGAACATTTCCTGCATCTTGGCATATTCACCGGCCATGACAATTTTGGAACCGGTGACCAACTTCATCTGGCCCGGGGCGTTGGGGTCGTAGGTGGCCCATTCTCCGGAGGCGCCGGGCTGGCCGTACTTGGAAATGAGCTTGGCCACATCGGCGCTCACGTGCCCCAAACTGCGGCCCTGCACGTTAAGCGTGAGGTCGATCGTGGCCTGGATGTTGGCGTGCGTAATTTCGGACGGGACGGTCGATCGCGTCAGCGTGGCCACCGATCGCAGCAGCACCGTGGAGGGCTGGTGTGCGCTGGTGATGGGAATATCCAGGATCGAATCGATGGATTGAATGTCGGCCTCGGGATACTGCACACCCACGTAGTATTGATTCTTGGAAACCGGGTCGATCCAGAAGTTCCGCTTGTTGAAAGCGATGCTGGAATTGCAGGCCGCCACGACGTTGCGCATCACGTCCTGCTGCGTGAGGCCCAATTCCGCGGCCTTAGCCCGATCCACATTGATCGTGAACTGCGGATAGTTCATGCGTTGCAGGATGCGGGCATCGACGACTCCGTTCACCGTCGCCACGTCGCGCTTCAGCAGTTCCGCCACTCGATACGAGAGCTTCTGATCTTTGCCGGTGATGCGCAGGGTCAACGGCGACGATTTGCCTTCGTTCAGGGCACTGCGCACCATGCCGCCGGCATCGAACGAGAAATCCAGTTCGCGGAACTTGGGGTCGCCGGCGAACCCCGTGCGAAGAACCTGCACGTACTCTTGCGCGGAACGCGTGCGGTGTTCGCGCAATTGCACTTTGACGATCGCGTCCATCGGCCCGGCGTTGGGCGTATAGGCCGAGGAGATATCGGGCGAGACGCCTATCTGCGACACGATCATCTCCAGATCGTGCTCGGGAATGCTCTGACGAATGAACTTCTCCACCTGCTCGACGGCTTCCTCGGTGCGTTCGACGCGCGTGCCGCTGGGCGCGCGAACGGCCAACTCGAAGCTGCCGGCATCCACCTCAGGGAAAAACTCGCGCCCCAGACGCGGCCCGAGCCAGAAAACAACCGCCGCCAGCAACAGGAAACTGCCCGCCACGACGCTAATGCGGTGCCGCAGCGCCCAATCCAGACCGCGCAGATAGCGGGCGATCACGCGATCAATCCGCCGTTCCCAGGCGGCGAAGGCCCGCGCAAACGGGTTGCGGGACGGCGCGTCGCCGTGCGCCGCGTGGGGCTTGAGAAACAGACCGCTGTAGGAGGGCACCAGCGATTGCGACAGGAAATAGGCCAACACCATGGTGAAGAACACGGCGAAGGTCATCGGCCCGAACAGGAACTGGCCCATGCCGGGAACCAGCATCAGCGGAGTAAGCACGAGGAACGTGCAGAGCGTGGCCACCAGGGCGGGCATGGCCATTTCGCTGGAACCCAGGAAGGCAGCCTCGCGCGGCGGCTTGC
>JADLAP010000223.1 GCA_020848195.1 Phycisphaeraceae bacterium
CGGTGTTGAAGTCGGCCCACATGTGCGGATGGTCGATCGAATAAGGAACCTGGGGAGTCGGCGCGGTGCTGGGCCGGCAGTACAGCGAGCAGACCACGCGATCCTCCTGGCCGCCTTCGACGCCCAGTTCATCGGCCAGATCCCAGTAGCCCACGAAACGGACATGCTGGTCCCACTGCATGTAGCGATAGATCTGCTGCAGCCACCAGGCTGGCAGTGGCAGATCGTTGCCGCTGGCCATCCACATGTCATGAGCGGCAAACAGCGCGGCGATATGTTCCGTCTGTTTCCACATGGGAAGTTCCTAGCATTGCCGCTCTGGGTTGTACTTGCCGTACACGCGGGCCCGGTCTTCAGGCGTGTTGTCCACCGCGGTCCCCAGTTCCGTCAGCCATGCGGTCAGATGGCCCCAGTGGTTTTTGCCGAATTGCAGCCGGACCCTGGGCAAATCCATCGACTCGAAGTAGCTGGAGGTCGGGCTGGCCTTCACCGCGGAGATGTAGCCCTCGCCGATCCAGTTGTCGTCGCAGAACGCGGCGATCATGGGCGATGGGCCCCAGTCGTGATGGCGGACCCAGCCCAGGACCGGGTCGTGCTGTTTGACGAGGTTATAGAGCCGTTCGTAGTGGCGACGGGTGGCCAGCAGCGGAATGGAGGGCAATCGCCGGCCATCGGGAGCGATCCATCCGCAGCCGTGGGCCTCATTGGCGCATGCCAGGTTGATCATGCAGTCGAAGTAGAGACCTCGCTGGGGATAGTGGGCCATGTAGGCGTCGAGCAGGGAAATCTGCAGATTGCTGGCCGAGGAGTTGTGACAGGCCGATCCCCACGCCTGGCTGGCTGGATCGGGCAGGGACAGCACGGTATCCGAGCATCGCCACTCGCGCCACCAGTTACGGTACTCAGGCGCTCCGACCCACATGAAGGGACCGAAGGCATACCAGCCCGACTGTGGACGATGCACGCGCTGACGCTGCAAAATATCCTGTCGCAACGGCTCGTACGTCTTTTCGTCGTCGTACCGCGGTTTGGCGTAATTGGGGGTGGCGAAGGTGTAATCGAGATTGCCGTATTCCGCGCCGCCGGCCAGTTGCAGCAGACGCCAATCGTCGCGCACGGGACGGCTGGGCGTGATGGCCAACCCCAGTTCGACCGTGCGAGGCGAGGGAAAATCGGTGGTCGCGCCGAAAAAGGGAATGCGCACGACCGTCTGCTTCGCCGAGGGCGTGAGGGTCACGATGCGATCGCCCGTCCACGTGTACTGGTGTTCCCACCACCACGAGATGCCGCCGTGCATGTTGCCGACCCAGTGGCTGAACCATGGCGTCCGCACGGGCTGATCACCCATCTTCGGCTGCATCGTGCTCATCGTCGCGGCATCGCGTCGCATGGGGATGTGCAGCGCCAGGGAGTCAACGGGTTGGCCGGCGACGGTGATCTTCATCCAGATAAAGCCGTCGAACTCCAGCCGTCCGCTGACCTCGACAGTGACATCGTGCTGTGAGCCGGCGCCGCGCCAGTGAACCTCGCGCGGCGTGGGCTGGCTGATTTCGCAGATGCCGGTCACGATGTCGAACGTCTCGTGGCCTCGCGTGGCGACGAACCGCATCGGCTCGGCGAGCATCTCCTTGCCGCCGGTGACGACCTGGGCCGGCAGGAGCGTGTCCTTGAATGTGATCTCTTTGCCCAGCAGGCGCACCGTGCCGCCTTCCAAACGAGGTTCGGTCCACGGCACCGGCGGCGTGTCAATCACGCCGGCCTTGCTGCCGTACCATGGCGGCATCGGCTCCTTCGTGTAGGACTGCTTCATCTCGCTGATCACGCGATCGCCCTGCCGCAGTTGAGCGATCACTTCGCATTCACCCTCCGGAACGGATTGCAGATCAAACCGGACCTCCGCCATCGCGCCGGTGAACGACGCGATGATCTGCTGCTGAATAGCTTTGCCGTTGTGATGAAGTTCGATCGAAGCGCTGAGGCCGGCGAGATCCGCAGTCGCCGGCGCGAAGCGGACATCGAGCTTTCCCCAGCCGGGATAACTAGCCAGTTCCATCTGCGCCGGCTTGATGAAGACAAAGGGCATTGTGCGAGCCAGCAGCAGTTGGCTGGCCGGATCCCGCACGGTCGCCACGAGAGCAGTATCCTGCGCCTCCGTCAGCGTATGCTCGACGACGAATTCCGCGACGCCCTCGCGGCAGTGGATGACTTGCTCGATCTTGAGTTCACCGCCTCGCACCTCCAAGGCATAGTCGCCATCGGGACCGGCGACGCGTCCGACGATGCGGATGCGTCCGTTGCGCGCATCACCCAACTCAGTTATTGCCGCCGCAGCTTGCCCGCCCAGCACCAATCGACCCCAGTCCGGCTGGCTTTGCACGTCCGTACATAGACTGTTCCGCGAGCTTTTGAAGCGTTTCCAGCCGCGTTTGACATTGAAATCCAGCGTCTGGCCGAGGGCGACGCCAAGGTCAGCCAGGGGAATGGCGTATTCCGCCGTCCAATCCGTGAAATCGCTGCGGGACACGCCGCGGATGTTCGCGTTCCACGTGGCCTGGCCGTCGCGTTCGTCGCGCAGGCCGCCGCCGGCGTTGAAGGCAATGCGATGCACCTGCCCCGCCCCGTTGCGGATGTGCAGTTCCACCGCATCATCCTCGGACAGATCGGCATCACGCTTGTCGCTGGCGGCGGCAAACTCGCCTACCGGATAGTGAATGTGCGTTGGATCGCTGCGGATGCTCGCATCCACTTCACACCGATACGCCAGATACAGGTGCGTATCGTCGCTTGCCAACCAGACATGGCTCGGATCGTCATCCACCACGGCGATCCGCCGCTCGGTGAGTACGCCATGTGCGGGCAACGGCATCCATTCACGCAAATCGCCGTCCGGCGTGATCGACGACTTCATGGTTGAAGCATGTACGACCACGGGAACATATTCGCGCTTCGGCGCGGTGACATGTCCTTCCGTATTGCCCGATCGCATTGAGCCGGTCACATGCCCCCGCTCGAACAGCGCCCACACCTCCTGCGGCTCCAAGGCACGACGAAATATCTGCACCTCGTCGATGACGGCATCGTCGGTGATCTCCTTGACCTGAAAATCCAGCCACCGAACGCCCTCGGCTGCAACCTGAAACGTACGGGGTAATTCGGTCATCGCCTGGACCGCCGAGTCAACGGTCATTCGCTCGCCATTGACATATCCACTTGCCTCGCCGTCGCGCCATGTCAGCACGAACTGGAACCATTTCCCCGGCGGCATGACCTGGTCATACAGCACGCCGGATCGCCTGCCACAAGCCCAATGATTGTGTGTGTACTGATCCCGTATCAGTTGAACCAGGCCCTGAGTGCCATTCGCAAGAAAATAGCGATGCAGCAGATTGTGCGTGTTGTCCAAGGCCTGTATCCACAACGACACCGTGCCGGCGTGTGGAAGCATATTGACCTTGAGATCGTACATTTCACCGCTGGTGCGACCGGACGCGTCGGCAACAGGAAACTCCAGCGTGCTGCCGACGCCGGTGAAGCGGTAACCGCGACCGAGCACGCCCGGCACAAGGCGTTCCTCGACACCCGGCGCATGTTTGGGCACGCCTGAAGCGCGGGCAAATTCGGCCGCCACGCCGTTTTCAAAGGAAAGGTGAAACAGCAGGTCCGAGTCGTCCAGCGACCATGCCGTCGTCCCCAGCAGCAGCACGGCCGCCACGCTCGCCATCACATATCGCAACATATACATCACCTTTCCCATACCACGATCATCTGGTAGTCGTACGGCTTCAAGGACATGTGCAACGTTCGATCCTGCAGACGAACCCAATACTCCGGATTCGGCTTGAAATCGTATTCGTCCATCTGCCACAAGGTCGGATGCTTCTTGAGCAAGGTCGCCAGTTCGTGACCATCATTGTCCACGTGCAATCTCGTGGTGTCGCGGAAACCAAGCGCATTCCAGTCCACGGCCACCTGTTGCTCGCCCGACTGGCTGGTGTCGTTGTGGAAGATGCAGATCGCCTTGCGTTGGAACTTGTCGAAGTAGAACGTGGCGAACTGGTTGTCCGGCAACTTGACGAGTTGCTGACGCCAGTAGGGAATCATCGTGTAATTCGGCCCCCAGTTGTGCCGGCGCAGGGCGCGTTCGAGGCGAACGGAGAACTCCCACGGCGAGTAGGAACCCCAGTGGGTGCAGTCGTGGAGCATCTGCATGCCGAGGATGTGGTCCACCATGTAGGGGCCAGCCTGGCGCATGCTGTCGTAGCTCATCAGGCCCGATCGCGTGAACTGATAGAGAAAATCGGTGACAAAACCGAAGTTGTGGCCCATCATCTCGGCGCGGTAGGTATCAGGCCGGATTTTGCCGATGTAGTCGGCCTTGTCCTGCGTGAGCATGTTGATGGTGCATTCGCCTTCGACAAAGTAGTCGCAGAAGCCCAGATAGGCCATATTGATCAGGCCGGAGTTATGGTACTTGATGACGGCATCGGGATGCAGAAGCTTGACCATGGTGTAGAGTCGTTGGGCGATGGCGCGGTTGCCCAGGTGGGTGACGGCGGGAATCCACGATCCATCGCGGCGGCGGTAGCCGCATCCGCCGTACCGATTCAGTCCGGACGCCTCGTTGGACACGTCGTAGTACAGCGCGGCGAACGGGTTGTTCTGATACAGACGCCAGTAGCGCCAGACGAACCAATCCTGAAACGAGGGTGATGACTGTGCCACCTGCATGGCTTCGCCGGGCTTGCGACGGTCGTTCTCGCGGGCGTACCACTCATCGGCGAACTGCTCATGCACCTCCGGCTCAGCCAGCGCCAAGGCGGTGGTCACATACGGCGAGTCGTAGGACTTGATGGCATGATTCGGCAGGTTGGGCGACTGCGCAAAAGGATCCGGCACCGGCGTGCGGATGAAACCCGGACTATCCACGCTCTTTCGGAACCAGCCGTCGGCACCGGGCAAGAAGGTCTGACCCGCCGGATACCACGCGTAGCCCCACAGGATCGGGCTGTGGCGATGCTGCGTCCCGCTGGACTTCACGGGTGTCGCCACCAGTGCGAACGGCAGCGGCAGCGGCGTCTCCAGATGCGTCGGTTCATCCACGAAGTTCACCAGCAGCGTGGCGCGACCATCCTTCAACGTCACGACCAGTTGCCGATCCTTGTCTCGATTGCTCCAGTCGCCGTCGCTTTCCGCCAGCCATTGCAGGCCGCCTTCGCCATTGCCGATCCAGACCGGGCGAATGCCGCCGTGCCAACCTTCAGGTTTGAGCTTGCCGGTCGTGCGCAGCGAATAGTCGTAGGGATTGATCACATCGGAAAATTCGGCGGAATAGGGAACCACCAGACTCGCGGCACCCAACGGCGTATGAGTCTCGCTGGCGATGGATCGC
>JADLAP010000224.1 GCA_020848195.1 Phycisphaeraceae bacterium
CGGAAATCGGCACATCCAGCAAAGTTGCCAACCGCTTTGCATCCTCAATCTGTTGCTGCAATCCAACGACCAAAAGCTGACTCGTCCGTTCATCTGCGATGATGTCGATGGAGGTCACATCAGGAGCGCGGGCTGTGGATTTGCCCTGAAGTTGCGTGGCCTGTTTGACCTTCTGCCCCAGATCCTTGACATCGGCAAAATGCACGACGATCGAATCAAATGTCCGCTTCGGCTGCGGCGTATCAAGTACCATCACCAAATCCGCGATCCGTTTCACAATAATCGCCATGTCCGTGACGATCAGTAGACGCTGTTCCGGGGCCACAACCAAATTTCCCCCGGGCTTGGATAAATAGGCTTTCAGGATCGGTTCCATTTGCCGAATGTCCGCATATTGGATGCCAAATACCTGGGTTACTGCCGCAGACGTGGAATCCGTTTTCACAGTGGCATCGGCTGGTGACGAGGCGACACCGATTAAATCCTTCGATTGAACGATGGCTTTGAATCCAGGCGTGGGCGCGTCAACCAGCACCAAACCCTTCATCATAAGCACACTTTCCAGCAGCCCTATCAACGCTTCGGTCGGAATCTGAGTCGGTGATTTGATGGTAATCCGTTGATTGGCAATCGATTCATCGTAGAGAAAGTTGACACCCAGTCGCTGGCTGACGTAGCTCACCAGGACTTTGAGTTCCACATCGTCCGGAAGATTGATCATCACCTGGCCGGCGGGTGTGGTCGCAGGAGCTTCGGGCGATGCTGGCGTCTGATTCAGAACAAGCTGCGTGGTCAGGATCAGAACTTGCACGCATTTGCCGAACATATATAGCCTTCATTCATAGTCAAATGGACGGTGCTGACGGAAGACTGCGTGAAAGAATGATTCGCACGACGTATAAGTTAACACATCGTCTTCCCGTGGTCCAGACGAAAACAGAAGCTGGGCAGCCTGTGCCATTGACCGGCATCAAGGATGTAGGAAATCAGCTTCCTGATGTCTTGCTGCTGTCTTGCCGCGCCACTCAAGTGGAACCTCCAGACTGTTGGCTGGAAGGCTTCGTAAAAATGACAAAACCACAAGAAACAAAAATTATAACATCCGTAACACAAAAGTGCCTTGGCGTCCTGATCGCGTCAGGACACATGTGTCATCAATGGGGAATGGACAAAATCGGGGATCCGGGAATACTGACCACATATGATTGAATATCCGGGTATTTAATATCATCGTGTCATTGTATTTCCACGGCAAGGTTGTGCCATTAGGGTTACATACTTTTGGGGTGTACGTCATGCTATTTCGTGATGAGTTGCATCACGGCATTATTGAATGCTGTCGTAGCGTATATCAACTGCTTGGCATACCAGGCAAAATCGTTTTTCCGAAATTCAGGGGCAGGCTAGGTCGTGGTCGGTGACGTGGTTCATTCCCAGAGGTGGTCCAATATGTCGGGATTCGCCCGTTTTTCTCATGAAATCATGCTGCTTTCCAGTGATAATGCTTGAGCAAGCCGCCGAGCCAGTGCTGGCATTCGACGCGGCCAGCGTCGGGTTCCTCAGCGGGGCAATACGGCGGCGGCAAGCCGTGTTGTGCCGGCGGCACATTGCCCAAGCCTTGGTGTGGCCGAAAGCCATTGTAGTAGTTCATGTAGCTGGCAGAGATGTGATCGAGTTGGCGGAGGCTCAAGCAGACCAGATGGTTCAGAACTTCCCGCTTGAGTCCGCTGATCCAGGACTCGGCGTAGCAGTTGGCGATAGGCGCCAGGTACGGCGTCTTCACGATTCCGCTGGTCTTGTTGTGGCTTACGGCGGCAAGATGGCGGAAGTGTTCGTCAAAGGCCTCGGTGAACTTGGCATCGCGATCATGGATGAGGAACCTCAGGTCAAGATGCTCGTCCTCCAGCCACATGCTGACGTTGCAGGCATGCTGCTGCATCCAGCCCCCGGGGCCACCGGTGGGGTGGAATGTGCTCGGAGAGACGAAGGCCTTACGGCTGCCCAGATGAATGAAGACCAGCGCGAAGGCCAGCTTCCAACCCATTGGCGTGCACCCCCGGAACACAGTCTTGCAGAAGAAGTCCGTGGCCACCATGCAATTCATGTGCGCCGACACAAAGATACGCCACGGTGTCATCACCCCCTTGGGCGCTCGCCGATCCGGATCAGGCAGCACCCCATCGTCCACCAGCACCCGTCGAACCGAACTGCGGCTGGGCGTCAGCGCCAGCTTCCGCAGTTCGCCAACAATCCGGCGAACGCCCCATCCCACGTTCTCCCTGGCCATCCGCAGGATCAGTTCCCGCAACGACGCAGTCATCGCTCGCGGCCGCCTCACACGCCCCGGCGTCTGTCCGTCAGCTTGCTCGCGCAGCCACCGGCGGTACGTCTTGACGGTCACGATGTCCAGCAGACTGTCGACCTCGTGGCCGATCGCGGCACCAGCACGCATCAGTCGACGCCGATCGTCCGGCGACAGAATGACCCGCTTTCCCGGCGTCTTCTGGCGAAGCAGTTCGATCTGGAGTTTCAGGAATTGAATCTGTCGATCTCGCCGGGCCGACCACGCCTCCAGCAACATCATCAGAAACGCCTGGAACCACGCCGGCAGCATCAAATCCGATCCCTTGTCCAGGAACATAAGTCATGTAACACCAACGGCCCAACATTATGGACCACCGCTGGAAGAATGCCAATTCTGACACCAGCCCGACCTGCATCGGTTGGCAGCGTGGCCTACCCCCATAACCACCGATAAATACCCGGATTTCCGCGGGCCAGCACCACAAAAATCGCATACCCGCGTTCACGCAGAGCGTTTGGACCACTCTACGCCAGCGTGACGCGCGATAATCTGAAGGTTTGGGCAATCTGGCGAAAATGTGCGATCTGGGTGGATTGTGCGGTTAAGTCGGCCTTTCCGACGGTCGATACTCCGTGCGTATGACGTTGCCGCGCATCACCATCATCACGCCCAGCTTCAACCAGGTCCGATATCTGGAGCGGACGATTCGCAGCGTGCTTGCCCAGGAATATCCGAACCTGGAGTACTTCGTCATCGACGGCGGATCGACCGACGGCAGCGTCGAGGTGATCCGCCGATACGCCTCGTCCCTTGCCTGGTGGGTTTCCGAGCCTGACCGTGGGCAAACCGATGCGATCAACAAGGGCATCGCCCGTGCCAGCGGCGATGTGATCGCTTTCCTCAACAGTGATGACCTGTATCCGTTGGAGACGCTTCATCAGGTCGGTGAACTGATGACGCCGGGGACCGGGGCGCAGTGGCTGATCGGCGCGTGTCTGCAAATCGACAGCGAGGACCGTCTGATCGGCCGGTTCGATCATCACCGTCCGCGCTCGCTGTCGTCGTACCTGATGCGGTTGGACGGCATGTTGCCTCAGCCGTCGAGTTTCTGGTCCACCGAGCTGTTCCAGAGGCATGGGCATTTCGACACGACGCTGCACTACAGCTTCGACTACGAGTTCAACTGCCGATTGCTGGCGGGGGGGCATTGTCCGGTGCTGACGGAACTGCCCCTGGCGATGTTCCGGATGCACGAGACGAGCAAGGGCGGCACGCAGCCCCGGCGGTTCGGCGAGGAGCGCCTCGCCATCGCCCGCCGGTATGCGTCGTTTCTGCCCTGGCCTCAGCGGATGCGGCTCTGGCGGAACATGGATTACCGGCGAAGGCTTTACGCCATGGACGAAGCCCGCGTGGGAACGGGAACTTCGCTGTGGACGCAGGTGTTTCGCCGGCCGTGGTGGCTGGCCAGCGGCGACATCCGTCGCGCTCTGGCGGCGTGAAGTCCGGAATCAACCGCGAAGGACACGAAGAGCACGAAATGATGATGAGTTCAACAAAGCCGGACTGAGTGTGTATTGATCCTTGTTTTCCGCTGTTTTCTTCGTGATCTTCGCGTCCTTCGTGGTGAAATGAAATGGCTTGATTTGCGGAATGCAGATCGAGGGACGCATCATGACCGATCACGCCAACCTGCGAACGCTGACGATCCTGAGCCGGCGATTCTGGCCGGACTGCCACGGCGGCGTGGAAGAGCACATGCACCATCTGGCCACCGAGGCGGCGCGTCACGTGCCGGTGACGGTGCTGTGCGAGAACCGCGCCCGTGCGGCCAAACACGAAAACATGTCGGAGAATCTCACGGTTTTCCGCGGCGATGTGGCGAACCTGGGCCGGCTGTGGCGATGGCCTTATCTGCCCATGGTCCGCTGGTGGATGAACATGCTGCGTCAGCACCGGCCTTCGGGCTGGGTCTGGACCACCGATCCGCAGGCGGCGGCCGCGGCGATCCTCATGGGTCATCGCAGCCGGCTCGTCTACAACCCGCCGGGCTGCTGGGCCGCGATGCACCGCACCTGGCAGGCGCACCGGCAGGTGACGTCCATGAAAGTGGCGTGGGGCATCCGGATGCTGGAGCGATGGGTCTATCCCCGCGCCGAGCAGGTGATCGTGGCCAGCGCCGCGATCGGCCGGCAATACGCCAGCATCATGGGCGCAAGGCCGCGGGTGAATGTGATTCCGCGTGGCGCGGCCGAGGATTTGATCATGGACCTGCCCGCGCGGGATTCGGCGCGCGACGCGCTGGGCTTGCCGCGCGACGGCTTCGTCGTCGGCTTCGTGGGACGTCTGGATCCCTGCAAGGACTTGCCGCATCTGGTCAAAGCCTGCGCGGCACGCGGCGTGTTGGGACCCGCGGATCGGCTGCTGCTCGTCGGCGAAGGTGAGGACAAGGCCCGCGTGCAGGCGTGCGTCGCGGAACTGGGCATGGCCGACCGCTGCGTTTTCGCCGGCCGCAAGGCCGGGGCGGAATTGAACCAGGCTTACGCCGCCATGGACACGTTCGTGCTGCCTTCGCTGTATGAGGGCTACGGCATGGTGGTGCTCGAAGCCATGGCGGCCGGCGTGCCCGTGATCGGCCGGCCCGGCAACGGAACCTCCACCTTCACCTCCATGGCGGAAATGATCGAACCCGGTATCACGGGTCTGCTCATGCACCATGGCGATGTGAATGATCTGTCCGATAAGCTGCGGTGGCTGAAAGAGCGTCCACAGCGTGCGATGCAGATCGGGCGACAGGCGCGGGAGCGTCTGGCCACGCGCCCATGGTCGGCTGTGATCCGGGATTACCTGCAAACCCTCGGCCTGATCGAGGATGTCGCCGGAACCGTCAAACCCGCATCCCAATGTCTTGCCCCGGCCCTGGCGGCGTAATCGCCGGGTCCGTTTCGGTCATGCATCAGGAACACGCTGTCTTTTTGGACGCATCATGCCGATAAGTATCTGGGGCAGGACGTCCGGCCAACGGAGGTCGATCATGGAGAGCCGCCGCTTCTCAGTCGTTCTTTCCACGCTTGATCAGGCATGCTTTCTTGAGCAGACGTTGTGCAGCATTCTCGACCAGGCGTCCGGCGCGCAGGTCATCGTCGTCGACCGCGGCTCCAAAGACCATACGCAGGACATCCTGAGCTTCTACCGCCGCGGGATCGACCGCGTGCTGCTGAGGCCCGGCGATTCGCAGGCCCAGTCCATCAATGCCGCGCTGCCCTACATCCGAGGCGACGTGACGACCATTCTCGACGGCGACGATCTGCTGATGCCCGGTGCGTGGGAGGAAGTCGGCCGGACGATCGGCGGCGCGGATCAGCCGGGTTGGATGGCGGTGGACCTGCTGAGCGTGGACAGCCACGACCAGGTGCGGCGACGGGTCAGCTCCGAAGCCCCGTCGTCCCTGGCTGCCATGCTTATGCGCGAAGAGGACGCATGGCTGCCCGACATCGGCATGTTCTGGAGAACCGATCTGGCCCGCCGGTTCGGCCCGCTGCGCGAAGACCTTCAGCACGCGCATCTGTTTGAATGGTGGTGCCGGTGGATGGCGGAGGGAGAACAGCCGGCGATCGTGCATCGCGCGCTGGTCGCTCAGCGCGAGTTGGCGCTGTCGCTGGCGCCTCAGCGCGTGCTCGATGAAAACCTCGAACAGATCCGCGTCGGCGAACTGCTCCTGTCCCATGTGGCCCGGACCCAGCGCCAGATGCTGAGGGTCAACCTCGACCGTCGCCGGCGGATACTCGCGCTTGCCCGCGCCGAGGCCGACGGTTACGAAGGCCACCTCTTCCTGCTCTGCCAGGTTCTGCTGCGGCCGTGGTGGCTGACCGATCAGCACCTCCGCCACGCCCTGATGCAGCACCTGGGCCCGCATCACCTGCCCCTGGCGGCGTAGTCCATTTTCAATCCCCCCCATGTTTCTCAGCCGCGGGCAAACTGCCCGCGCGTCCCGATCCGCGTTGCTTTTCGCTCCCGCGCCGGGCATATCATTCCCCCGTGACCTTTGCCTGAGCACAAGGAGCGAGTCATGTCCGAGTTCTTTTCGCCTGAACACATCCACGTCATGCTGGTCCATGTGCTGATGGTGGGGCTGGCGGCGACGCTGATTCCGCTGGTTGTTGCGATCGTGCTGAAGAACCGCGCCATGATGGCCACCGGGCTGGTCATGGCGACGCTGTTTGCCGCGACGATTCCCGTCGTGATGGGCCAGGGCGAAGAAGCATACGAGC
>JADLAP010000225.1 GCA_020848195.1 Phycisphaeraceae bacterium
GTGATGGCGGCGGTCCACAGGCCGTTGGACCAGTGGTAGACGACGCTGAGCGCGCCGACGAGGTAGAAGACGACGATGAGCCACGAAGCCTGCAGCGCCGCGGCGGGGGTCGCGGCGGTCAGCGGCGCGCCGGTGGCCGGGTCGCGATGGTAGAACGGCGTGAACCAGCCGAAGATGTCCCAGCACCACCGCAGCGTGGCGATGTGCAGGAAGATGAAAATCAGGGCGAAAATGCCCGTGACGCGCTGCAGCGTGTAGCGCCAGTTGGCCATCCACGGGTAATGCGTGTTGTTCGGCTTGCCGCCGAAGGTGTAGACCAGGCCGAGGGCGGCATGGAAGCCGATGGAACTCCACAGGCCGATCTCCACGAACAGCAGTGCGGGCATGGCGTGGATGAAGTCCACCTCGTGCTGGAAATCCGCCCCGCTGCGCAGGAGCTGGAAGTTGGTGAAGAGGTGAACGCAGACGAACAGCCCCACGGGAACGATGCCCGACAGCGAGTGAAGCCGACGAAGCAGGAAGTGGTGTTGCACGAGCAGGCTCGGGGCTGGTTCCGAGGATGCGACAGCGGTAGCGGCGGCGTGATCTGCCACGGCGGGTTGTCCTTTCACACAAGCACGGTGCGAACGTCAAAACGAACAGTATGCCGGTCACAGGCCAGTGGGAGCGGTGTTTGCGAAAGCTATCCCTGCTGCTGCTGGCGCTGGGCGTTGGACAAGGCGATATAGCGGGAACGCAGTTCGTAGAGCGTCTGAGCGAGGAGATTGGATTCGTCTTCGGTGAGGTTGCCCTTGGTCTTCTGGGTCAGGACATCGAGCAGGTCGATGTGATGGCGGGCCAGTTGCAGGTGAGCCATGCGCTGGCCGGTGCGGGGATCGGGAATGCCGCCGAGGGCGAAGAGGGCCTGCGTGGCCATGGTGCTGACGAGGGCTTCAAAGCTGGGCGTGGGAAGCTGGCCGGGGGTCCGTCCGGAAGCGGATTTCGCGCCGCTGGAACCGGCGGTTACCGGGCCTGGTTCGGAGCCTTGCTTGCTCTGCTGCGACAGCCGCTCCTTCTCCGCGCGGGCTTGTGCTTTCCAGTCGCTGTCCACCTGAATTTTCGGAGCGTCGCCTTCTGCCATGGCCTGATGTCCTCTTCAAAAGCGTTAGCTGAGGCCCAAAGTATAGGGTTCGCACGATCCGTTTGCGAACCGGGCAGCGCACAACTTCAAGCGGAAAAATACGGATATGAGGATATGGTTTGGGACAATGACCCAACGTCCAGGTCAGAATGCCGAATGACAAGCGCGGACGCCCATGGATGAGCACGGTACTCCGTGCGAATCCATGGGATGCTTCATCGGCCCTATGGATTTGGACATCAGGCATGGCTCGCGTCATCATGAACGCGCATGAAACTGGCTGTTCTGTCGGGCAATGCGGGGCGAGGGTGGCACGCGGACGATCTGGGTCGCGCGGCCCGTGCGTTGGGACATGATCTGACGTCGTGGCCCTGGCGGGTGCTGCGTGCAACGGTCGGCGTCACTATTCCGGGGGCGGATGTGCTGGACGGCATGGACATCGTGCTGCCGCGGACGATGCCGCCGGGGTCGCTGGAACAGGTGGTGTTCCGCATGGACGCGCTGGCGCAGCTCGCCCAGCGCGGCGTGATGGTGGTCAATCCGCCACGATCGGTGGAAATCGCGGTGGACAAATATCTCGCGCTGACCCGCATGGAACAGGCCGGCCTGCCCGTGCCCGCCACGGTGGTGTGCCAGCAGTACGACCAAGCGATGGAAGCCTACACGCAACTCGGCGGCGACGTGGTGATCAAGCCGATCTTCGGCTCCGAAGGTTTCGGGATGGCGCGGGTCCGGGACGAAGCCGCGGCCGAGCGATTGCTCGCGCTGTTGGCGCGGATGAACGCGGTGCTGTACGTGCAGCGGTACATCGACCACGGCGGCGAGGATATGCGGCTGATGGTGGTGGATGGCCGGGTGATCGCGGCGATGCGGCGGATCAGCGGCCAGTGGCGGACCAACGTGGCGCGCGGGGGCAGAGGCGAAAAAATGGGTCCTGACCCCTTTTTGTGGGATATGGCTGTGCGCGCCGCGGCATCGTGCGATCTGGTCGTCGCCGGCGTGGATATCGTGTTGGATCGCGCGGGCAAGCCGTGGCTGCTGGAGGTCAATGCCGTGCCGGGCTGGCGTGCGCTGGCGCCCGTGACCGGCGTGGACATCGCGGAGGCCATCGTGCAGGCGGCCGTGGAGCGGCGGAAACAGGCATGAATCAGGCCGTGCGGGACAGATTGACGAAGCTGATCCGGACCGCGTGCGTCGCGGAGGTGCTGTCGCCGAAGGCGGGCAATGTGCATCCCGGCGCGGCGTTCGACGATGCCGGCTGGATGGACTTCGTGCAAAGCGCCCGGGCGAGCGCCCCCGTGCTGGCGACAGCCGGCGTGATCGGCGTGGGGCCGGCCGCGCTGGAAGCGGTGCGGGCGACGCGGCAGGCGGTGGGGCACAACACCAACCTCGGCATGGTGCTGCTGCTGGCCCCGCTCAGCGCCGCGGCCTGGCGCTGCCGCGAGGGACGGCTGACCACGTCATCGGTTCAGACGGTTCTGGATCGTCTGAACGAACACGACGCCCAGGCCGTGTTCACAGCCATCCGCGAAGCCCAGCCCGGCGGACTGGGCAAGGCGGCGAAAGGGGATGTGCGGTTTCCGGGGTCGCCGGGGTCGCCGGGGACGATTGGTCTGGTGGAGGCGATGTCGTTGGCGTCACAGCGCGACGCGGTGGCGCGGCAGTATGTCAGCGGTTTCGCCGATGTGCTGCGGCGGCTGGCTCCGCGCCTGGCGTCGCTGCTCAAGCGAGGCCTGGCGGTGGATCAGGCGATCATGCGGCTGCATCTGGAGCAGATGGCCCACGAGCCGGACAGTCTGATCCGCCGCAAGTGCGGCGATGATGTGGCGATGGAATCTCAACAGCGAGCGAAACGCGCACTGGCGTTGGACGAACCGGAAACAGTATCATCACGCCGGGCCGTCGCGGAACTGGACGTCTGGCTGCGCGGCGAGGGTCATCGGCGCAATCCGGGCACGAGCGCGGACCTGGTGGCGGCGGCGATGTTCGCGGCATTGTGTCGCGGGCAGGCGGCCTGGCCGCTGAAGTGGAGTCGACGATTGCCACGCGGGATGGCGAAGGAACTGGCGTAACATGCGCATATTTGTGTTTGAGCATGTGACGGGCGGGGGGTTGGCGGGACAGCCGTGGCCGGTGGATTTAGCCATGCAGGGGGGCGCGATGCTTTCCGCCGTGGCCGAGGATATGCATCGGGCGGGGCATCACGTGACGGCCACGCGCGACTTGCGATGGGCGTCAAACCTGACCGGCATGGAGGTGCGCGAGCTTGCGCCGCAAGCCCCCGCGGAACAGGTGCGGGACACGTTTGACCAGCTTGCCCGCGAAGCGGACGTCACGCTGGTGATCGCCCCGGAGACCGATGGCGTGCTGTCGCGGTGGCTCAGGCGGCTGGCGGATGCGGGATGCCGCGGCGCCAACGCGACAGCCGAGGCGGCGGAACTGTGCGGGGACAAGATGGCACTGGCGGTGCAGTGGGCGTTGCACGGCGTGCCGACGCCGGAGACATGGATGCTGCTGGACCAGGGCGAGAGCTGGCCCTGGGAAATCGCCCGGACGGCGGGATATCCCTGCGTCATCAAGCCGCGGGACGGAGCGGGTTGCGAGCGGACATGGTGGTGCCGCACTCCGGATGAACTTGCCGAAGCGGCGCGGCGGCACGGCGAAAGCGAACAGCGGCCCGCGATGGTGGCGCAGTCCGCGTGCCCCGGCCAGGCGGTCAGTTGCTCCGTGCTGATCGGCCGGGGCGGAAAATTCCTCTGTCCACCCGCTTTCCAGCAAATTGCTCTCGACAAATCCGGTCGAATGTCGTATCACGGTGGACGTATGGGGCTGGGGCGGGGGATGTCCGAGCGAGCGAGGCAGCTTGCACAACAAGCGGTGGACACGGTGGACGGACTGCACGGGTACATCGGCGTGGACCTGGTGCTGGGCGACGATCCCAAGCGGGATCAGGTCGTGGAGATCAATCCGCGTCTGACGTTGTCCTACCTGGGTCTGCGCGGGATGTCGCGGGACAACCTGGCGCCCTGGCTGCTCGGCGAGGCGAAGGAATCGCCTTGCTGGGACGAACAGGCCTCGGCGTCGTGGGATCAGGCCGGCGTGTGCGGAACGGAATCCATGGCACGACAGGGGAACTGAGCATGAACAGTCTGGCGCTGGACATCGGCGGCGCGAACCTCAAGGCAGCCTGGCGCGGAGGCGTGGTTTCCGTGCGTTTTCCCTTGTGGAGGCAGCACCGCCAACTGTCGCGGGAGCTGCACGCCGTGGCGGCGCGGTGTCCATCGTTCGACCGGCTCGCGGTGACGATGACGGGCGAACTGTGCGACTGTTTCGCCTCGCGGGGCGACGGCGTGCGGCACATCCTCAGCGCGGTGGAGGATCTGGCGTCGGGCCGGCCTGTGGCGGTGTGGTCCCACGAAGGCCGGTTCATGACCGTCGCGCAGGCCGTCGCGCAGCCGGAACGGGTCGCCGCCGCCAACTGGCACGCGCAGGCGACCTGGGTGGCCCGGCGGTATCCGCTGAACCATCAGTTGCTGATCGACACCGGCTCGACCACCACGGACCTGATCCCCCTGCACGACGGTCAGGTGGCGGCCAAAGGCATGACGGACACTGAACGTCTGGCCACGGGTGAGCTGCTTTATCTGGGCGGACGACGGACGCCGCTGATGGCGCTGGGGACACGCCTGCACTGGAACGGCCGGCTGCACGGCGTGATGGCGGAGCAGTTCGCCACCATGGCGGACATCGGCGTGCTGGTCGGCGCCATCCGCGAGGACGCCCACGACCGCGACACCGCCGACGGCCGGCCCCTGACCTGCGACGCCGCAGCCCGGCGAGTCCTTCGCATGGTCGGCGCGGATTACGACCAAGCCAACATCGACGAAGCCGTCGAACTCGCCTACGCCTTCCTCGACCTGGCGTCGCATCGCATCATCTCCGCCCTCGAACCCCTCTGGATCGCCCGGGTGATCCTTTCCGGCAGCGGCGCGTGGCTCCCCCTGCACGCCCTGCGACGCAGCATGCCGCTGGTCGATCCCCTCGATCTGTCGTCTGAAATCAGCGAAGCAGCCTCCACCGCCGCCTGCGCGGTGGCCATGCTCGACCTCGTCGTGGACCCGTCGCTGGTGACGCGGTGAATTGATTTAGCCGCAGATAAACGCAGATGAACGCAGATAAAGACCTAATCAAATTCAACCGCCAGGACGCCAAGGTAAGACAGGAAAAACAGCAGAAATCATCGAATTCTTCTCTTCTTGTCTTGGCGCTCTTGGCGTCTTGATGGTTGACTTGCTTTGACTTATCTGCGTTCATCTGCGTTCATCTGCGGCTAAAAGTACACTGGAATGAACCATGAATCAGGCGAGCGTTCATGTGATCAAGCTGGGCGGGTCGTTGCTGGATGTGGTGGATCTGCCGGCGAGGCTGACGGAGTATCTGGATCAGGAGGCCGGTCCCTGCGGGCTGCTGGTCGTCGGCGGCGGCGAGGCGGCCAACGTCGCCCGGCGGTGGGATTCGTTCCACCATGTCGGGCAGGAGACCGGCCATCACCTGGCTGTGCGGGCCATGCGGTTCAACATGCGCCTGCTGGAGACCATCCTGCCTCAGGCCGACGTGGTGGCTTCACCGGAGGAGGCGCTGGCCGCATGGAAGCGAGGCCAGCTTGCGCTGGTCGATCCCGTCAACTGGCTGGCGCAGGAGGAGGCGCTGGGCGTGAAGATTCCCCGGCGATGGAGTTTCACCAGCGATTCCATTGCCGCGCACCTGGCCTTGATGGTGCAGGCCGGCACGCTGACCCTGCTCAAGAGCACGCTGCCCAAGGGCGAATGCGGCCTGGCCGACGCCGCCGACCTCGGTCTCGTCGATGTCGAGTTCCCCCGCGTGGCGGTGGCCATTCCCCACGTCGAACTGGTCAATCTGCGGCAGCAGCCGGCGACGCGCTGCAGGCTGCAATGAGACACGCCAGTTCGCGCACCCGCGCGGGATCGATCGCACCCTCACGCCGGCCCTGACGGCACGCCGCGCCGCGCACCGCCACCACATCAGGCCCAAGCCCCACTGCGTCCGCCATCCGCGTCAGCGAAAGCGATCCCGCCAGCGCGGTCATCAGTCCCGCTTCCCTCGCTTCCGCCAGCCATGCGCCCAGCATCGCGTGATCCACGAAATCCAGCAGACAGCCCATGCGCTTGTCCGCCGTGTCGTGCAGCAGGCCGGCCGCGCGATGTGCCACGCACCACTCCAGCAGGTCATGCCACCGGCGATCCAGTTCACGAGGCTGGTCCACGTTGAATCGGTCCGCCTCGAACACCGCCACGTGCTCATGGCCGGGAAACGCGCCGAATCGGCTGGCCATCTGCTGTCCCCAGCCGTCCCGCATCTCGCCCGGCGAAAGTTTGACCATCGCCAGTCCCGCGGGGATCGAACCCGGCATCGGCGGATCGTCCAGATCGCCCAGCGCCGCACTGACCGCCGCGCGGCCCGCCACCGTCGCCACGACCTGCGCCATCACGATCGCATCCGCCCGGCCCAGCGAACCGCGCGTCGGCTCCTTCACGTCCACAATCTCCGCGCCGCCACGCAACGCATCTACCGCCTCCGCGGCATCGCGGACGCTCACCAGCAGACGAGGCTTGCCGCTCATGATTCGCCTTCGCTTTCCACCGCCTCGTGCTGCTCGTTCTTCATGATTTCACGCAGCACCACCGTGGCGAAACTGCCGCGATCCAGACTGAATGCCAGACGCAGGCATGCGCCGTGCTGATCGGTGTCCATCGACCACCGCGGCTGCTCCAGGAACACGCGCGAGGGCCTTCGCGTGCCCAGCGCCTTGCCCTGCGGCCCGCCGACCAGCGACGCCGGCGTCATGCCCTCGCTCGCCAAAGCCTCATGCTCCCACGTTCCCGGCACGCCCCCGGCGATCGTCACGTCATAGCCCCACATCGGCCCCGTGGGGGAAATCAGGTGCTGCGCCATGCGGCCTTCCGGCCCGTTTTCCAGTTCCGCCGTCATGGCGTCCACCGTGAACGTCGCCCGGCTGTCGTGCTTGAACGCCACGTCGCCATCGAGCAGATGATCGAGACAGCCTTCGCGCAGCCGGCGGTCGAGGATGCGGTTGAACAGATCGCTCTGCCACGCGCTGACGAGAAATTCGCGCTGCTGGCCGTCCATGCGCATCACCGCATGTTCCGGCGATCTGCCCTGCCTCAGCGCATCGAGCGCCTGCCGTTCGTGACGCATGGAGCGGGGCCAGCCGTTCAGTGCCGCCGCGTGATCGCCCCGGCCATACGCCTCCCTCGCGGCCTGGATCGCCGGCTGATCCACCGGCAGCGGCCCGCCCAGCATCAGGTCCAGCAGCTCCCGCCACTGACCCAGCAACAGCATCCGGCCGAGCCGGGCATTCTGCTGACGGTAGCCGAATCGCTGCTGCCCGTAGTAGTTCGGCACGCCGACACGCTCCAGTTCACGCACGATCTCGCCCGCAAGGTCCGCCGCGTCGGGCTGCACCTCGCGGATGCGCAGGTCGAATCGGTTGGCCGCCAGATGGCCCCGGCGAAGCTTGTTGTCGTGACGCGCCGACCAGATCACGCGAAAGGGCGAGTCGGCCAGACGGGACAGACCCTCGGCGTCCTCCGCTTCCCGGCCGGGCAGATGCACCGTGAAGTGCTGCCGCGACACCGCCAGCTTGTCCTTCAGCCCTGCGTAGCCCACCGCACCGCGACCGACGTGAAACGCCTTGGCCAGACGCCACACTGTTTCCATCGTCGAGGCGTGACGCTTCTCCACCAGCATCATCAGATGTTCGCCGCGCCCGCTGGCCGGATAGAGCGGAAGCTCCTCGACGATGAAGTCTTCCAGCCGACATCGGATGCGCCCGCCCACCCCAGGCAGCGATGCCGTCAGATACGACAGCGACGACGTGAGGGTGCAGGGCATGACAGGGAAGATCCAAGGTGAAAAATCCGAATGTCCAAATCCGAATGACGAATGACGAATGACGAATGAAAGGCATATTCACCACAACGGCACGACGAGCACGACGGCCCGCCTGAAAGACGTAACGATTTTCGTGATGGCCGTCGTGTCCGTTGTGGTGAATGCTGAGTCTTGTTTCGTCATTCGGATTTGGACATTCGGATTTCACCGCGGGCGATTCAATCCTCCGGCGCGTGGTTGGCGACCAGCTTGTGGAACGCCTCGCGGAGCCGGCCGGTGATCGGGCCGGGCTTGCCGTCGCCGATGACGCGGCCGTCGACTTTCGTCACGGGAACCACTTCCGCCGCCGTGCCGGTGAGGAACATTTCATCGGCGGTGTACAGGTCGTGCTTGGACAGGTCCATGTGCACCACGGGGATGCTCGTCGACCGCGCCAGGTCGATCACCGTGTTCATGGTGACGCCTTCGAGCACGCCGGCATGAAGCGGGGGCGTGATCAGCGTGGTCCGGCCATCCCATTTGCGAACCATGAAAATGTTGTCGCCCGTGCACTCGGCCACATAGCCCAGGTGGTTGAGCATCACCGCTTCCATCACCCCGGCGTCGAGCGCTTCCATCTTGGCCAGGATGTTGTTGAGGTAGTTCATGCTCTTGATCCGCGGCGACAGCGCGGCCGGGTGGTTGCGCATCACCGACGACGTGATCACCGCCATGCCGTTGTCGTACATTTCCTTCGGGTACAGCGTGATCGTGTCGGCGATGATGAACACGCCGGCCTTCTGGCAGGTGAACGGATTGAGGCCCAGCGTGCCCACGCCGCGGGTGACGCACAGACGGATGTAGCCGTTGGTGATGCAGTTGGCGTCGATGGTCTGACGCATCGCGCCCGTGATCTCGGCGGCCGAGTAGGGGATGACCAGGCGGATCGACCGGGCGGATTCCTCCAGCCGGTGAAGATGGGTGGCGCACTTGAAGATGCGCTTGCCGTAGACGCGGATGCCCTCGAACACGCCGTCGCCGTAAAGCAGGCCGTGATCGTACACGCTGATCGCCGCCTTTTCGGCCGGGACCAGTTCGCCGTTGAGCCACACTTGTTTGGCCATCGTCCGTTCGCTTTCCTTCGGATCGGAATGGGAAAAGTCGCGGGGGGAGATTATAGCGGGATGCGATGGAGCGGGTCGGGCCTGGCCGGGCCGGGAAAGGGATCACATCGCCTTGGCTGCGTCGAGATCGGCGGCGATCTTGAAAACCATGTCCAGCCGGGCGATTTCGAAGATGCCCCTGACCTTCGGTTGCAGCGCGCAGACCACGAGCTGGGCTTTGTTGCGCATCTGCGTCTGCAGGGCTTCAACCAGCACAGCCACGCCGGAGCTGTCCATGTAGGGCACGCCGGCGAGGTTGATGATGAACTTCGCGGGCCGGTTCTTCAACGCCACCTGCACCGACTGCCGCAGGCTCGGCGACGAACTGAAGTCGATTTCGCCTTCGATCGTAAGCACCACGCCATGCTCGCACGGCTCGGTGTGACATTTGGCTGTTCGTGCTTCGACCATGATGAACCCCATCCTCAATCAAGCGAAAGTGCGAAGGGTCAGTCGTACGCCGGGACATTCCACGCGGTGCTCGTACAAGACATCGGTCATGACCTCGTGCAGGATATGGACGCCCAGGCCTCCGGGCCGAATATCGTCCAGTTTCCGGCTCCGGATGCGGGACAGGTCCACGTCCGGGCACTGGTCTTCAATGACGATCTCCAATCCCGGCCGGCCGTTACGCTGCACGTCGCCCAGCCGGATGCGGATCGGTTGATCGTCCCGGTTCCCGTAGCCGTGGCGGATGATGTTGGTCAGCGCCTCATCCACCGCCAGGACCACCTTCCCCGTCTGCTCTTCCGCCAGCCCCAGTTTCCGGGCCGCGGCGTCGATCGCCCCGCGCACCACGATCAGCCAGTCCGGACGACTCAGCAACGCGATCTCCATCGGGTGTTGCGTATCCGCCATCGGGATCACCTTGTCGCAAACCTGCCTTGCCGGTACGCCTGTTCCCAGGCCGCCAACGCCTTGTCCCGCTCGGCCGGCGAAGCGTACGGATTGTAGCCTAGGCGCTCGCCGGTGATCCGCTCCAGCGCGGCAATCGCCAGCATACGCTCGCCCGGATCGCTGCTGGACAGCAGGGGGATCAGGTCGGGGATCGCTCGCAAGTCTTTCGTGTCGCCCGCCTGACGGATGGCGTACAGCCGGTCCGCCGGGTCGATCGAGCGAAATCCCAGCGCCCCGCGCGGCGGCGTCGGCGAGCACGCGCCGGCGAGCGGGCCAAGCATGCCGAGCAGGAAGATGCAGAACAGTCGCCGCATGGCATGATGATAGTCGAGAGGGACACGCTATGCCGGACTCGCAGAGCTGTCCCTTATCTCCAGGAGCCGCCCAATCTCGTCGTTCCGCCATCGCAAGACCCCGCGGATAGGGCGAAGACGCCCCATCCGCGGGCTTTGCCCGGCACCATGGACCGACCCAAGCCCGCGGATGGCCCGTCCCCCGTCTCTTGCTGTTACCCACATCCTCTGGGGTCTTACCCGGAGGACAAATGAGCGCCGAGCATGATCAGTTCAAAGCTCTGCCAACCGCGCCAGGCGCGCAGCCAGCCGACAGGACCGTCCCCCTTGCGGCCGGGATGGCCACCCAGGCGGCCGATGCCGCGCCAGAAGCCGCCGACGGTCAGCGTGCGCGCAGGTCGCTGGAGGTAACGGGCCATCACGCGCACCATCGGCTCCTCGAACATCTGCCTCGCCGGCATGTCGGGCTGATTCCGCGCCACGAACTTCAGTTGCAGCAGCCAGATCGCCAGCACGCTCAGCAGGCCGATCAGCGGCTCCAGCCGCTCGGCGTTTTCCAGCCGCCGCATTTCGACCTGGCAACCCGTCTTCTCGCATTTGTGGAACTCCTCGATCATCCAACGCAGGCCGTAGCCCCGCGCCGCAAAGCCCAACATCCGATCCGTGTCACAGGCCAGGCTGGTGCAGAGCACCCACTCCAGCGGATCGCTTCCCGCCGGCGGATACTCCTCCCACACCCGCACCACCCGGCATTCCACGGGATCGCTCTGGCGGTAGCGCGGTTCGCTCCGCGAGGGGCGCAGCTTGACCGCGCCGCCGCTGACGCACACCGTCACCTCTTCAGGAACGTCCGCCGGCCGTCGGCGAATCGTGACCGTCTGCCGGATACGCACCGGCAGACTCCGGGCATGAGGCAGCAACCGATCCTCTCCGGCGGGCGTGAGGATACGCCGATCCTGACACACGCGAATCAGCCAGTCCGTGCCCTGTCGCCGCGATTCGTCATACACGCCGAACAGATCCTCGCCGCGATCTCCCACATGCACCCATTGCACGCCTGGTGGCGGCTTGCCGATAGCGGCAATGGCGGCGACCCACCAGTACGACTCCCGTTCCTCCGGCGGCACGGCCCGCCGTCCGCTTCAATTCGCATGCGAGCCTTGGAGGCGATCCGTGCGCAGGTGGTGCCGCTGATACATCAAGCCCAACGGCCTCCGCGTGGTCGGATCGGCCGCCAGCACGTTCCGCTGATGCAGGCCCCGCAACGATCCTCCTTCGCCCATCGGTCCCAGTCCCCGGCAGACGCGGTGGGTGGTGAAGTTCAGCACCGTGGTGTCCTGCAACAGGAAGACCATCGGAATCCCGCCGGCCGCCGCGCGGGTCTGGTCAAATTGCGGCTGGCAGACCGCCGCGTGCGTGACGCCTTCGGCATCGAAAAGCCGGTAGGCGGCCTTCATGTCCGCGCCGCCGCCGGTCTGCTGGGGAATGCTGCCGCTGGTGTTGCCGGCCATCCTCGCCGCCAGCTTCACCAGGCGGCGTGTCCGTCGGCGATCACCCAGGTCCGCCGCGGCAAACTGCGACTGGGCCCATTGTTCCCGGTCCGCCAGCGCCAATGTGTCTTCCATGACCGCGACCTCAAAGTAAAAGCCAGCTCCACGCCCCGGCATCCGTGCCGGGGCGCTGAATCAACTCGTGCTTTGATTATCGGCAGCCAGATGTGGGTAACAGCAAGCCCCTGGGGGCGGGTCTTCCGCGGGGCCTTCGGACGGCGAAATGGAGATGTGTATAAGGGTCAGCTCACAGAGTCCGGCATTGACGTGAGGAATCAATACCCATTGTGAACAGGCACAGAGTCGATCTCTGGCGGAGTATTTCGGTCGACGCCATCCTCGCGGCAATCTATCATCGGTTTCACGCAAAACAGCCCAGAAGGTGAAACATCATGTCCACCTATGTCGTCACAGGCGCGTTTGGGTATTCAGGCCGATACATCGCCAGCCGGCTTCTTGCCGCCGGCCACGAGGTTCGCACGCTGACCAATTCACCGAAGCGACAGCACTCTTTCGGCGATCAGATCGCTGTGTTTCCCCTGTGTTTTGATGATCCGCAAGGTCTGGCACATGCGTTGAACGGAGCTGACGTGCTGATCAACACCTACTGGGTTCGCTTCAACCATCGTCTGTTCACGCACGCCCAGGCGGTGGCGAACACGCGCAAGCTTTTCGCGGCTGCGAAGGCTTCCGGCGTGCAACGCATCGTCCACGTCAGCATCACGAATCCTTCCGAAACCAGCAAACTGGAATACTTCAGCGGCAAGGCGAAGCTGGAGCATGCGCTGGCGGACCTGGGCGTGCCCTATTCCATCCTCCGGCCCAACGTGCTGTTCGGCGGACGGGACATTCTCGTCAACAACATTGCGTGGGCGCTGCGTCATCTGCCGATTTTCGGCGTGTTTGGCGATGGCGCGTACAAGCTGCAGCCGATGCACGTGGAGGACTTCGCGGACCTGGCTGTGCGGGAAGCGGTCGCCACGGGCAATCGCACGATTGACGCCATCGGGCCGGAGACGTTTACATATCGCGAGCTGGTGAAACAAGTAGGCGAGATCATCGGCAAACGAAGGATGATCGTGGGCATGCCACCGAGTCTGGGCTATGTAGCCGCCACCATCATCGGCTGGTTCGTCGGCGATGTGATGCTCACGCGGGATGAGATTGACGGATTGATGCAGGGATTGCTATCCACCGATTCGCCCCCGGCCGGTCCCACGCGGCTGACGGACTGGGCGCGCCAGCACGCCGATGAACTGGGCCGGTACTATGCCAGCGAAATGGCCCGACGACGCAACCGGCTCAGCGCCTACGAACAGTTGCAAGGTTGACGCGGCTCCCCGCGGTTTTCATTCCGCCTCCAGACGGATGAAATCAAGAATCTGATACTCGCCCGCCAAGGCATAGCCGCTGCCCGCTCGGCCCGTGCTGTGAAGGCCAAGCGGAAAATACTTGATGGTAAACGTGCGCTTTCCGCCTTTGAGGTCGAACAGCTTCCGAATATCCTTGGCACCGTATTCAAAGCACGGCGACTGGTGCGATTCAAACAGCATTACCATCCGTTTCGTTTCGTCATCAATGATCTTGATGGCGAAGCCCGACGGCATCACCACGCCCGCATCGAGTTTCTGGTCGGCTGCTCGTTCCGGCACGCCGGCGGGACGCGAATCGGGGCCGCCGGGGTCTTTCTGCTTCCAACTGATCCACGGCGTTCGGTCGAGATCAATCTCGACGTGGCGGATCAGCACATGCGGCCATCGGCCCTGCGGCGTGCGGTGCATGAACACCACGTCATCTCCCACCTCCGCCATGGCGATGTACTGGCTGTTCCGGATCGTCGTGGCGTCCATATGATCATCGCAGTCCCATTTTGCGTTGCGAGGACTCAATTCGATGTAATCCTTGGAGTCCACCTTCTGCTTGTGTTCGCCAGCTACGGCGGGCGTCCGCGGCTGGGGCGGCAACGCTTTGATGATCGTCACGACTTTCGCGAGCATCGCCTGGGTATCTTCCGCGCTTAACTGTCCCTCGATCGGCTCCGGACTCGTGTCGCGGTCGCGGGCGGCCTTGAGCAACGCCTGCGCGGCGGGATCGTCGCTGTACTCACCGCTGTTGTGCTGAAGGTCGAACTGCAGGACGCCGGGGCGCGCGTGAGCGAAGTAGTTCATCAGGTCGCCGGCTTTCGGGCCGAACATCACGGCGGGCACGGTGAGCTGGCAATTGCGGATCGTCAGCAGGTTCGGGATTTCCTCGAGATAGATGGCGCATTTGCGTCCGCTGCCCTGCGCTGAAATCCAGCAATCGTCGAGAACGACGGAAAGGCCCGCCATGTCCTTGCTGAGTGCCGCGAAGTTATAGACCGGCGTCATGCCGCCGAACTCGCCGCCGAAACGAAACCCGCGGCACGAAAGCGTGGAATAGTTGTCGATCCAGCGGTCGTCCTTTCCCGTGACCAGCGGAACGCCGAGAATATTTTCGCACGTCATCTTGCCGCTTTTATTGACGATCGCCGCTTTGTTGTTCATCCAGGCGGTGGTGATCCAGCATTCGCTCAACGTCGTCTGGTCGCACACGGTGTAGAGAACCTGTTCGCAGCCCTGAAAATGGCAGCCAGCGACGACGAGATGCATCGGATTGCTCTCATCCTCCATATAGATGGCGATGTCGGACGACTCGTTGAAGCTGCAGTTCCGCACCTGCATGAGACCTTGATCGACGCGGTGGTTGCGCATGTTGAGTTGCTTCGCGCCGCCTCGCAGGCCGATCCCGCTGATGTTGCCGCGCCATGCGAATTTGACGTGGAAAATGTCCTTGTCTTTCGTTGATTGCGCGATCGTGGAAAGGTTCATCCCGTCGCCGCGAATCCAGGGCGCGTACATGGTGATGGTGTCTGTGATCCTGTATGCGCCTGCGGGAAAGTAGACGGGTTTGCCCGTGTCGAACGCTTTTTGAATCGCGGCGGTGTCATCCACCCCGCCGTTGCCCACAGCCCCCATTTCCTTGACGTTGACGTAGCCTCCCATGTCCTGAGCATGCAGAGCCGCACAGGTGAACGAACATATACATAACGCGACAATCCGGATTGGAGCGTCAACCATTGAAGTGTGTTTTCCCATGCTTGATGTGCTTTCGTTGAAAGGGAACTGGATTCCATGCGGACCGGGATCAGGGGTTTGGAGAGTGTGCGGGTTTCACAGGGATGGGTTGCGTTTCCGCGCTGTCGCCACGCCCTGCATGGAGATATCGACTCGACGACCATCGCATCGCTTCAGGACCCGCATCGGCGTCTCCCGACCCAACAACGTCAACGGCCTCGCCGTCACGATGGCCGACCACGCGAAAACCATGCGGAACAACGTGAAGCATGTGCGATCAACCAGGAATCCGGCCTCAAAAGGAACAATTGAATCGAATCATTTGAACCTCTGGCATTGTACCTGCCGGGCTGACGAAGAACAAGTCGATGCGACTAATTGCCCGCATAATTCCACGTCAAGTCCCATCAGCCCCGCACAACAACGCAAGGCAACGGTTCAAATACCGCTTATTGATTCGATTTATTAAAAGCCTGTACAGGAAACCCTGATGAGGTCCGGCTGATCAGCGATGCGGCGGTAGTGGGTTGGCCGGACGGTTACGGAGATCGCCGCCGGAACGGGACGTTTCGCGTAACCCTTTGACGGCAACGGGATGCGACAACGCCCGACGGCTGATGCCATCGGACGTTCGTGTTGACTGAATCACCGGCGAAAGTTCGCTGCAGTGAATGAAGCTCCGTGAGAGACAAATGAGGTTTTCTCACGGAGATCACGGAAATGAAAAACTCACGCCGAATCGCACGGAATGTCAATTGTCAAGCGTTGGCTCCTGTGTTCTCCGACTTTCATGCCAGATCGGGCACATCATTCATTCGCTGACTGGCCGGGAATCCGATCCGCCGCTCGCATTGGGTTCGCCAGGATCACTCTTTGGAGGCTCGGAAATATGTACTTATCCCTTATTCGGCCCGGATCCCCCTTATTCGGACGCGGTTCGCTGCAGCGTCCTGGTTAGGCATCGTAGTCATACTACCAAAATCTCCACCAAGGCTTCTGGCCATCCTTCGGCGACACTGGCGACGATGGCTGCTCAAGTGGATAAAGCTCTCCGTCATCGCCAACCGTGTGTGCATTCAGTGCGCGTGCCATCTGAACAAGCTTCGATACCTGTGCGTCGTCCGGGCCTGAACACTGAATCTGGTCTCGATACCACCAAAAGCATGGCTGGCCTCGCCATGTAATCATAAAGTAGCGAGTCACAACTCCGGCGGCATCTGCCATGTCAACGTAGTCGGTGGTGGACCAAACCAATTCTGAATCCGCGGCAACCAAGGCATCAACGTCGTGCTTGGTGATGGGCGCACTGGCTGCCTCAGTCCAGTCTTTCGTGCGAACGATGTGGAGGTGGTATGCCATGTGGTGTCGAAATACCTGACGACTGCGTTCACTTGCGGGCCGGCTGCAAGGAACGTGGTGTCTCGAAAAACCATGATGCCGGCCCGTCAAGTGCGATGCTTCGTTCGGCCTGAACCCCGCCAGGTTTTGAACGTTGACGAAGTTCGCTTGAAACCTGAGTTCGGGATAAGCCAAGCCAAAGGCAGCCTCCTGCCGACGTGGATGTTGTTCAGACACCACCAACGGCAAGGAGGCCACGCGATGGATTTTACCGACCTGTACGTGGATGTGGACGACTTCTGGCAAAGCTTTCGTGGCGACTATGAACATCGCCTGCTCGCCGACGGGCAGCGCCATCGGCGACGCGACGGCCAACTCAGCGTCAGCGAGATCATGACCATCCTCATCGCCTTTCAGAGCAGCCACTTCCGAACATTCAAGCACTTCTACCTGCATCTGCTGGCAAACCACCGCTGCGACTTTCCGGGCCTGGTCAGCTACAGCCGGTTCGTCGAATGGATCCCGCACGCGACGATCCCGCTGTTGGCCTACCTGATGTCGGCCTGTCGCGGGCCGGGGGCGGCCGGTCACCGGCATCAGCTTCATCGACTCCACCGCCCTGAAGGTCTGCGGGAACAAACGCATCGCCCGCCATCGCGTGTTCGACGGTCTGGCGGCCATCGGCAAGACCACCATGGGCTGGTTCCTGGGCTTCAAGCTGCATCTGATCGTCAACGATCCTCGTCGCCTTGCTGGCCTTCTGCCTGACCCCCGGCAACGTCGATGTCCCCCGGCGGGCAACGTCATCCCTCGGTGTCCCCCGGCGGAGCCGGGGGCTGAGGGGGGGGGAGGATATCGGGCATTTTTTCATTCAGCCCCCGGCTTGGCCGGGGGATACGTCCGATGGCCGAGAACTTGCATCGTCGGAAATCCAGCATTACCGATGCATGACGGCGTCATCCGACATGGACGCCGGAGCAGGGGAAGCGGCGGGTTGGCTGTCGTCGGGGGATGGGGGCAACTGCGGTTGCAGCGGCGGGTGGCGGGTGGCGTCGGCGCTGGCGGCGGCGGCGGCGGCGGCTTCGTCGGGGTTGAGCTGCTGACGCAGAATCCGCGTCTGGGCACTCTTGATCGCCATCACGATGACGAAGCTGAAGAGGACGAGGAAGAAGGCCAGGACGAATCGCCAGCGGAGGAAGACCATGGAGCATCCGATGGCGGCGAAGCCGAGCGCCAGGCCGTAGAGGGCCAGGACGGTTTGTTTGACGGACAGGCCGGCCTTTCGGAGCTGGTGGTGCAGATGTTCCTTGTCGGGGCTGAAGAGCGGCTGGCCGGCGAGCTTGCGTCGGACGATGGCGAGCGTGGTATCGGTGATCGGCACGGCGAAGACGATCAGGGCCGCCATGACGAGCGCGGGGCTGGAGCCGGGGGCGTGGGCGAGCAGGAGGATGGTGCTGATGCAGAGGTAGCCCAGCAGGAGCGATCCAGCGTCGCCCATGAAGATGAGGGCCGGGTTGAAGTTGTAGGGCAGGAAGCCGAGGACGGCTCCGAGGATGGCCAGACACATGACGATGCGTACGGGACTGGTGAGGATGTCGATACCGGGGGCCTGGGGATGGGAGCCTGCTGCCGCGGCTGCGGCTCCGATGGGCATGTAGTTGGCGACCGCCATGGCGACGTAAGCGCAGATGAAAAGCAGTCCGAAGGCGGTGATGGCGGAGACGCCCGCAGCCAGGCCATCCAATCCGTCGAGCAGATTGACGGCATTGCAACCGCCGAGGACAAAGAAGGCGATCAGGGCAGCGCCGAGGATGTAGGCCACGGTATCCATGTGGGCGAATTCGAGGCCCAGTGATCGGAAGCTGTCAGAGACGAGGACGGTGCCGACGTCCATGGAGGCCAGGGAGGCGGCGGCGAAGAGTTGTCCGCCGATCTTGACGCGAGGGCTGATGCCGTAGACGTCGTCGATAACGCCGGTGAGGGCGATCACAGCCGCGCCGACGACGATGGGGAAGGGGAACTTGACGCCGAAGACGCCGAGCGCGGCGGCCTTGTCGGCGTCGTGCGGCGTGATGTAGTAGCAGAGGATCATGCCCGCCAGCCAGCCGAGGAAGATGGCGATACCGCCGAGGTAGGCCACGGGCCGGAGGTGGGCTTTGCGTTTGAAGTCCGGCCAGTCGACGACGCCGTTGCGCAGGGCGAGGCTTCGCATCACGGGCGTGAGGATGAAGGTGACGAGGAAGGCCACGAAGAACACGCCCATGTACGGCGACAGCACGCCCACGAGGTCCAGACCGGAGTCGGACGCGGGAAGCGGGATCGACAGAAGCATGGCGAGTGTGTTCATGCGCGGTTATCGCACGGGTGCGGATTCAGCCGGACACTGTTTACATTTCGGCAAAATGGAGGCGGTTCTGAGCCGAAAACGGGGAGTTATCCCGCAGATTCGCGGGGAACCGCTCATACACGGGAGTCCACCGTGTTCCGTGGGGGACGATTCGAGTCGGACTGAAAAAAGACCAACGGGTCGGGGCTGAACGCGGCTGGCCTAGCCGCGGTCAGCCGCACGACCCGCCGGGGGCCCGGGGGCCGTGGGCCAAGGTGACGGATCAGTAGCGCTCGTCCTCGCTGTCGGCGGCCGGCTTGGTCGGTTCGGCGGCGGTCGAGGATTCGGCGGCCGGTGCGGCGGCGGGCGCGGTCTGGGCCTCGAACTCGCGGGGCGGCAGCGCGTTCTGGCGATAGCGGTAGAACGCGTCGTAGTTCTTGCTCAGGTATCCGCCGGCGCTGGTGCGGACGCCGTTGAGGATGATGCCAAGCACGGCGGCGTTCTGGCTTTCGAGCAGGCGCAGGAGCCGGGCGACCATGCCGCGTTTGTCGCGTGAGGCGCGGACGACGATGACGGCGGCATCGACGCTCTTGGCGAGGATCTGGGCTTCGCTGGTCAACAGAGCCGGCGGGGTGTCGATGAGGATGGTGTCGTACCGGCTTCGACAGGCGTCGATCATCTGCTGGAACGCGCGGCTTTCGAGCAGTTCGGCGGCAGCGCCGGCGGTCTGGCCCGCGGTCAGGACATCGACCATGGGATCCTGCTTGTGGACGACGGCGTCATCGAGGCTGACCGCGCCGCGGAGGACGTCGGCCAGGCCGTGGGATGCGTAGCAGTTGAAGAGGCGGTCGAGGCAGGGCCTGCGGAAGTTGGCGTCGATAACCAGGACGCGATAGCCGTCGTGGGCCATGCTCAGCGCCAGGTTGTTGACGGCGCTGGTGACGCCGGAGGCCGGCTGGGGTCCGACGACCATGATGACGCGGTGTCCGTCCCGCTCGGCGGCACCCAGCAGGGCGGTGCGCGTCTGGCGGTAGGCTTCGGCCATCAGGCCGGTCGGGTCGCGCTGGACCACGGTCTCCACCTCGGTCGGGCCGAGCGGATCTTCCGTGGACTGCGGCAGAGCGCCGAGGACCACGGCATGGTGGAGGAACTGCACGTCGGTCGGGGTCTTGATGCGCTGGTCGAGCATTTCCTTGAGGAAGATGCCGGCGAGCGCGAGGGCTTCGAGGAGGATGACGGTGGTGAGGATGATGCCGGGCGCGGTGGGGAAGGTCAGGCGCGGGCTGGTGGCAGCCAGACGAATGGCCAAGCCGGCGTTGTCGGGACGGGAGGCGCTCAGTTCCATGCTCCGCAGAAGATCGTCGGCCTTGGCTTTGCGGTCTGAGGCGGCCTTGGCGTCGGTTTCGATGCGGCGGTACTCGGTGAGTTTCTCGGTCAGGTCGCGGAGCCGGGCGCGGGCTTCCTCAAGGGCCGGTCCCATGCCGGTGACCTGGCCTTCCAGCGCGACCACCGCGCCGCGGGCCTGGTCGTAGCGGACCTGCTGGTGTTCCTTGAGCAGTTGTTCGACGACGGTTTTGCGTTCGTTTTCGGTGGCCTGGATGGTGCGGTCGATCATGAGCACCGCGCGGTGATCGGGCCCCATGCGGTGGAGGGCGACTTCGCGGCGTTCGCGCAGGCCGCGAAGGCGTTCGTCGCGGAGGGAGACGGCGGAATCGGCTTCGATGGTGGCCATGATTTCGGGCGTCGGCTGGAGCAGCCGGCCGTCCTTGTTGGCCATTTCGAGGGCGCGGAAGGTTTCCCGCGCCGTCTGCAGCCGCACCGCCAGCGCCGAGGCCTGCGACGCCAGGTCGTTGTAGCCGATGTTCGCTTCGTCGTTCTGGGCTTCCAGCGACGCCAGGTCGTGTTCCTCGCGGAAGACCTTGAGCTTCTGCTGGACCTGGTCGAACTCGGCCCTTGCGGCGTCGGATTCGCGGACGAAGACCTGCTTGACGCCGATCGTTTCGGTTTCGTTCTTGAGCTTGAACTGCTGCATGTAGGCGTTGATGACCGTGTCGAGCACGATCTTCAGGTCGCTTTCATACCTGCCCTTGAGCGAGAGCTGGATGAGGGTCGAGCCGAGGATCTGGCTGGCGGTGAGGTTGCGGTCCAGTTCGTTGCGGGCCGCTTCGGCATCGGAGAAGCTCTTGTACCAGCGAGTCTCCATGACGGTGGGGGACGCCAGGGCGGCCTTCTCCACGTCGTCGCTCTTGATCATGATGATCTGGTTCTTGATGAACGCGCCGAGGACGTCGAGCCGGACCTGCTTGGGGCTGCCGGACTGCACCGGCTCCTCGTACGGCTCGCGGATCGCGCCGGTGACCAGAAGCTGGGCTTCCGAGGTGTACTCCGGCATCGCCTGGCGCAGGAAGGCGAAGAGGATGCCGCCGACACAGATGGCGACGAGGAAGACAATCAGCAGCACCCACTTGTACTGATGCAGAACCCGAAGCGGGTCCAGCGGGGTGATGCGGCTGCCGGCGACTCCCGGAGCTGCGACAGGCGCGGCGCCGGAACCGATGGTCGATGGACTCAGTGGATTGGCGGTCATGGGTAGCACCCCCTCAGGGTTAATGGGTTCAGGGCGTCACATCCTTCAGACGCTGTTGAACCTGTTCGAGTATGGCCTGATCCTTGGATAGCTCCGCTAGTTGTTTGGCCTTGGCATACAGTTCCGCGGCATAGCGTTTCTGTCCGCCGGCCAGTAGCACTTCCGCCAGATGGAACGTATTGGCGGGCATGGGTTTGATTCGCACGCTGCGGCGAAGGGTCTGCTCCGCGTCGGCGACGCGGCTGTTGCAGAACTGAACCCATCCCAGCGTGTCGAGAACCTGTGGATCATCGGGACTGAGCACTCCCGCCCGTTGGGCGAAGGTCATGGCGTCCTGCGGCTTCTTGAGGTTCACCGCCAGCAGATACGCCAGATTGTTCATGACCGTCACGTCGTCGGGGTCATCCTGGATGACCTGCCGGTAGACGCCGGCCGCCTGGTCAAACTCGCCCAAATTATGATGCGCCATGGCAAGCAGGCCACGAAAGTGCTGTTTTTCCGGGTCAGGGATGCGCGGAAGAATCCGATTAATCCGGTTAGCGGCTTCGCGGTAGCGTCCAGCACCCACTTCGGCGCGGGTAATCGCCAGTTGGGCCCAGTTCGCCTGGGTCGGTGAAGTCAGGTGTTCAATGAGACTCGCGCCGGCTTCGAGGCCCAGGGCGCCGATGATCTGCGTGCCGACGCCGACGACGTCGTCGATGGTCGCCGCCTTGGCCATCGCCTGCTGGAAGACAGCCTGCGCCGCGGCCGCCGAACCGCCGACCTGCATCGCGCGACCCTCCAACGCCTGGCAGACCGCATCATCGCGCAACAACTCCGGCCTGGCCTTCAGCGCGTCCAACGCCTCCTGAGCCTTGCCCATCGCCAGCCACTGCTGCGCCAGCGCCCGCAACGTCTCCCGCGTCGGCTCCAGCTTCATCGCCTCGGCAAGGTGCTCCACCGCCTGGCGCCGGTTGTTCTCCTGCAACGCCACTTCCGACTGAAGCAGCGGCCACCGCGCGGACTGCGGGAACTGCTGACGGCTTTCGCCCAGCAGCGACTTGGCGGACAGAAGATCGCTTCCGTTGAGGTACATTCGCAACAGTTGTAATCGGGTTGGGACGTCGTCCGGCTTGCGGTTCAAAATGGCCTGTAGTTCTCGGACCGCCTGCTGACGGTCATCCCGCCTCAGATGGATCTGAGCCAGCAGACGACGGGCGGCGAACAGATTGGGATTCAGGTCCAGAGCGCGGTTCAGGGCGTCGATGGCGTCCGGCTCGGTCCGGGGGTTCTGGGCCAGCAGGTTCGCCCGCTCGAACTGCACCGTGGCGCGGTCCGGGGCGATCTCCACCGCTTTGTTCATCTGCTTGATCGCCTCGTCGTCGTTGCCCTCCTGTTTGGCGATCTGAGCGCCGAGCAGGTACAGGTTGGCGTCCTGGCTGTTGACGCTGGTCAGTTTCGCCAGCACGGCCTTGGCGTCATCCAGCTTGTTGCCGCGGATCAGAGCCTCGGTCAGACGCTGACCGACGCGGCTGTCCTGGTCGTCGTCCTTCCAGAGTTTCCGGTAGGCCTCCACCGCGGCGTCGTTGCGGCCCAGCTCGAAGAGCATGTCCGCCATTTCCCGCAGCGCGATCTGTTCCTTGCTCTTGTCCAGGCCGATCGCCTTGTGGTAGGCGTCCAGGCCCGCGTCGAGGTTGCCGATGCTCATGCCGTAGCGGGCGAGCATGATGTATTCGTCGACACCCGCCTTGGGGCCGCGGGAGGCGATCCACTGAAGCAGGAACTGCCGCCCCTGCTCCTGTTGTCCCGCCATGGCGAGGATGGCCGCGTACGTGCCGTAGTTCGCCGCCTCATCGGGTTCGGCTGCGAAGACGCTCTTCATCTCCGCCTCGGCTTCGGGCAGCTTCTTGAGCTGCGCGTACAGCGCCGCCAGGCCGCGTCGGTTGACGGTGTCGGCGGGATTGACCTTCGCCAGACGCTGGCGGATGCCCAAGGCTCGCTGCGGATCGCCGTATTTCTGTTCGTACGCCAGATACTGCTCGCGGAGCAGCGGATTGATCGAGGGATACTGCGCCGCCTGGCGAAGCTGGCTCAGGGCCTGGTCGGACTGGCCGGTGCTGTCGAGGACGCCGGCCAGTTGCTGGCGGGCTTCCACGTTGTCCGGCTTCTGGTCCACGGCATGGCGGAGCGATTCGATCGCGCCGGCGCTGTCGCCGATGCGCCGCTGGGCGTCGCCGAGCAGACGCCAGCCTTCGGAGAACACGGGCCTGGCCTGCGTCAGGCGCTTGAGATAGCCGACCGCCAGATTGGCCCGGCCGCGGGCCAGTTCCAGCTTGCCCGCCAGCAGGTCGCCTTCGGCCAGCTCGCTCTTGCCGTCCCTGGCCTTCTGCACCATCTTTTCCGCCGCCGGCCAGTCCCGGTGACGCAGCGCCATGTCGAACTGCATCTGCACCACCTGCGGGTCGTCGGGCCTGATCTTCACCGCTTCGGTCACGGCGGCGTCGGCCTTGTCCATCTGGTTCGTCTGCAGCGCCAGCCGGTACTCCATCAGCGCTCGCTGGAGCGGATCGTCGACGGAGGCGACATACTTCCGCATCGCTTCGAGCGTCTTGTCGCCCGTGGGATCGCCGATGCGGCTGGCCAGCACGTCGAGCTTTTCGGGATCGGCGCCGGCCTTGCGCGCCGCGTCGATCGCCGCCTTCGCCGCACCGGCATCCGTCTCCCATCGAATCATCTCGCTGAGCACGGGCAGATCCTTCGGATCCTGCGCCAGCCGCTGTTTGAGCAGTTTCAAGCCTTCGGGCAGACGATTCGTCGCCGCCAGCAGTCGCGCCGTGCGCAGCACCAGTTCCGGATGCTGTTCCAGCCCCAGTTCCAGGTACGCGCGGATCGCCCGGTCCATGTCGTTGGACTGGGCGTAGTAGGACGCCATGAGGCTGCGGGCGTGGTAGTCGTCCGGCTTTTTGGCGAGATAAGCCTCGACGTGCGACCTGGCCTTGTCCGGCTGCGCGGTGCGGAGGTAGAGTTCCGCCAGATCGAGCCGGGCGGGCAGATAGTCGGGCCTCAGCGCCAGCAGCGATTCCATGCGGCTGACCGCGGCGCCGAGTTCACCGAGCTTCACGCACACCCGGGCCGACAGCATCAGCACGTCCGGACGCGCGTCGTTGAACTGCTTGCTGGCGCGATCCAGCGACTTGAGCGCCTCCCCCCACTGCTGCCGCGCCATCTGCACCTGGCCGCCGAGCAGGTTCACGAACGGGTTGTCCCCCAGCTCCGTCCGCAGTTCGCGCACGATCGCGTCCACTTCCTCCAGCGCCGGGCGAGCCTGTTCATCGCCGAGGTTCTGCGCCTGTCGCAGCTTCAGATCCGCGTACTGTATCCGGGCCTGTCGCTTGAGCTGCGTGGTCTGGTAAGCCACCATCGGCAGCGCGGCGATCTTCGCCTCCGCCGCCTTGCGGTACGCCGCCATCGCTTCGTCGTCCCGGTTTTCCAGCGTCAGCAGCCGGCCCAGTTCCAGCACCAGCCTCAGATCGTTGTCGTGAACGCTCAGCGCCTTGCGCAGCATCGCCTCGGCCCGGGTCATCATCTCCGTGGGCGCTGCCGAACTCGGCGCGTCGGCGAGATACGCCTTCAACCCACCCCGCGGGTCCGCCAGCATGCGCTGCGTCGTCTCGATCACCAGCTTCGTCGAATCCGGCGACGAAAGCAGCTTCTTTTCCAGTTCCTTGAGCACCGCGTCGGCCGCGTCGTTCTGCTTCATCGCCGTCAGCAGCCGGACCCGGTGCAATTGAACCTGCGGATCATCCGGGAACTGACGGGCCAGTTCCTTCAGCAGCGTCTCGGCGTCCTGACGGTTCCGCTTGACCAGCTTCGGATCGCCTCCCGGCCGATCCTGCGCGTCGGCTTCCATCAGGTGCATCAGGGCCAGGTAGTACGTGACTTCCGGGTCCGCGGGCTGGGCTTTGTGGACCTGAAGCAGGTCGTCCAGCGTCTGCTGCCGATCCGACGCCGACAGGTCGATGGCCATCATGCGATGCACCTGGGCGATGCCGCGGTAACGCTTGGGCAACTCGCGGGAAGGATCGGCGTTCACGGCGGTGGCGGCGATCTTGTACAACTGGTTCCACGCGTCCAGCTCGTTCATCTGCGTGCCCAACTGCATGAACACGTCGCTGATGCGGCTGAAGGCGGCATCGTTGTTCGGCGCCATCTCCAGGGCGTTGCGGTAGACGTTGATGATCTGCGAAATGGCGTCCTGCGCCGCCGCCACGCTGTCCACGCGCACCTGCTGCAGCGTGTCCCCGTAGCGGATCAGCAGATCCACGTCGTTGCGCCGGCGCGACAGGGCGATCTTGTACTGGGCCGCCGCCTTGTCGTAATGGCCCTCGGCGAAAAATCCATCGCCGCGGGCGATGGCGTCGGCGGGATCGGTCCGGCCACGCATGTACCACACCACGCCCAAGCCCACGATCAGCAGCACCAGCGCGGCGCTCAGCGCCACGACAAACCGCGTATTGACCTTGCCGGCCATTGCTCATGCCTCCTGCTGCGGACACAGTCAAGGCGCGGACCGCGCGTCGCGCGGCCATCGCCCTTCTGTTACATCGACCCAATCAGGCAAACAACCCATGATTTCAGGCATCACCGACGCAAGAAACCGCTGGGCAATCCTCACAGCCTGCTCACGATCCCCCACTCCCGGAATTCCCACCTCCACTTTGCAGTAGTAGCTGTACGCATCCTTCAGATCGAATCCCTGCAATCGCACGAGGTCCGGGGTGGCGAGGAATCGACCGTTGGCGACGAAAAAGTAGATCACGTTCGACGCCCGTTCCAGGCGCTGCGGCGCGGCGAACGTGAAGGCTGTCGCGCTCCATCGGTTCGTGGGCATCCGCACCGTCCGGGCCTGGCTGGACAAGTGCGACATCGCGACGTAGCCTCCGTCCGTCTGCCTCATATCCGGCGTCTGAAGCTCCAGTTCCGTCGTCGTTTTCGACACCTGAACCAGGCCCCCCGCCACGTAGCACCGCTCCGGCACATGCGGAACCGTGTCCGGCGTGCCCGTGTAGTACGCCACATGCAGACGCACCATCGAACCCGGTTCAGCCTGCGCCGCCGACGTGTCCCGGTACGTCCGCGACAGGTAGTTCTCCGTCCTCAGCTCTTCCAGAATCTCCCGGCTGAACCGCTGATCCTCCTCCATCTTCCACGGCCCCATCTTTTCCGGTATCAGCAGCAGCGGCTCACGCAGCGGCACGGGCTTCTTGATCAGCACCGCTTTCATCCCCCCGACGGCGCTCTGCAGACCGACGCAGGCCACGAGAAGGATGCCCACCGTCGTCGCCAGTGCCGTCGCCCCGGCCGCACCGCGGGAAAGCAGTCGCGCCACCCACGTCACGCCGACGATCAGCGCCAGCAGGCTCACAAGGGTCATGCCCCACACCAGCGCAGGTTTCACGTCGCCGAACCACAGATCGGGCCTCGCGCACGACAGCGCCAGTCCCCATGTCGCCCCCAGCGCCAGCGTCATCGCGCCCCCCGCGACCAGACCCGCTCCCACCCGCGCCGGCCGCGCAATTGCACTGTCTTCTCCGTCAAGCCGCGACACCGTCGCGGATGTCTTCTCTACCTTTGCACTCGCATCCTCAATAATGATCCGCTCCAGCACCCACCCCACCGCCAGGAACAGCAAGAGCGCCGGAATGAGCATGAGCATGCCGATGAACAGATGCACGTCCCCGGCCGCCAGTTGCGGGTTGATCCGGTGCAGCACGCCCAGCACCGTCACGCGCCCCACATTCACCAGCACTGCGATCGGGACCGTCAGCAGCACCATGATCAGGCGCTGCCACGCTTTGCGATGCCCCATGCAGGCCACAGCCACACCGAGCGCCATGAACGCCGCCAACATGCGAAGGCCCGAGCACGCCTCCGCGACGTTGAGGGCTTCCGTGACCCACCCGCCGTCACGCATGAATGTCAGTTCGATGGTCGAGCCTTTGACGTTGGCTTCCAGACCGAGGCTGGGTATGGCTCCGACGATGTTGATGGCGAACGTGGCGCACTGGGCAGCCAGAAGCTGGAGTTTCCACGCGATCTGTTCCCAGATACGGTCGGAAACCTTCACGGCGAACGCCAGATAGAGGATGGGAATCCACAGCCGGCGGAGCATTGCGGAGCCGAAGATCATCCATACCAGGCCCAGCAAGGCGAGGATCATGCTGTAGCCTTGGAACATGTCGTTTCGGCCGGGGTAAATCCACCAGGCGTAACTGAGGATGCCGGCCAGCAGCGGGATCAGGCCCCACGCGGCGGGCTTCCACGTCATGGCGGTCAGATGCTCGCGGTCCTGCCAGAGGAACCAGAGGCTGATGGCGGGAATGACCACGGCATGAGACCAGTCGCCGCCCCACCGACTGGTGGCGATCAGCGTCATGCGCCAGATGAAATTGTGGAAGAGAAGGACAAAGAGGACAGCCGTCACGGCAGCGCAGGCCCACATCATGGGTTTCGCTTGCGTTACCGGACCTGCAGGCGTCGGAATGGCGACCGCTGGCTGATTGGCCATTGACAATCCCGGTGCTGATTTACGACATATCGGACCCACCCACGCTATGGCCGCACATTTCCGGCTGTCGAGGGCCGGATCGTGCGCAAAATGACAGAACCCCCAGGTCGGGGGTTCTGCCGGTTTGTTCAGTTATGGATCGGCGACTTAACCGTTGGGCTTAACCCCGAAGACCTTGTCGTCGAAGTTGCGATCGAGCACGAAGCCGAAGCCGTAGGTCATGCGGAATCCGTTGCGGATGACCGCCAGGGGCGAGGCGAAGAAGTTCGTGCCGATGTTGACGGTGTCGTTGGGCTTGAGATAGAAGTCGGGTTCCAGGCCTTCGAAGATCGACCGCAGGTTGATGCGGACGGTGGCTTCCTGGTCGTCGCCGACGCGGCGGATCAGATCGACGCGTTCGGGAATCGCCAGGGGCGAGAGATTGCCCGCGGCGAAAACGAGCTGCTTGAGGGTCAGGTCCTTGTCGCCGGGCAGGGCGTAGGTTCCGGGGCGCTGGATGGAGCCGCCGATGTAGACGTTGCCGATGACCGGTGCGGGCACGCGGATGATATCGCCGGGCCGGATGACGACGTTGTACTTCAGTTCGCCGTCGAGCAGCTTGGCGTAGGGGATTTCGATGATGCGGACCTGCACCATCATGGCGGCGATATCGGCCACAGAACCCGGTGTTTCCGCGGGGGCGTTGAGGCTGCCGTTCTCGTTGCCCGTGGAGGCGGCAGCGGGCGCGGCGGCGGCAGGCTGGTCGATCTTGACCCACTTGTCTCCGACGTGAACCCACTGGCTCGAAGCGCTTTCGCCGTTGAGGGCCGTTTCCAGTTCCTTGGGCACGGCGGGCTTGGCGGCGGCGGCACTGCCGTCGAGGCTCGTGTCGATGCCCTTGAGCAGCTTGTCGATCAGGTCGGCGGCCTGCGGCGCCTTGGCGGCGGCGGACGCGGCTTCGCCTTCCGAACCTTCCGCGGCCTGCAGCCCTTCATCACGACCGGCCAGCACCGAGGGCAGACTTGCCATCATCACCGGGGCGCGGATCACATACAGCGTCTTGATCCGTCCCGGCACGCCGCGGGCCAGCGCCATCGCTTCCAGCAAACGTAAGTTGGTGTGCGGGATCGTGTACGTGCCGATGCCCGTGCCCGCGACCTGAGGCTCGCCGATGACGCTGTACGTCTTCTGCCGGCCTTCCTGCACGATCACGCTGACCGTCGCGTCCTTCAGAATGCTCTTGTCCGACAGCGCCTTGGCGATCTTCTTCTCGAGCTGGCTGGGCTTGAGACCCGCGATCTTCATCGTGCCGACGATGGGCAGACGGATGTAGCCCAGTTCATCGACGCGGCGGGTCTGCACCGACTCGACGCCTTCGACCACCAGTTCAAAGATGGTGAAGGTGATCAGGTCGCCCGGGCCGATCACGTATTCCTCGATGTCCGGGATCAGGTCTTCGGACTTGACCGGCGTGGTGCCTTCGGCCTGCGCCGGCGGCTCGTCGATCACGTCCAACTGCTTGAGGATGGGCAGGACCACCGGCGTCCGCTCCCAACGCCCCACCACTGACGGGTCAAGATAGCTGTCGAACTCGCACCCCAACCCCACCAGCAGCAAGGCCAGGAGGCTGAAGCCGCCGAGCCACTTGTAGGCGCCCGTCCGCTTCCATGCGTTGCTTGCTTTTTTCATGGCTTCCATCACCACTTGCGCCGTGATATTTCGGCACTGGCCTGGCGACTCCCCGACCCCAGCGGGCCCGTGCGTCATCCTGACGGCACGTACCCAACTGCTCCCCGAGCGGGCCGACGAAACGCGATCGGGCTGATATCCAGGTCACTCACGACCGTTACCCGACGTTTCGCTTATCGGCCGAGCCGTTCTCCGTTCATTACTCTTTGTTCCGTTACAACCCCGCTAACGTCCGAGAATATCGCCGACGAGGCTTCATCGGACTGAACTGCGTCCATAGCCACGGGTTTTGTTTGGGAAATTCCGGACCTGAAGTGGTCGAATCGTCGCCTTGCCTCGACGGCTCAACAGGGTAAAGTGATTCGCCCGACATGCTGGACGAACCTCATCGGATTACCTACCTCACAGGAGTCTGCTTCCATGGAAATCAAAACCATCACGGTCAACAAAACGCAGGATCGGCCCGAAGGCGTGAAGCTCGACGTCGTCGTGCCCCAGTCGCCGCTGGAGACGGACCTGATCTGCTACCTGCTGACCGGCTTCCTCCGTCAGGCCCAGACCGCGGGCCGGGTCAAGCTCGATCTGCCGGAGTCGTTCCAGATCCGGTATCAGTCGGAAGGGTCGTACCTGGTCAGCACCGCGCCCGGCTCCGCGCACGGCACGCCCTACTACGCCCCGCCGCGTCCGCTGGCGGTCGTCGCCGTGCAGCGGTTCGGCAAGCGGTTCGACATCGCCTACGCCAACGTCAGCCAGTCCGCATTCGCGGCGCGCAAGGGCAGCGCCGAGCCGGTCGAGGAATCCACCGGCGCCACGTCCGATGCCCCGGAAGCCGCCGAAGAACAGCCCGCCGAAAACGTGTAACGCGACCGCGCCTTGCCCGTGATGAGCGGCGAGGCCGAAGGCCCGCCCGGTCCCGTTGGTTTTTCGCATACCGCTTCACCTCCCGGACCCCCGACCATGCCCCGATCCTGCCGTTGGCATTTTCCCCTGCCCCGCCCCCACACCGGGATGCTCCTGGGCAACGGCGTGATCGGGGTCATGGTCTGGGGCCGGGACGACACGCTCTGCGTCACCCTCGGTCGGACCGACGTCTGGGACCATCGCGGCGGTTCCCGGTGGACCGAGGCGATGAGCTACGCCAACATCCGGCATTGTCTGGCTGAGGGCCGCGAATCGGAACTCAACGACATTTTCCGCAGCAAACCGGCCCATCCCGGCGAACCCGGCCGGCCATCCATGTTGTGCCTCGGCCGGTTCGAGTTCGTCTGGCCCGGCGCGACGATGCTCCGCGGCAGGCTCGATCTGCAACGCGGTCTGATCGACGTGCGCCTGGATCGTGACGGTCAGCGACACACTCTGCGTCTGACCCTGGCGATGAATCAGCCTGTCCTGATGGCGCAGCTTCCGGCCGCTCTGGGCGACGTGGAGGTCCGCAGCGTCCCGGCCGGGGAAAGCCTCGCCGAGACGATGGCCAAGCTTTCGATTCCCGCGCCGAACAAGCTGGACAAGCCCGACCGTTTCGGCTGGACGCAGTCGCTGCCGGCCGATCCCGCCTACGCCGCGGCCTGCGGGCGGCACAAGGACGAACTGGTCGTCACCGTCGTCCGAGGCAAGACGGAAAACGACGCGCTGCGGGCCGCCGACAGCCTGATCGCCAAAGCACATCGCGCGGGGTTCGACGATGTCCGCGACGATGCCGCCGCGTGGTGGACCGCCTACTGGAAGCAGGTTCCACGCCTGCAATTGCCCAACAAACGCCTGCGATTTCTCTACGAATACGGCATGTTCAAGTTCGCGGGCATGACCCATCCCGCCGGCATCCCCGCCACGCTCCAAGGTCCGTGGGTCGAGGACTACCAGCTTCCGCCCTGGTCCAACGACTACCACTTCAACATCAACGTGCAGATGTGCTATCAGCCCGCGTATCACGGCAACTGTCTGCATCATCTGCTGCCGCTGTTCGACATGATCGTCCGCTGGACGAACATTCTCCGCGACAACGCCCGCAAGTTCGTGGGCGTGGAGGATGGCCGGCTGCTGCCCCATGCCGTCAGCGATCAGTGCGTCTTCCTCACCGGCTACTGGGGCCACAGCGTCGACCACGGCAGCACCGCCTGGGTCGCCGCCATGATGTACCGCTACTACCGCTACACCATGGACAAGGCCTTTCTCCGCCAGACCGCCTATCCCTTCATGCGCGGAACCATGCGCGTCTACGAACGCATGCTCGACCGCACCGGAGACGGCGGATATCGCCTGGCCATCGGCGTTTCACCTGAATACTTCACGCCCGACGGCCGAGGCTTCGGCCCCAACGCCAGCTTCCAGCTTGCCGCCATTCACCGGCTCATCGAAGACCTCCTCCACGCCGCCGATGTCCTGGGCGAAACGCCTGATCCGATCTGGCTCGATATCCAGAGCAAACTCCCCCGCGTCTGCCTCATCGGCCCCGAAGGCAAGCAGCGCATCGCACTGTGGGAAGGACAGGATCTCGACGAATCGCATCGCCATCACTCGCACATGGCCGCCATCACGCCGTTCGACGTCATCGACGTGGACGATCCCGCGTGGCGAGGCGTGATTCATCGCAGCATGGATCACTGGCTCTACCGCGGCCCTGGTCAGTGGAGCGGATGGTGCGTGCCCTGGGCGTCCATGCTCCAAAGCCACGTCGGCTTCGGCAATGCCGCGGAACTGTGGCTGGAAATCTTCGACCGCGTCTTCACCAACGAAGGCCACGGCACGCTGCACGACGCCGATCGCCCCGGTTTCAGCCTCATGGGCTGGCAGGGCAACGAACTGACCTCCCGCCTGCAGGAAGTGATGCAGATGGACGGCGGCATGGGCTGTGTCGCCGCGATACAGGAAATGATGATCCACACCCGACGCGGCGTGAATTACATCTTCCCGGGCATTCCCTCGAAATGGCGCAAGGCTGCGTTCCGCCGCATCCGCACCGACGGCGCGTTTCTCGTCAGCTCCAGGCGAAGCAAGGGCGCGACCCGGCACGTCCGTGTCCACAGCGAAGCCGGCGGCGATTTCCGCGTGAAAAATCCCTTCCTCGGCGCGGTGCGCGTCAGCGCTTCAGGCGCTGCCGATCAAATCCTCGATGGCGATGTCCTGTGCATCCCCACCACGCCGGGACAAATCCTGCGATTGACCCCCGTGATGTCATGACGTAGTGCCGCGACTTGTCGCGTCTGCCGCATCACGCATACCGCCCCCACCGCTCCGCCATCTCCACGATCTTCACCAGCCTCCCCGGCTCCACGCGCGGTGCCACCGAACATGCCGACGACAGGATATACCCGCCGCCCGGCATCCCGATCTCCAATCTCTTCCTGACTGCCTCCGCGAACGTCGCGTCGTCCGCGCGCAGCATCTCGTTGACCGCGTCGAGATTGCCCTTGAAAAAGAACCGCTTGCCAAAATCCGCCTTCGCTTTCGCAAGATCCACCGTGCCCAGCGGCGGCGGGTCCAGCGTGTCCACGCCGTCGAGGCCCGACTCCGCCATCAGGTCCAGCCGATCCCCGATCGCCCCGCAGGTATGCACGTACGACGGCACGCCCATCCGGCGAATCTCCGCCACAACCTGCTTTTCATACGGCACGACAAATTCGCGGTACATGTCCCGGCTGATGAAGCCCGCCCCCGCGAATGCGCTGCTGATGAGCACCGCGTCCGCGCCGTGCGGCGCAAAGCATTTGAGCTCCGCGATCACCTGCGCCGTGTACGCCTGAAGCATCGCATGACACTTCTGAGGCTCATCCATCAATGCCATCAGCGCCGTCTCATACCCGAACACCTCCATCAAATGGGTGAACGGCGAAAACACTTCCTGATGCACCGACGCCTCCGGCTCCGCCGCCCGCGCCAATCTCAGCGGCAGCGTGAACCAGTCCGGATACGACGCGGGATCGGCCAAATCCGCCTGCGCGGGAATGTCCCACAGGCTCGGCGCGTGGAATGTGTTCCAGACATACCCCAGCGTCCGCGTGCCGGGCATGTCGTCGGCCGACACCGCCTGGTAATCCGCTCGCGGCAACGGATCGCCCGATGCGGTCAGTGTGTAGGCGTTGTCATCGCACGGCACGAACGTCCGCAGGCCGGACTTCCAGGTCAACGTTTCGCCCTTGCTGTTTCGCTCGTAGTTTTGTAGCGCGTCGCGCCAGTTCGCGGGCCGGCCGGGCAGATTGATGAGAAACCCGTCGAATCCATACCGCCGGCGAAAGTCGCAGATCGTTCGCACATAGGCCGCAGAATCGAACCACACATCCGATGGCTTTTCCTTGCCGTGGATGAAAAAGTGGCCGAGTGCCAACTGGCACATCACCGGCACGCGATCCGGCGTCTCGTGCCGCATCGCCGCCGCCATGCGCTGTCGACTGTTCATCGCCATGTGTTACTCCTGCCTGTCTTCCGCGGGCCGGCCATTGTACAGATCAACCTCGCGTTTAGCGGCGAGGCCGCAGGCCCGCCCAGGGCCTTCGTTACAATGTCCGACCACAACCTCGCCAAAGGAATCCCCATACCCATGCATTACGGCCAATTCGACGATACCAACCGCGAGTTTGTCATCACCGATCCGCTGACGCCGGCTCCATGGACGCAGTACCTGGGCAACACGCGCCTCGCCGCGTTCATCAGTCAGCAGGCGGGCGGGCTGACGTTCTACCGCGAGCCGCAGAACCGACGGATCAGCCGGTATCACTGGCTGCCGACGCCGCAGGATCGGCCGGGGTTTTATGTGTATGTCCGCGATCACGCCACGCGGACCACGTGGAATCCGCACTTCGCGCCAACCTGCGCGGAGCTTGAGCATTTCGAGTGCCGCCACGGTCTGGGCTACACCCGATTCACCGGCCGGCGCGACGGCGTGGAGGCCGGCGTCCGCTACTACATCCCGCCGGACCTGGACATCATGGTCTGGGATGTGACGATTTCCAACTCAAGTAACACCGAGAAGACGCTGACCGTCTCCAGCTATCTGGAGTTCGGACTGCTGGAGTTCTTCCGCGAATTCTTCTGGTGCTACCTGAAAAATCAGATCAGCTTCGAGTACGAGCAGCAGGCCAACTGGATCAAATATGTCTATCACTGCTTTGAGGCTCCGTTCACGCCGGCGGTGTTCTTCACCTGCACGCGGCAGGCGGACGGCTTCGACTGCTCGCGCGACGCCTTCGTCGGGCGCGGCGGTTCGGTGGATCGCCCCGCCATGACGATGACCGGCTCGCAGCTTCCCGGCGGCGGTCACGGCTGCGCGGCGCTCGGCGTGAACCTGCAACTCAAACCCGGCCAGCACGAACGCTTCGCCTACATCCTCGGCATCGCCGACGACTGGGAACAGGCGGAAATCCTGCGGAAAAAAGCCTTGGACATCGACGCCGCCGCCGCCGGACTCGCAGGCTACTGGAACCGCAAGACGCAGGTCGTGCAGGTAACGACCGGCGATGCCCACTTCGATCGCTGCGTCAACGTGTGGAATCCGCTGAACTGCCAAGTCACGCTGGAACGCACCCGCGACATCTCCGTCGACCACACCGGCTTCGACGGCATGCGCTACCGCGACACCATGCAGGACGCCCTGGCGGTGGCGACGTTCGATCCTGAGTTTGCGAAAGAGCGCATCCGGCTGATCTTCGCGTCGCAGGGCAGCGACGGCAGCGGCTGTTTCTCGTTCTATCCCTATGCCGCCAAGCCGAAGATCAATCTCGAACCGCACCGCTGCGACAACACGGTCTGGCCGATCCTGACGGTAACTAATTTGATCCACGAAACCGGCGACATCTGCTTCCTCGATGAAGTGATTCCTTACCGCGACAGCGGAAAAGCCAGCGTATATGAGCATATTCGCCTGGGTCTGCGGCACATCTGGGATCGTCGCGGGCCGACGGGCTTGCCCACGCTGTTCGACGCGGACTGGAACGACGGCCTGGCGGTGTTCCGCGATCCGAAGGCCGAGAGCGTCATGCTCGGCATGCAGATGGTCTATGCGTGCAACCTGCTCAAGCCGTTCGCCGCGATGCGGGGCCGCGACGCGGATGTGGCGTGGTGCGAACAGGTGGCGAAGGAACTGGATGCGATTCTCAACAGCGACGCGGTGTGGGACGGCAAGTGGTATCGCCGGTTGCTGCTGTCCAACGGGATGAAGCTCGGCAGCGCAGCGCGGCCGCAGGGGAAAATTTACCTGGAGCCGCAGGTGTGGTCGGTGCTCAGCGGCGTGGGCCGAGACGGGCGCGGACGCATGGCGATGGATGCGGCACGGGAACTTCTCAACACGTCGCGGGGCTTGATGATTGTGACGCCGCCCTACACGGGGATTCCGAATCCGGAGGATCCGCTGACGAGCAACGTGCCGGGAACGGGGGAAAACGGGGCGATTTTCTGTCACGCCAACACGTGGGCGATCATCGCCGAGTGCATACTGGGCCGGGGCGACTTCGCCATGGAGTATTACCGCAAGATGCTGCCTTCGGTGGCGGCGGAAGAGATCGGCCAAGACCACTGGGGGCGCGAGCCGTATGTGTTCAACTCAACCATCACCGGCCCGGCGCGAGGCGACGACTTCGGCAAGGCGGGCATCAGTTGGCTGACCGGCACGGCAAGCTGGATGTACATCGCGGCGACGCAATATATTCTGGGATTGCAGCCGGCGCTCGATGGGCTGCACGTGAAGCCGTGCCTGCCGAGCACGTGGAAGAAGGTTGTGGTGCAGCGGGTATTTCGCGGGAAAATGCGGGAGATTGCGATGCCTTGCGCGGAGAGGTTCATTCCCGCGTGAACGAAGACTGCGACGAAGACGTCGCAGCTATGACGGAATATTCCTGTTAAGGGTTCTGAGGTCGGTGAACGAAGACTGCGACGAAGACGTCGCAGCTATCACGGATTCATACACCGATATCCTCGTTCCACAGGTCGGGGTGTTCGGCGACGAACTGTTGCATCATGTCGATGCAGCGGGGGTCGTTGAGCAGGACGAGTTCGACGCCGCGCTGGCGGAAGAGGTCTTCGGCGCCCATGAAGTTGCGGTTTTCGCCGATGACGACGCGGGGGATGCGGTAGAGCAGGGACGTGCCGGTGCACATGATGCAGGGGCTGAGGGTGGAGACGAGGGTCAGGCGTGGCCAGTCACGTCGCCGACCGGCGTTGCGGATGCAGGCGACTTCGGCGTGCGCGGTGGGATCGCCGGTCTGCACGCGGAGGTTGTGGCCCCGCGCGACGATCCGGCCCTCCTCGTCAGCCAGCACCGACCCGATGGGCAATCCGCCCTCGGAAAGACCTTTCATCGCCTGTTCATACGCGGCGTCGATCAACGGCTGATAGTCCATGCTCATGCCCCTGTCTAAATGGATGGAAAACCCGGCGGACGACATGGGGCTATATTACCGCGATGATGTCATGGCTGACGGGATTGTTGATTCTGCTGGGTGAGGCGCTGGGCGTGCTGCTGGCGGCAGTGACGCTGGCGGTGGCGCACGCGATGGTCCGGCCGCGGCGGCTGACGTTCGGCGTGGCGGTGGCGCGAGGGTTGCCGACCGATCCGGTGGAAGCACAACTGACGGGCGAGGACGTGGTGTTCACGTTTCCCGACGGCAAGCAGTCGCCGGGCTGGCGGATCATGGGGGACGATCCGAGCGGGCCGGTGGTGATTCTGACGCACGGCTGGTCGACGAGCCGGTACGCCTCGCTGGCGAAGGCTTATGCGTATGTGCCGGGGTCGGCGGCGGTGGTGGCGTACGACATGCGGGGGCCCGGCGACAGCAAGGCGAAGTTCGCCACGCTGGGGCATCGTGAAACGGGCGATCTGCTGGCGGTGATGGAGCAATCGTCGCGTGGGCCTGTGGTGCTGGCGGGATCGTCGCTGGGCGCGGGGATTGCGCTGGAAGCGGCGTGCAAGTCATCGCGGGTGGTGGGCGTGATCGCGGATGGTCCCTATCGTTTTGCGTCGGTGGCCTTGGCGGGGAGGCTCAAGCGGCTGGGCTGTCCGCCGTGGCCGGTGTCGATGCTGGCGCTGGGCCTGCTGCGTCTGCGATGGCGTCGCGTGGCGGGATATGACCGGCTCAAGCAGGCGGCGGAGTTGCGGTGTCCCCTGCTTGTGTTGCACGGCACGGACGACCCGATCTGCCCGTTGCATGACGCGAGGCTGATCGCGTCGGCTGCGAAGTCGGGCCGGCTCGTCGAGTTCGACGGCGGCGGGCATGGCGGATTGATCTACGTCGATGGCCGGCGATATGAGCTGGCGGTGCAGCGATTCCTGGAGGATGTGCGGCATGAGTCTGGCGGATCTGCGACATGAGTTTGGCCGGGGCGAGTTGCATGAAGCGGACGCGGGCAGCGATCCCGTGATCCTGCTGCAACGCTGGCTGGCGGAGGCGTTGCGTTCGAGCGAGCGTGAGCCGACGGCGATGACGCTGGCGACGGTGACGCCGGAGGGCTGGCCGGCGGCGCGCGTGGTGCTGCTTAAGGGCGTGGACGAACGAGGGCTGACGTTTTTCACGAACTATGACAGCGACAAGGGCGTGGAACTCACGCGGCATCCGGTGGCGGCACTGGTGCTGTTCTGGCCGAGTCTGGAACGTCAGGTGCGTGTGACGGGCAAGGTGAGCCGAACGAACGCGGAGGAGTCGGAGGCGTACTTCCGCAGCCGGCCTCGCGGATCGCAGCTTGGGGCGTGGGCGTCGCAGCAGAGCAAGGTCATCGGCGGGCTTGATGAACTGGAGGCGAAACTGGCGGAGATGGAGCGACTGTTCGAGGGCCGGGAGGTGGCAATGCCTGGCAATTGGGGTGGATTCCGGGTGAGTTTGCAGGTGGTGGAGTTCTGGCAGGGACGGGAGAATCGGCTGCATGATCGGCTGCGGTATCGGCGTGGCGGGGATGGCGGGTGGGTGAGGGAGAGGTTGGGGCCGTGAGGGGGAGGTTGGGGCCATGGGGGGAAAGGGTTGTTGGAAGTGCAACGGGACGGGCGGGCCTGCGACCGCGCCGCTAAGCGGGGGAATGGTGCATTTTCGATGTTATGGACGGGTTCACGTGGTGAAAACCTGATCCATTTTCAGAATTCTTTGCCCTTGGGTACTGGAAAACGCCGATGGCGAAGCTAAGTTTAGTGCTATCGGTTTTCGCCAACGGGCGGTTAACCGTGTGTGCCTCCCGTGGATTGCCGGCACATCGAGGCGGTGTTCCGGCAACTGCGGGCGACTGGATGGCCGAATGGCGAGCGGGTGGGAAGCAACCCACATGGCGAGCCGGACGGTTACGGGCAAGGAGTTGCCGGCTGACGGTGCAGGTCGCCGGAGGCTGACAGCTTTCCAGTCGTGCTGCTTTCGGTGACCTGAACGCCTGGGTTGCCGGATGCCTCGTTTCGGGCGAGACAACGCCCGGGAGATTGCGCGATGACCTGACACAGGCGGCGGCCGGATGCCGCAGCCTGCCCTCTTCTGGGTCATTGTCCCCGACAACCTAACCTACCGAGCGTAGCTGAAGTGGCCTGCGCCATGAGCTATGTCAGTTATTTACAGGATGCCAGTCGACCCCACCTCCGTCGCGCGACGGCGGCGATGTCGGTCACGCTTGCCGTGTCGCTGCTGAGCCTCGCGTCGGCGCTGATTCTGTCCGCCATCGTGGACAAGGTCATCGGCGAAGCCCGGTGGAACTGGCTGGCGCCGCTGATCATCGTCTGCATGATGCTGCCCTGGATCTGCGGCTTGTTGCAGTTGATCGGCGACTACCTCGTCGCCCTGATCAGCCAGAAGCTCGTCTACGACATCCGCACCGATCTCTATCACCGCGTGCATCTGCTGAGCTACCGCTTCATGCAGAACACCACGACGGGCAAACTGATGGAGCGGCTGCGCGGCGATGTGCAGCAGGTGCAGATGGTGCTCAGCCAGCAGACATTGTCGCTGGTGCTGCAACTGGCCACCGCGCTGGTGGCGGTGACGATCATGTTCTGGATCAGCACGTGGATCACGCTGGTGGTGCTGATGTGCATCGGTCTGTACGTGGTGAACTACAGGTATTTCGTCCGCCGGATCCGCAGCGTGCAGCGCCGCTACCGGCGGAAGATGGATCAGCTTTCGGGCCGGGCGCAGGAACGGCTCGCGGGCACCATCGTCGTCAAGGCGTATCACCGCCAGCGGCGCGAGAGCCGCGATTTCGCCAAGGCCAATTTCCTCACCGAGCGCGTCTATCAACGGTTCCGCATGCTCAACATGTGGTACGGCCTGTCCTCCAGCGCCATCGCGTGGTCGTGCTACATGTTCGTGCTGCTGCTGGGCACGTACTTCGTCATCCGGGGCGACATCACCTACGGCGGCGTCATGGCGCTGGGGGCGTACACGTGGCGTCTGCTGCAGCCGGCGGTGCAGCTTGCGGAACTGTCCAACCAGATTGAACAGACGAAGGTGTCGCTGGACCGGATTTTTGAGTTGATGGCGGCCCAGCCGGACGCCGCGGTCCTCGGCGGCAAGCGACTGCCCAGCCTGCGCGGCGAGGTGGCGTTCGAGAACGTCTGCTTCCAGTACGACCCCGGCAAGCCGGTGCTGCGGCACGTGAACCTGTACGTGAAGCCCGGCCAGACGGTTGCCCTCGTGGGCCACACGGGCTGCGGCAAGAGCACGATCATCAACCTGCTCTACCGGTTCTACGAGCCGCAGGCGGGCCACCTGACGATCGACGGCCACGACATTTCCACGCTCAACACCCGGTGGTACCGGCAGCATCTGGCGCTGGTGCCGCAGGAGCCGATCGTATTTGACACGACGCTGGCGGAGAACATCGCCTACGGCCGGCCCGGCGCGACGCGGCAGGCGATCGAGCGTGCCGCCCGCATGGTGGAGCTGGGCGAGCTGATCGACACGCTGCCGAAGGGCCTGGACACGCCGCTGGGCGAATACGGCGCGAAGCTCTCCGTCGGCGAGCGGCAGCGGCTGTGCATCGCCCGCGCGGTGCTCGCCGAGCCGGTGATTCTCGTGCTCGACGAAGCCACGAGCAGTCTGGACCCGCCGGGCGAAGCGGCGATTCAGCGCGCCATGCAGCGCGTCATGGAGGGCCGGACCGCCTTCATCATCGCGCATCGGTTGAGCACGATCGTCAACGCCGACACCATTGTCGTGATGGATCAGGGCCGGGTGATCGAGATGGGCAACCATTCGCAACTGATGGCCCGGCACCACGGGCATTACCGTCACCTGTTCACCACGCAGATGGCGCTGACCGCGGAGGCCGTCTCGGCATGAGCGCCGCGCTGTCCAGCATGTTCCGCCGGCTTGAGGAACTCCGCGTCAAACAGGCGCAGGAGGACATCGAGCGTCACGGCCTGTCGGCGTCCATCGAGGGCCGGCCGCTCTGGCGACTCTTCCATCGCTTCTACCTCAGCCGCCATCCCGGCACGGTCATCCTCTGCTGCGTCCTGACCTGTCTGCCCGGCCTGGTCATGTACGGCTACGCGATCGCCGGACAGTTCATCGCCGACGACATCCTCCAGATCGGCCTGACCGAAGCCCAATACACCCAGCCTTTCGACCCCACGCTGCTCACCGAACACCAGCATTTCCGCCTGGATTCGCCGCCGATCCGCCAGGGACTCGATACCAGCATCCGCCAGCGGCAGGCCCTCTCCACGCCCGAACGCATGACGCTGCTGGGCTATCTCGCCGCCGCCCTGATCCTCATGGAAGTGATCCGCCACGGACTGTCGATCATCGTCGTCGAACGCACCATCACGCTCACGCAGATCGTCACCTTCCGTCTGCGGCAACAGCTTCACGACAAGCTGCACGCCCTGTCGATGCCGTACCACGACTCCCATTCGCCTGGACGGCTGATGACGCATCTGTTCTCCGACATGAGCGTCATCCAGAACCAGGTGACCAACATCCTGCGCAACGTGCCCTCGAGCATCGTGGCGATCATCGTGGGGTTGTACCTCGTGATGCGCCAGGACCTGATGCTGGGTCTGCTGGTGGCGTGCGCGATCCCGACCTATGCGATCAGTTACCAGTGGTTCGCGCGGTATCTGGTGGCGCTCAACCGCAGCCTGCGCGAGCGCGAAGGCGAACTGAACTCGCACATCGCCAACCGCATCGGCTTCTTTCAAGTGGTTAAGGCCTACACGCGGGAAACGTGGGAAGTGCTCAGTTTTCTGCGGCGGGGCAAACCGATCCTGATCGAGAACCTCAATGCCGCGCTGTTCAACACGGGCTTCGCCGTGGTGTGCTCGATCATCACGGGCACATTCATGACGGTGGTGCTGTGGCTGGGCGCACTGCGATGCCGGGACGGCCTGTGGACGACGGGAGAACTGCTGCTGTTCTACGGCGCCACCGGCTACCTGTTCAGTCCGGTGAGCGTCCTGGCGGGTCAGGCGACGATGATGCACCGGCTGCGGGCCGTGGCGGCGAAAGTGATGCGCGTGCTGGATCAGCCGGTGGAACTGGACGACCCGGCACTGCCCATCGAGCCGCCGGCGAGCGCGTGCGAAATCCAGTTCGACCATGTGAGTCTCAGGTACGCCAATGCCGCCGGCGAGGCGCTGTCGGACGTGAGCTTCACGCTGCCGGCCGGGCAACGCCTGTGCGTCATGGGCCCCAGCGGCAGCGGCAAAAGCAGCCTGGCGAAACTGGCGTGCCGGCTCTACGATCCCACGACCGGCGCGGTTCGGTACAACGGCCTGGACATCCGGAAATTCCGCATCTCCGACCTGCGACACCTCGTCGGATTCGTCAACCAGGAACCCATCGTCTTCTCCGGCACCATCGGCGAAAACATCCGCTACGGCGCGGAACACGCCAAGCCCCGCGCCGTCGTCGCCGCCGCCCAGTACGCCCAGATTCACGACTTCATCGAACGTCTGCCCTACCAGTACCACAGCCTCACGCACGAACGAGGCCTGACGCTTTCCGGCGGTCAGAAGCAGCGCGTCAACCTCGCCCGCGCGCTGCTGCAGGATCCTCAGGTTCTCATCCTCGACGACTGCACCAGCGCGCTCGACGCCGACACCGAAGCCAAACTCATCCAGTCCCTCCAGGCGGCGCTGAAAAACCGCACCGCCCTGCTCGTCTCCCACCGCGTTTCCATCGCCCAGGCCTGCGATTTCGTGCTCATGCTCGATCACGGCAAAGTGGCGCAGTTCGGCAAACCGCGCGAACTGCTCCATACGCCAGGCCCGTTCCGCGATCTCTGTCAGCAACAGATCGACAAAGCCAAACATGCCGAGGATCGGCAGCGCGACACTGCCGGCATCGAACTATGACCCGCGTCCTGACCCTGACCCCAACGCCTTCCCTCCCCCGCCGGGATTCCGCCACGGAAAAGACCATGGCTGCCACCACCACCGCGACCACGACCACGCACCGACCACCCCGCACCCTGCGCAACCCCTGGCTGAGCCGGCGATGGATCACCTCCACGCTGGGCCTGCTCATCCTCGCCGCGCTGGCGGCGATCGCGTTCATCCCCGTCGATCGCTGGGCCAGCGGTCCGGGCTACGTCAACACCGACGACGAAGCGGAGCTGCGCCCCAGTGTGGAAGGCGCCATCGACAAGGTCTACGCCCACAGTGGCGATCTGATCGCCGAGGGCCAGCCGCTGATCCAGCTTCGCAGCCGCATTCAGCAGGCCGCCTACGAACAGGCCGCCAGCGAACTGGAAGCCCGCAAGGCCCAGCTCAAGCAGACGTTTTCCGTGCAGGAGCTTTCCACCGCTCAGCGCAAGGAACAGATTTTCCAGGCGGAACAAAGTCTGGCTCTGGCGCAGAGCCAGTTCGATCGCATGAAGGACGCCATGTCCCACGGCGGCGGCTTCTCGCCCAAGGAAGTCGACGACGCCCGTCTCAAGGTCGAACTGGCGCAGAGCCGGCTGGTGGAACTGCGGCTCTCGCGCGAAAAAGTCGACAGCGAGCAACTGGAAGTGCTCCGCGAACAGATCGAAGCCTCCGAAAAGAACCTGGCGCTGCGCAAGGCCGAACTCGACGCCCGCATCATCACCGCGCCGCTCAAAGGCAACGTTTACTTCAATCGCTTCGAGCCGGGCGAAGTGGTCAAGCCGGAGCACGTGCTGGGCCAGGTCTTCGATCCCACACGCTGGGTCGTCAAGTTCAAGCTGCAGGAACACTACGTCGGCCGCGTGGAAAAAGGCCAGCCCGTGAAGGTTTCCGCGGCGGCGTTCAATCCGTATATCCACGGCTACCTCGACGCCACCGTCAGCCGCATTATCCCCGTCGTCACGCCCCAGCCCAACGGCGGCGGCATCTTCTACGCCGAAGCCATTCTCAAACAGCCGACACGCTTTCCCGTTCAACCCGGCATGACCGCCACGGCCTACGTCAACCTCGGCCGCACCAGCCTGCTCTTCCGCTGGCTCGACGGGTCGTGACCAGCGACTTCGGGCAAACTCCTGGGGATCGCGAAGCTGACGCCGTGAAATGGCCAATATCCAAATCCGAATGACGAACCGTCAAATACCCGGTCTTTTCATTCGTCATTTGGACTTGGCCATTCGGTCATTGGGTTCAGACAACCCCTGCAATGCACCATGTGCTCGCCATGGGTCAGACTCGCCGACTCTTGACGACGCCGTCATCTCATGCGGACAATAGGCCGTCGTCTTGCTTCCCGCCTGAGTCTCTGGGTTACATTGCGATTCAAGCCCCCGGAGGGCAGTTCGATTTCACGCCTTGATGCGTGGGAGGTTCGGCTATGTCCACCAGTGGTCGGATTCGGTCATCGCGGTTGCGGCGGCTGATGCGGCGGGCGTGGCGTTCAGGCCGATCCCGGCATCCGGACAACAGGCTGATGTGGTCGGGCCTGGAAGCCTTGGAACATCGCGTGCTCCTCGACGCCATGCCCGACCTCGTGGTCGGCAGCGTCACGCCATCGTCGGTGACCGTCGGTCAAGGGCAGCAGATCACGCTCTATATCGCGGCGCACAACCAAGGCGCAGCAGCGACGGACATCAACAATCCCAACAGCTCGTGGTCCGCCCGCGTCTATGTCTCCGCCGACAGCACCGTCGACACGTCCGATGACGACATCGGCAACTTGCAGTTTGGCGCATTGAACGCTGGAGACACCGCCACGCAGTACGCCATGTTCACCGCCCCCGTTCGTCCCGGCACGTACACCATGGCGGTCCAACTCGACAGCGACGGCCAGGTCAACGAATCCAACGAGAACAACAACTGGAGCACGAACATCACGCTGACCGTGCTGGACACCGGCGTCGCGGCGTTTTCCGCCAACGTGACGCAACTGATCTACACCGACAGCGCCGGACGCAGCATCAACTACGATTTCTCCTCCGGCAAGATCGACGCCAGCGGCGTCATCACGCTGCCGACCGGTGCCGTGCTGCAACACCCGGCTGGTGAAACCGCCTATCAACTGACGCCGCTGACCGCGCAAATCGGGCCGATCACGCAGACGCTCAACACCACGACCGGCGTCGCCACGATCACCACCTACGACAGCGCCGTGGCCCTGATGGCCTCCGGAACTCCTGCCGCCGCATCCACCACCTTCACCAGCACCACGTCGCTGACCGGCTTCGCTCATCTCGACCAGTCCCACTGGGCCTACGCATTTGAAACCGGCATGGGTTCCTTCGGCGACGCCATCATGCCCTCCATTCGAGGCCAGTGGGTCATGGGCGATGACGCCACCAGCCACGACGACGATGTGCTCTCGCTCTGGGCAGCCATCGACAGCAACAGCGACGATGACGACATCGGCGGCGAATCCCCGATGATGTATCTGGCCGGCCTCGACCCCGCCACCGTCATCATCGACACCCGCATCACCGTCACCGGCGGCATTAATGTGACGGGCGAATACCGCATCAACGGCGGCGACTGGGTCACTCTCGGCCAGTACACCCTGCCCTCCGGCTCCATCTCCGGCGCGTTCAGCACAATGCCCTACATCTCCCTCTACGAAGACGGCCCGGCGAACCCGGACCTCGCCATCGCGGCGGAGACCGACAGCCAGACCGCCGGCGGCGGCGCGTCCGATGGCACGAATGTCCTTGTCGGCATCCAGGGCGACAACAACAGCGATCAGGCCATCGGCGCGATGCTCGTGTCCGGTTACGGCGTGCCGCTGACGTCGCTGATTTCCGTGGGCCGCATGGGCGAAAACACGCAGGCGGCCTTCGACGGCACGAACTATCTGCTCGTCTGGACCGACACCACGGCCGGCGAATCCGCCAGCGACGTCTACGGCCAGTTCATCAGCACCGCAGGCACGCTCGTCGGCTCGCCCTTCGCCATCGCCAGCGCCGGCGGCCGGCAATTCCTCGGCGGTGTCGCGTTCGACGGCGATCGCTACTTTGTCACGTGGGAAGACCAGCAGAACCCCGGATCACCCGTGCTTTTCGCGCAATTCGTCACGACCAACGGAACGCTCTCCGGCACGACGCTCACCCTCGACGCCTCCGGCAATACCCTCGGCGACAGCGGTCTGACGTTCAATGGAACCGACTACCTTGCCGCATGGGGCCGCGACACGGGCGAGCCAAACCACTTCGCCACCTTCACCCAGATCATCCACCCCGATGGAACCCTCGGCGGCATCCATATCCTCAGCACCACTGATTCGACCATCGTCAGCGACAACGTCCAGGTCGCCAGCAACGGCGTCGATTTCCTCGTCGCGTGGAACCAGTTCGACAACGACAACACCAACACGTGGAATGTGAGTGTCCGCCAGGTGCTGGCCAACGGTTCGCCGATGGGTTCAACCACCGTCGTCGCCAACGGCTGGGGCAATGACCTGCTCGGCGGCCTGACGCACGATGGCCCGCACTACGTCCTGACCTGGACCGCCGGCAACAACGGCTATCCCAACAATGTCTTCGTCCGCTACCTCAGCGCCGACGGCCAGACCTTGACGGATACCGCGTTTTTCGCGTTCAATTCCGATGGCAGCCCCTCCGCAGGCGAAGTCATTTCCATCGACAACCGCTTCCTCGCCCTGACCACGCTCAACGGCGAAGTCCATTCCACCGTGCTGCCCACCGCGCCACTCGGCGAACGCCAGCTCACCGACAATCCCGGCGACGACGCCAACCCCGACTGGACCAACAACGGCACCATTCTCTTTGACTCCGACCGCAACTCCACCGGCTCCTACGACCTCTACTACCTCTCCAGCACCTGGGGCGACTCCTCGCTGCTGTCCGCATGGCCCCTGCTGCTCGGCTCCACCTCCGACCGCAACGTCTCGATCAGCCCTTTCGGCAATCGTTCAGTCTTCCAGCGCAACGTCAGCTCGAATCTTTCCGATCTGTACATGCTTTACCTGGACCATGAGACACTGGAACCGGTCATGACGCTGCTCGTCAGCAACGCCAAGCATCCCTGCTGGACGGCTGACGGCAACCACATTGTCTATGTCCACAACAATGATCTCTGGATCGTGGATGCCGATGGCCAGAACAGCCATCAGCTCTATGCCAGCGACGGACAGGACATTCAGCCGGCCTGCTCGCTCGACGGCCAGTGGATCGCCTTCACGTCCGACCAGTCCGGCTCTTTTGCCATCTGGCTGATCCATCCCGACGGCACGGGCCTGCGCGAATTGGCTCCCTCCAGTACCAGCGGCAAAGCGGACTGGAGCTTCGACAGCACGGAGATTGCCTATGCCGGCAGCGACGGCGATCTCTACGCCATCAGCCCCAACGACCCCGGCGACTTCTCCACCCGACGCCAACTGACCTACAGCGCCGGCGTGGACACCGATCCAAGCTGGTCGCCCGACGGACAATGGATCGCCTTTGCCTCCAACCGCGACGGCGACAACGATATCTACGTCATGCCCGCCGGCGGTGAACTGCCTTCCTCGCCGCTGTCCTGGCTGGAAAACGTCTATCTCACCCGCCAGCAGGTCGATCAGGCCGGCCACGATCCCGCGTCGGAATTCGACTTCCTCGCCGACATCGATCCCCTCACCGACATCCTCAGCGCCACCCTCACCCTCCCCACCGGCCGGGTGCTTCAACTTTTCCTCACCGACACGCAAAACGGCGTGGAAACCTGGGAATACAACACTGATCTGCCCGACCTGGCCAGCCTCGACCAATTCCCCCTCGGCGATTACACCCTCACGTTCGATCTCGGCGCGTATAGCGCGATCACCACGGAATTCAACTTCGGCGATCCCGGCAACAACGGCAATCTGCCCGCCATTCCCACGGAAGCTCCGGTCTTCGTCACGCCGCTCGAAGGCCAGACCAGTGTCGGCGCTTACCTCAACGTCCAGTGGCAGCAGGCGGTCAACACCTCCGCCATCAATGCCGTCGGCATCTGGATCGACGCGCTCAATCCGCGTGAAACCATTGTCAACACCTTCTTCCCCGGCGATGTCGCCCGTTCCTCCTATGGCCCCGTGACGCTCCAGCACAACACAGCCTACGAAGCCAGCGTGCAGTTCAGCCACGGCTACGCGAAGACCAACGACGACGGCATTGCCTACTACGTCGTCGGCGGCCATTCCACGCGCGTCGAGTTCCAGACCGCCTCCGCCAGCGATCTGCCCACCGTCACGTCCTTCGACGTCAACGCCAACCTGCCCGACACAGCCGACCTCATCAAGGGTCCGCAGCCCACCAGCCGTCACCTCCAGCACAGCCACATCGACAACCTCGTCGTCACGTTCAACGAAGCCGTCACGCTGGGAACCGGCGATCTGCAATTGTGGTGGATGGGTCGCTACGACGACGACAGCGAGCCGCAGCATCAGATCGCCCTCGGCACGCCGAACTGGAATCTGTCGCCCGACGGCCTGACGCTGACCGTCAACCTCGTCGGACTGCCCATCCAGGACGGCATCCTCGAACTGCGGCTGCTGCCGACCATCACCGACGCCGACAGCCACGCGTTCGACGGCAACGGCGACGGAACCGGCGGCGATGGCGTCGCCTTCCGCACGTGGCAGCTCGCAGGCGACTTCAACGGAGACGGCTCGTTCGATCTCGCCGACTTCGCCACGCTGCGCTACTGGTTCGGTCAGCCCACCGACACGCCGGCCTACCTCGACGTCAATCAGGACGGCCAGCTCACTGCCCCGGACCTGCGGCCGCTGCTGACCAACCTCGGCAAAACCGTGCATGTCGGCACACCGACGCCCTTCAACGCGCCGGCAGACATTCCCGCGCCAGCGCCAAACATGGCCGGTGCTCCGGCATCGACCAGTCTCGAAACCGCCGCCGCGATCATGGCGTCGGCAATCCATCCTCAACCCGCATCGACAACCTCCGCGCTGGCATGGCTCGCTTCGCTCCGTCAGGACCGCGACAACCGCCTGCGCCTGCTGCTCGTGCAGGAAGAGTAGCCCGCCATCCGACTCAATGACACTTCATCTTGTCCACTTCCTCCTCGCTCAGCGGCGTGTGCTTGGGTATGTCCGCCACGATTTTCAGCGTCTTTTCGCTGGGTTGAAACAGCATCACCAGCGTCATGGTGACGTCCACGCATTTCACCTCCGGCTTCCGGTACGCCACATCCCACTTGCTCACCAGCAGGTCCACGCCGGCCTCCTTCGCAATGCCGGGCAACTGGTCATGGATCGCTTCCAGCACTTCCGGGATCGGCGCGGAGCCGAAGACTTTGGCGTGCAGCTTCGCCTGGCCGTGCTGCATCTCCTGTTCGATCTTCTCCATCGCGGCCTTGTCGCCGGCGGCTTTGGCCTTGTCGTACCGTAATTGTGCCGCGTGGACCGGTTCATTTAACCGGCGGGCGTTGTCACTGTGGTAGTACGCCAAAGCAACCGCGCGAGAATCGTACGTCCCCACCACCACGGGTTTCGTCTCTTCCGCCGCAGCGGTCATTCCGCCCATCAGCATCGCACCGACGATCAGCCACGTCATGATCCGTTGAAACATGATTCCGCCCGCCTTTCCTGGTGAAGCCTCTGATGTGAAAAACCCCGGAAGCTCACGATGAACCTCCGGGGATGGGAATTCGGGTGCTGTCCTTGCCCGTTCCCGACGATGCTCCTCGTCACGGGCCGGGACGGAAGCAGTCAACCCGCCTCCGCCCCGGCATCGCCATGACGTTCACTTGACCGCCCCCGCCCCCGGAACTGCCCCCGGAATAGCCCCCGGAATAGCCCCCGTCAGGGCTTTGCGGTTGTCCTCAACGTCCTCGGATTCTCCGATCCGCTTCTGCGCGATGCTGATGACCAGCATGGAAATCACGCAGCCGAAGAACACCACGCCGAGCGTGGCCACGCAGCGGAGAACCACGTCCTCCTGTTGAATCACCTGCCAGATGCCCATCACGCTGATCGTGGTGCAAAGGACCACGGCGATGAGCATGACCCAGACGAGAATGGATTTGAGCGTGCGTCCGACCTTCGCGTTCATGGCGATTCTCCGTGTGGGCGAGGAGGCAACGTTCCGAATCCGCTTCGCTTGGGATGCGACCGTCGCATCCGCTGGGGCAACGCTCGGAGGTTCCGTTTTCGTTGCCTGCCTCGCCGACGCGAAAGGCACTGCACAGGGCGTGCCAAAAATACCACTGCGATGCTAAGCATTTTGTATTCATGACTTACGTTGCATTTTGCCGTTGCATGGGTTGGCTATTCTGGAGATGTCATATAACATATTATGTACATACTATGTACAATGAATGTATGTCATCCCCCTTGATAGCCGAGTCGGATCAGCCCATCGCCCAGGCGGTGCAGGCGCTGGTGTACTGCAACCCATTCACCCCGCAGCGCGTGGAATATGAATGCCAGGCGCTGGGCAAACCGGTTCCCGCGGCCAGGCAGGTCTGGAGCCATCGCGACGACCACGACAGCGACACCGGCCATGTGCTGACCGCGCTGAGGCGGCGCGTGGAGCCGATGGTCGATCGCCTGCAACGCCAACTGACATCCTCCAAGCGCGCAACTTATGACGAATCGGAACTGCTGACCTATGAGGCGCTGGCGATCTACCTGCTCTACGACCTTCACCATGAAGCGCTGAGCCTCGCGGCCCAGGCGGCGCTGACCGGCCGGCCCTCGCCCGCCCCTCATGCCGTGTGGCCCGCGTTTCTGCGCGATTTCCAGCGGTATTTCGTCATTCCCGGCCGAACGATGCCCGGCGGACATCGGCCCGAACACCTCTTTGCCGTCTTCTTCCAGATTCGCCGCGCCTTCACCCACATCTTCGAGCACATCGTCGGCGCGTCGCAGCCCGCGGCCCAGCTTCGCGCCGCCGTCTGGCAGTCCATCTTCACCCACGACCTCAGCCGCTACTACCGCTTTCTCTTCGACCGCATGGGCGAGTTCACCACGCTGATCACCGGCGAGTCCGGCACGGGCAAGGAACTGGTCGCCCGCGCCATCGGCCTGTCCCGCTATGTCGCGTTTGACCCGAAATCGCAGCGTTTCGCCGGGGATTTCGTCGCGGCGTTCTACCCCGTCAACCTTGCCGCGCTCAGCCCCACGCTGATCGAATCCGAACTCTTCGGCCACAAGCGCGGCTCGTTCACCGGGGCTGTGGAAGACCGCGTCGGATGGCTGGAGTCCTGTCCCGACCTCGGCGCGGTGTTCCTCGACGAGATCGGCGAGCTGGAACCGACGCTTCAGGTCAAGCTCCTGCGCGTGCTGCAGGACCGGCGGTTCAGCCGGATCGGCGAAACGCGATCCCGCGCGTTTGCCGGCAAAATCATCGCCGCCACCAACCGCGACATGGCGACCGAAATCCATCAGCGAAGGTTCCGACAGGACCTGTACTACCGGCTCTGCTCCGACGTGATCCGCACGCCGTCGCTGCGGGAACAGCTCCGCGACAGGCCGGGCGATCTCGACGCGATGATCATGTTCATCACCCGGCGCATCAGCCCGCGTCAGCCGCAGACGCTCTGCCGCGACGCGGCGGCGTGGATCCGCCAGGGGCTTGGCGAAACCTACGATTGGCCCGGGAATTTCCGCGAATTGGAGCAATGCGTGCGGAACGTCATGGTGCGCGGAAGTTATGAGCCGCTGGCGAACCAGACCCAATCGCAACGCGATCCCATGCAACGCCTGCTCGACGATGTTCGCCATCTGAGGTTGGACGCGGACAGCCTGCTCAGCCGGTACGCCGCGATGGTTCACGACCGGGAGGGAAGCTACGAGGCGGCCGCCAGGCGGCTGGGTCTGGACCGGCGCACGGTCAAAGCCCGTGCCGCGGCGGGTCGAAATGCGATGCGTTAAGCGGTTTTCCCCCGGCAACAGTCGCGTATTTGTCCTGATGTTGGCGTTTTCCATCGTGATGAAACCGATCACGCAGCGGTGGCCGTTCTTGACAGGATTGCGGTCGCGTCTTAGGTTCCCCGCGCCGACAGGGCCTGAACCTACATGAGGAGCCAGCCGATGCCCACGATCGCACGCCAGTCACTGGAACCCTTCGTCCGCGACATCTTCATCGCCAAGTCCGCGCCTGCCGACGTGGCTGACATGGTCGCCCGTTCGCTGGTGCTCGCCAATCTCCGCGGCCACGATTCGCACGGCGTCATCCGCGTCATCCAGTACGTTGACTGGATGGACCAGGGCTGGATTTGTCCCCAGGGCAAAATGGAAGTCACGCGCGACCAAGGCCCGATCCTGATGGTCGACGGGCATTTCCAGTTCGGCCAGGTCATTGGCCGTAAGGCCACGGAACTGGCGGTTTCCAAGGCGAAAAGCCTGGGTTTGTGCGTGCTGACGGTCCGCCGTTCGGCGCATCTGGGCCGGATCGGCGAGTTCATGGAGCAGGCGGCGGATGCGGGCGTCGTGGCGTGGACGCTGACGAACACGCACGGCGGCGGCGTGCTGCAGGCGGCGCATGGGGGCTATGAACCGAAGCTGTCGGCCAATCCGCTGGCCGCGGCTGCGCCGCTGCCGGATGGCCGGGCGATCACCATGGACTTCGCCACCTCCATCACCGCCGAGGGCAAGGTGAAGCTCGCGCTGGCCCGCGGCGAGCAGTTGCCCGCGGGATATCTCGTGGATGGCCGGGGCAAGCCCACCACCGATCCCGCCACGTACTACGGCGACCCCAAGGGCGCCATCCTGCCCGTGGCGGGACACAAGGGTTATTCTCTGGCTGTTTTCGCAGATATTTTTGCCGGCGCGATTGCAGGCGGCTGTTGCAGTCATGCCAACATCGATCAGGTCGCCAACGGCTGGTTCGCGCTGTTCATCGACCCCCGCGCCTTCAGCGGACAGGACTTCTACAACGATCAGGTCTCGAAGCTTGCCGCATGGCTCAAGGCATCCAAGCCGCGCGAGGGATTCGACGAAGTGCTGCTGCCCGGCGAGCCGGAGCAGCGGACGCATCTGGCCCGCGAGAAACAGGGCATTCCCGTCGAGGATGACACCTGGTCGAAGCTCCAGCACATCGCCGAAGAACTGGGCGTTGCCCCGCTGAATGCGTAAACAAGGAGAACTTCGCCATGTTTTCCCTCGGTCTATTGATGAAACTCAAGCCCGGATGCTTTGAACGGTACAAGGCGCTGCACGACAATCTCTGGCCGGAGCTTGCCGCGTCGATGCGCGACAACGGGGTGAACATGGTCATTTACCGGCGAGGCGAAGACGAGTTGTTCCTGCACGCCACCGCGCCGTCGCCGGAGCATTGGCGGCGCAGCCGGGAACATCCCATCCTTCCCCGCTGGCAGTTGCTGATGACCGAGATGCTGGAAGACGACGGCCGCGGCGATGTGAAATTTGAGCGGCTGAAGGAAGTTTTCGCGTTCGGCGCATTTGGCCTGGAGGAACACGCATGAGCGATCCGATCCGCATTGCCTTCGTCGGCGCGGGCGAAGTGTCGATCCAGCACGCGCAGGCGATCCGTCGCTGCGGCGGCGTGGAGCTGGCCGGGCTGTGGAATCGCAGCCAGGACCGCGCCGAGCTGCGGGCAAAGGAGTTCGGCTGCAAAACCTATCCCACGGTGGAAGCGATCATGGCGGACCCCGCGATCGACGCGGTGCTCGTGCTGACCAACCTCGAAACGCACTACAACTACGCGAAAATGGCTCTGAACGCCGGCAAACACGTGCTGGTGGAGAAGCCGGTGGACACGTGCGAAGCCCACATTCTCGCCCTGCGCGATCTGGCGAAGAGCAAGCGGCTTGTCTGCATGCCGGGTCACAATTACGTTTACGATCCCGGACTGATCCGCATCCGACGGATGATCGACGACGGCGCGCTGGGCCGCGTCACGTCCGTTCACGTGCTGTACAACATCGAACATGTCGAGTCGATCGCGGCACGATACCCCGGCGTAATCCGTCAGATCGCCACGCATCACGCGTACATCCTGCTCTACCTCGCCGGCAAGCCCGTGCGATTAAGCGCGTTCAAGGCGACGCTGCATTACCAGACGCTGGACCGGGAAGACATCGCCATGGTCAATCTGGAGCTTGAAAGCGGCGCGCTGGCGCATTTCACCGCGAGTTTCGCCGCGGATGATCACACAAGCGACCCGTGGACGGTGATGGTCAAAGTCCTCGGCACATCGGGCGGCGCGCGGTACACCTACCGAGACTGGGTGCAGTACCAGCGCCGCGAGGCGCACTCGCAGGTGTATGCCGCATATCCCCTGAGCATCGAGCATGAAGTGGATCATTTCGTGAACCGCTGCATCCGCCTCGGCGAGCCGCCGCTGTCCACGCTCGATGACGCGCTGACGGCGTCGCAAATGGTCGAGGCGATGGAACGCTCCGCCGAAACGCATACGGTCGTGGAACTGTGATCATCTTGGCCGGCACAGCCGAAGCTGTCGGTACTGGCTCGGCGACACGCCCATGGCGGCCTTGAACCGCGCGGAAAAGTGGAATTCATCGCAAAAACCGCACTGTCGCGCGATGCGCTTGAGCGGCAGACCAGTGGTGGGCAGCAGTTCGCAGGCGAGATCAATCTGCCGGCGGAAGAGATGGCGCGACGGCGTGATGCCGGTCAGCGCGGCGAACCGTTTGCGGTATCGGTCCAGCGAAAGGTTCATCTCGGCAGCCAGCTTGCCCAGTGAAATGCGCCTGTGCAGCGGCACGGCATTGAGCTGCGCCATGACGCGATCGAGCCAGCGCTGGTCATCCTCCCCAGCCGCGCCCACGCCGCCCGCGTGCACGATGTCCACCAGCAGTTCCTGCAACCGGCAGACGCGACGGCAATCCGCCTGCACATCCGGCACGGAGGATGGACTGACGAGGCTGAGCATGCGGTGCAGCCAGGTGTCGATCGGCAACAGGCGATAAATCGGATTAGCCGGCTGAAGCACGCCTGCGCCGCGCCAGGCGTCGAAGATCGCCCCGGCGTAGACGATCCACAATTCGCTCCAGTCGGTCTGTTCATCCGGGTTGTAGACGTACCCGTGGCCGGGAAACGTCAACAGCGCGTCGCCGGGTGTAAGCAGGCGGCTCAGGCCCGATTGGTCCGTGTACGCGGCCCGGCCTTCCAAGGCATACACCAGCGCGTAGGTGTCCCAGTAGCGCATCGGCCCCGGCGGACGGCGAATGTGCAGGTGCAGCCCCGCCATGACGACCTGCCCCGGCCGGCTGATCGTCACCGGCCGCATCAGCGTGCCTTCGCATAAACCCTTAAGACAGGAAAGCGTCATGCCCATATTCTACATGGAATAACCATTTGGTTCATTCACGCTTGTGATTGCGGAGGTTACATTCCGTCATATCACACAAATGGCTGTTTTGTGGAAGGATTCGACCATGCCGCCGCTGGACTACCTCTCCCGTCACCGACGCCTGCTGCTGGACATGCACATCGGCGACTGGGATCCCCGCGCCTTGGCGCAGTACGACCCGAAGACGGCGGTGGACCTGTGGCATCGCGCGAACGTGAACGCCGCGATGTTCTACTGCCAGTCGCACCTGGGGCTGTGCTACTGGCCGACGCGCAGCGGGAAGATGCACGCGGGTCTGCGCGGCCGGGACATCGTGGGGGAAACGCTTGAGCTTCTGCATGAGCGCGACATCGCGGCCTGCGGGTACTACAGCCTGATCTTCAACAACTGGGCGTTTCTGGAACATCCCGACTGGCGCATCGTGCCGGCGAAATATACCCATGAAACAGACCTGAAAGCGGCGTTCGAGAAGGAGCCGGGCCGGTATGGAACCTGCTGCCCGAATCACCCCGACTATCGCCGGTTCAGCGTGGAGCAGATCGGCGAACTGACGTCGGCCTATGCGTTCGACGCGTTTTTCTACGACATGACGTTCTGGCCCCGCGTGTGCGTGTGTCCGCAGTGCCGAAAGCGATTCCGCGAGGAAACAGGCCGGGAAATCCCGGAAACCGTGAACTGGCTGGACCCGTCCTGGTGCGCGTTTCAGGAAGCCAGGGATCGCTGGCTGATCGAATTCGCCGCGCTGATGACCCAAACCGTCAAGCAATCGCAGGACATTCCGGTCTATCACAACTTCGCCGCCGCCACGATCAACTGGTGGTACGCGCCGCCGCTGGCCATCAGCGAGCACTACGACTTCCTCAGCGCCGACCTCTACGGCGGCGGCGAGGAAGGCCTTGTGGCGGCGAAGATGTTTCACAATCTCACGCGCCATCGGCCGCTGGAGCTGATGACCAGCCGGTGCTCGACCTGCTTCGAGCATGAACGCACCAAGAGCATGCACGAACTGCGGACGTACAGTTGCGGCGTGCTGGCGGAATCGGGCGCGATGCTGTTCATCGACGCGGTGAATCCGGAAGGCACGCTGACGCCGGCGTTTTACGACATGCTCGGCGAACTGTACCGCGACCTGGCCCCCTACGAACCCCACCTCGGCGGCCGGCCGGTCGAGGATATCGCGATCTACCTCAGCGGCGAGTCACGCATGTCGTTCGCCGACAACGGCACGGAACTGGCGAAACTCGCCGGCGGCTCCGCTTCTCCGCATCGCAAAAGCGTCGAAGGATTCAGCCGGATTCTCAGCCGCCATCACCTGCCCTTCGGCATCATCACGCGCCGGCAACTCGGCGAACTGGATCGCTTCAAGCTGGTGATCGTACCTAACGCGCTGCGGATGGACCGCGCGGAAGCCGACGCGCTGCGCGACTATGTCCAACGCGGCGGCAAGCTGCTGGCCACGCGTTACACGTCGCTGACCGAAACGAGCGGCGTCCGCGGCGACGACTTCATGCTCGCCGACGTGTTCGGATGCCACTTCGCCGGCGACGATGTGAAATATGTGAATTACCTGCGATTCGACGATCCCGCGTTGCGGCAGTGCATCCACCCGCAGCGATATCTCACCCATGACCTCAACGGCGGCCTGGGCATGATCCGCCTGAAGCCGCGGGCCGAGGGCGAGGTTCTGGGCCGGCTCACCACGATGGGTTATGACGAGCCGGGCACGATCTTCAATAACCGTTGGATCAGCATCCACACCTGCCCGCCGTGGGAGGACACGCAGACGCCGGCGCTGGTCCGCAACGCTTTCGGCAAGGGCCGGTGCGTCTACATCGCCGCGGACATTGAAGGCGTCCACGCGCCGGCCAACGACCGTCTGCTGCTGCATCTGATCCGGGAATTATCCGGTGATTCCCTGTCATTTTCCGCCCAGACGCATCCCGGCGTGAGGATGACCGTGTTCGATCAGCCCGAGCGCAGCCGGTATCTCATCTCGCTGCTCAACGCGCAGGAAGCCGAGCCGGTGCTGCCTGTGCCGAACGTGACGTTCCAGCTTCGACCGCCGGCGGGGAAGCGGTTTTCCCGGATGATTTCCATACCGGACATGGCCGAAGCACCGTGCCGGATCGACAGCCGGGGCGCGATCGACGTCACGCTGCCGTCCCTGAATCTGCTGGCCATGTTCGCGGCCATGTACTGAACATCCCATTGGAAAGCATGTGAACCATGAGCCACACCGCTAAGGACTGGCTGTCCGCAAGCCGCTTCAATCTGCTGGTGGATTACTATCCTGAAGTGTCGTTTCGGCCCTACGGCTCCGGCATCGACGAAGCCCAGGCGGTGGACATGCTTCGCCGGCTGGACCTGGGCTACATCTGCGTCTACGCCAAGGGCCACGGCGGATACACCACGTTCCGTTCCAGCCTGCACACCGAGCATCTGATGCTCGCGCAGGATATGCCCGCGCTGTTCCGCCATGCGACGCGGAAGACCGGCACGAAGCTGGTGCTGTACTACAGCGGCCTGCTCGACGGCGTGGCGGCGATCCGTCATCCGGACTGGACCATGCTCAATGACCAAGGGGAAAAGTACGCGTATTTCCCCGATTTCCCCCACATGAAGGCCATGGGCGTCTGTCCGCACAGCGACTATTTCGATCAGTGGGTCAGCGTGCATCTGGCGGAGATGTTCAGCCGGTACGAGCCGGACGGCATCTGGGTGGACGGCGACTGGCCCGGGCCTTGCCATTGTCCGCGCTGCCTGGCGAAGTTCAGCGAGCGGACGGGATGGACGGGCACGCTGTCCGATCTGCGCCAGCGCGAGGGCTTTGCCCGGCAATACAGTTCGTTCTGGATCGGCGTGCTGGCGACATGGCGACAACGGTTCCGTGCGCTGGTCCAATCGCTCAAGTCCGATTGCGCGTACAGCGCGGGCAACGTCAGCGCGCGGCGACAGTTCGCCGGCGCGTTCGACTGGCGATCCGGGGATTTCTTTTCGCCCGGCATGTTCCGGCTGAACGACATCGCCCGGATGATGCGCTGGTACGCCACGCTGGACACGCCGTATGACGCCTATGTGTGCGACACGAAATTCACGCATTTCAAGCCGAAAACGCGCAGCCGGACGAAGACGGTCCAGCGCATGATGCAGGAAGCGGCAACAGTCGGCGCGAGCGGCGGCGCGGTGGGCTACTGGACCTATCCGCTGGGCAACGGGGCGATGATCCCGTCGCGGGTCGCCATCGCGGAGCAGGTGAGGCATTTCGTGCGTCAGCGCGAACCGGTGTGGCGCGACGTGAAGATCGTGCCGTGGACGCTGATCGTCGCGGCGGAGACGCATGGTTCCGCGCTGGGAAGCGCGGCCCTTGCCGGCGCGCACATGGCGATGGCGGCCCTGCATCGTTCGCCGCGGATTTCCGATGAATCGATTCTGACGCAGCCCGTGCCGGATCGCCTGATCGTGCTGCCGGAGTCGCCGAAGCTGGACGACGCCACGGTCGATGCGCTGGAAGCGCATCTGCGCCGAGGCGGAAGTGTGCTGGCCAGTGGACCGGAACTGCTGCACAGTCCTCGCTATCGTCAATTGCTTGGCGTCGGAGACGCGAGCTTCGGCAAGGTTCACGATGGCTTTGTGCTCACCCGCGCGACGCGCGAGCCGGTGGGCATCGACGGCGACTGGAACCAGCTTGAGCTGCGTGAAGCGAAGGAACTGTATCCGCTGCTTTTGCCGTGGGACGACCACAATCCAGAGGCGGCGGGGATGACCAACAGTTGGCCGATGCACGGGCAGCTCGACGAAACGCAACCGGAATCAGCGGGTTTCGCGGCGGCGGTGATCCGCGAATGCGGGCCGGGCCGCATCATTCACGTGAACACCAGCCTGTTCACGCGGTACGTTCATCTCGGTGATGTGGCCATGCTGCGCTGGATGCGCGAACTGGTGGACGAACTGGACGACCAGCCGCTGCTGACGACCGACGCGCCGTCGTGGGTGGACATGACGGTGCAGCGACAGGGCGACCGGCTGCTCATCCAGGTGGTGAATACGAATCCGGGGCGCGATCTTTCGCTGCTGGGCGGCGAGGATCACTGGGTGGATGAGATTCCGGAAGTTGGACCGTATGAGGCGCGAGTGCGGATGCCGGAGAAACCTCGGCGCGTGACGTGGGAGCCGGCGGGAACGGTGCTGGCGTTCACTTATGACCAAGGCGTGGCGAGGATCGAGATTCCTCGCGTGCATATTCACGGGTGCGTGGTGGTGGCGTAAGCGCATCGAAAACAGGGAAGTGAAACGAGACAAACCGCGACGGTGTCGCGGCGTGAAATCGCATGGTGGCGATGTTGTCGCAATGTACGAATCATCCGCGACGGTGTCGCGGCATGACATTGCATGGGCATATCGATGCTTTTGCTGGTCAATCCTGCTCTTCGCTGAGTTCCTGGTCGCGGTGCTGAAGCTGCGCCTTGAGCCTTGCGAGGATGGAACTGTGCATCTGGCTGACGCGGGACTCGGAGAGGTCGAGGGTCATGCCGATTTCCTTCATCGTCATTTCCTCGTAGTAGTAGAGGATGAGGATGAGTCGTTCGGCACGGGAGAGGCCCTTGGTGATCAGATCCTTGAGGTCGCGTTGCTGGGCGGTGTTGGAGGGATTGATCTGTCGCGTGTCTTCGAGGACGTCGATTTCGCGGACGTCCTTGTTGGAATCGGTTTCAAACCATTTGCGTGAGAGGCTGACGACACCGACGGCACCGGAGTCCTTGCGGATTTTGCTGAAATCCTCCATGGACATTTTGAGTTTGCCGGCGATTTCGTTTTCGGTGGGTTTGCGGCCGAGTTCCATCTGGAGGCTTTTGCGTGCCTGCTCGACCTGGCCGGAGCGTGCGCGGACGAGACGTGGAACCCAGTCCATGGATCGGAGTTCATCGAGGATGGCGCCGCGGATACGTGGCGCGCAGTAGGTTTCAAACTTGACGCCGCGGGTGGTGTCGAAGGCGTCGATGGCGTCCATGAGTCCGAAGATGCCGGCGGACATGAGGTCTTCGACATCGACCTCATCGGGCAGCTTGGAATGGATGCGTTCGGCGTTGTACTTGACCAGCGGCAGGAACCGCTCGACGAGCCGGTTGCGAAGTTCCTCGCCGCCGACGCGTTTGTATTCCGCCCACACTTCCTCGATCGGTCGGGTGTCCACCTGAGTGACGGACGGCCCCTCGTGTGATTTCAGTTTCCCCATGGTCTGCTCCTTGACCGACACGACCGACCCATCACCTCACGTCAGACGTTCGCCGCCGAAGACGTCGCAACGCCATTTGCGTTGTCCGCCCCGGCCGGCGTGCTTGACACAGTTTCAGAATCATCGCCTTCGGTTGCTGCCGGCGGATGATAGTCCGGCGGAATGGGATTCGCTTTTTTGTATGCGATGATCTGACGATCCACCGTGGACTGCGCGACGCCGCCGATCACGCGACCGACGATCCAGCAGACAACCATGATCATCAGCGCGCGCTTGATAACCACCGTCGTGGAGTTGCTCACCATCACTCCAATGACAACGGCGCTGGCAAAGCCAATCAACGCGAAACAGGTTGCAATGATTTTCGCAGGAATCGCTGAGCACTCCCTTGCCCAGACGCGCCAGTCCGTTGGGAATGAATATAGGCGATTACCATGTCGCTGTGAAGAGGTTCGAGGCGCAAAAAAGCGGAAATATCGATTCTATGCACACTTTCTCCACAATCGCGCGGGACGTGGAATCATGAACCGGATTTCCGGACTCCGAACCATTGCCCCATGCGGCGCCACAGTCCATCGCCGCGCGGCACGTCCGCCACGCGCCGCATCCGCCGGGCCACCGGTGCAATGGCCTGCGCCGCGGCGCTGCGGCTGTCCTCAAGCATCAGCGGACA
>JADLAP010000226.1 GCA_020848195.1 Phycisphaeraceae bacterium
CTCCAACATTTTCCTCGTGAACAAAACCGACGAGGTGTACATCGACGTGCAGGGCAAGGTGGGATTCAAGTTCTTCGGCCGGCTCATCCTGGACTGCCTCAACCGCACGGAAACGGCGATGACACAGGAACACACGTTCCTCGCCGCGCGGCTGTGTCTGGAAGCGCAGGCGAAGGCGATCAAGGTGGAATAACGGATGTGGAAGCTCTGGCGGCATCGCTTGGGCGCGATGTCGGCCGGTTCCCGGAAGATGACGGGATTTCGCCGTGAAACGGAGGATGCCGGGAGCGGTTTACGCGGCGGCGTTTTCGGAGTCTTCCGCCAGTTGCAGCATCTTGGCGGCGATGCGGTCCAGGGACGTCACGTGATCGGCGGCGCCGAGTGCGATGGCTTCCCGCGGCATGCCGAAGACGACGGAACTGGCTTCGTCCTGGGCGATGGTGGACGCGCCTTCGTCGTGCATTTCCTTGAGGCCGGCCGCGCCGTCGTTGCCCATGCCGGTCATGATGACGCCGACGGAGTTGCGTCCGGCGTAACGGGCGACGCTCTTGAAGAGCACATCCACGCTGGGCCGGTGGCGGTTGACGCGCGGGCCGTCCTTAACCTCCACCATGTAGACCGCGCCTGAACGTTTGAGCAGCATATGGAAGTTGCCCGGCGCGATCAGCGCCTTGCCCGGCGCGACGGTGTCGCCGTTTTCCGCTTCTTTCACTTGGATTTCGCAGTTGTTGTTGAGGCTGTTGGCGAACGCCTTGGTGAATTGCGCGGGCATGTGCTGCACGATGACGATGCCTGGCGAGTTGCCGGGCAGACGGGAGAGCACGTGGCGCAGCGCTTCGGTGCCGCCGGTGGAGGTGCCGATGGCGATCACGCGATGCGTGGTGCGGGTCATGGAGAGGCGTTTGATCGTCGCCTTCGCCGCGGGCGCCACCGGCTCCCGCTTGGTGACTTTGGCGTGGGCAGCGGCCTTGATCTTGTCGATCAGCTCCACCGCCAGGTCGCCGACCTTGTACGCCGCGCCGGGCTTGCACACGACATCCACCGCGCCGGCTTCGATAGCTTCCATCGCCAGTTCGCCGCCCTTGGGCGTCAGCGAGGAGACGATCACCGCCGGGATGGGATGATAGTGCATCAGCTTGCGGAGGAACGTCAGGCCGTCCATCCGCGGCATTTCGATGTCCAGCGTCAGGACGTCCGGTTGCAGCTCGACAATTTTGTCCCGCGCGACATAGGGATCCGTCGCGGTTCCGACCACCTCGATCTGGTGATCGCCGGCGAGCTGCTGGGCGAGGATCTGACGCACCACCGCCGAATCGTCCACGATCAGGACTCGGACTTTCCGGGATGGATCAAAAGGTTGGTTCATACAGCACTCCCCGATCTATCACTCACATGAGACAATGCCTCAGGCCGCCACGGTCAGCCGCAGAATCATCGGTTCCTCATCCACCATCAGGCAGACGGATTCCGGATGGTCCCGCAGGTGGTGCCAATCGTCGCTGTCCATCGACTGTACTTTCGGCACGGACAGATCGAACACCGGCTCTTCGCCGCCGTAGCGGGTCAGCAACTGGCCGCAGATGACGTTGAGCAGTTCGGCGACTGAATCTTTCTGGTCGCTGGAGACCTTGGGATCGCTGGGATCGACGCCCAGGATGTTCGCGGCCACGGCGGCGCCGCACGACTGCGGCATCGCCAGGTCCACCTGACCGGTGTGCGGACCCTTGAACTGGATCGACGCGCACAGCATGTTCTCCGGATCCGGCAGATCCGCGGGCGAAACCGTCTCGGCGAACATGAACGCCATCTCTTCCAGCACTTCGGCGGCCACCTGTTCCGTCATGGTTTTGATTTCAAGCGGCATGGTTGCCTCCCGTGATGTCTTCCACGATGCCTCGAAACTGTTCGGGATGGAAGGGCTTGCGAATGTACGCCACGATGCCCTTGTCCTTAAGCTGCTCGATCCGGGTCCGGCTTCCTTCCGTGGAGACCACGACCACCGGAATGGTTTTCATCAGCCCGTCTTCGGACATCTTTTCGATCATTTCCACGCCGTTCATCACGGGCATGTTGATGTCGGCGAAAATCAGGTCAATCCAGTTGTCGGCGATGACCTTCAGGGCGTCGCGGCCGTTGGATGCGTGATGCACGGCGGCGATGGGAACCCCGGCGATGCGCAGCGTCTTCTCCATGACGGCGCGTATCGTGTCGGAATCGTCAACCAGGAGGATGTTCAAAGCCATAGGTATGTCTCCCGCGAAGCGTCCAGACCGCGGCACTCCGCCGCGGCGGTGATTCAAAACTCGTGTTCCACGCCCTTGGACTTGATGAAGGTCCGACCGTCATCGATGCGAAGGGACAGTGTGCGAGGCTGGTTCCCGCCGACTTCCTCGGCGGCCAGCAGAATGTCGTTCTTCCAGAGCACCTTGCGAAGCACGGTGTAGTTCCGCTCGCCGATGTTGAACTGCGTCGCGGAGTTCAGCGGCGTGCCGGCTCCCGCGACCTTCACCACCAGGCGGTTCTTCTGCGCCCCCAGCGCCTGGACACGCTGGATCAGTTCGATCACGCCGGTGTCCGCGAACATCGCGGGGTTCGTCGTCGCCTTGGCGGGGTCCATGCGCGACAGAGGCAGCAGCGCGTGCATCAGGCCACCGACCCTGGCCACCGGATCCCAGAGGCTGACGCCGATGCAGGAACCCAGCGAATACGTGATCAGCACGTCCTCGCCGTCCCGCGACGTCTTCAAATCCGAGATGCCCACAACCTGGAGCATGACGCCATTCCTTCCACCCGCCCCGGCAGCCGCCGCGACCCCACGGTTCGCGGCTGAGGACGACTGACTTCGCCGCGAGATCCCTCGCGCCGCGACGTCAAGCGGCCTTCTGGTAAATCGACGGCCCCACCCGCCGGTACCCTTCCTGCAACGGACCGGACAGGCTCTCGGCATGTCCGACCAGCAGATATCCTTCAGGCGCCAGCAGCCGCAGAATTTCCCCAAGCAGCCGCTGTCGCGTCGGATTGTCGAAGTAAATCATCACGTTCCGGCAGAACACGATGTCGAGCGGGCCTTTCATCGGGAACGGCGGCGACGACAGGTTCAGCCGGGTGAAGCTGATCAGTTTCCGCACGGGCGGGGCGATCTGAAACATCGTCCGGCCCGCGTCATCCACGCGCTGGAAATACCGATCCCGCAGCAACGGCGGAATGTTGTCCAGCTTTTCCGGCTCGTACAGACCTTCTATGCAGGTGCGCAGCACCCGCGTGGAAATGTCCGTAGCCAGTATTTTCATGTCCACGCCGCCGTCGTGACGGCGAGACAGCGTTTCGAGCATGGAGATGCCCAGGGTGTACGGCTCCTCGCCGGTGGACGAGGCGGCCGACCACAGCCGGAACTTGCGCCTGCCCGCGTCGAGCCAGTGTTCGAGCGTCTTGCGCACGAAATCAAAATGCTCGGATTCGCGGAAAAAGTGCGTGACATTCGTGGAAATGGCGTCGATCATGTTGACCAGTTCCTCGCCGGAGGCGTCCTGCTTGAGGTATTGCAGGTACGCCTTTTCATCCGCGAGGTTCAGCGCCCGCTGGCGCTTGATCAGCCTGGCCACCACGAGCGACTTCTTGGCCTCGGTGAGGTTGATCCCGCTCTGCTGGTACACCAGCTTGCGGATGGCTTGGAAAACCTGATCTTCCACGGCATGTCTCCCCTGGGTTACGCGATCATGCCGCTTCCGCGGGCGCGGGAACGCTTTCGGCGATCTGTGCCACCTTCACCAGTTCCGTCGTCGACAGCACCTGCTCGATGTTCAGCAGGATGCGGACTTCGCCCTTGCGCTTGGCGATGCCGAGGATGAAGCTGGTGTCGACTTCGGCGCCCAGCGAGGGCGCCGGCTCGATCTCGTCCGCCACGATGTCCAGCACTTCGGAGACCGTATCGACGAGAATGCCCATCTGGACGACCATGCCGTCACGGGGGACGTCCACCACGATGATGCAGGTCAGTTCGGTGTCCTTGGTGGAATCCATGCCGAACTTCACGCGCAGCTCGACCACGGGAATGATCTTGCCGCGGAGATTGATCACGCCGCGAACGTAGGGCGGCGTACGGGGCACCTGGGTGATGTCCATCAGTCCGATGATTTCACGGACTTTCAGGATTTCCAGGCCGTACTCCTCCTTGCTCAGGCGGAACGTCAGGTACTTGCCCGCCAGTTCGGCCAGGGACGCGCGGGTGGCTTCGACAGTCTGCTGTGCATCGGACATGAATGGCTCTCCTTCGGTGTCTTGCCAGATCGTCGAGCGGTCCGAAACGCAGCTTCCCACTGAACCGCTCACGCTTGACCTTCAGTAGTGTCGGCTTGTTTGTGGAGTTGGTTTAGGTGTAATTCCGGGCAAACATCAGATGTAAATGGATTTTCACGCGGCTTTTCGCATCCATCGATCCATCGCGTCGACATCGACCACGAGCGCGACGGTTCCGTCGCCCATCAGCGCGCCGCCGGTGATCAGATCGGACTGCATTTCCACGCCCTCGATCTCCCGCAGCACCAGTTGCTGCACGCCGACGACTTCGTCGACAGCCATGGAAAGGTCCTGACGGTTGGCCTGGATGGTCACGATAATGACCTTGTCGGTGTCTTTCGCCTTGGACAGTCCCAGCACGTCGCGCAGCGCGATGACCGGCAGCACCTGGCCGTGTCGCACCACGCAGCGGCCTTCGCCGATGACCGTCTTGATGTCGCCCTTGTCCACGCAGGCGGTTTCCCGGACCTTGTTCATCGGCAGCACGTAACGCTGCTTGCCGACGCGGACGAGATAGCCCTGCATGATCTGGGTCGTGACGCTCTTGGGCACACGAATGGTGAAGGACGAACCTTCGCCGGCCCTGGTCTGGATGTCGATCGCGCCTCCGGCGCTTTCGATCGCGCGTTTGACGACGTCGAGCCCCACGCCGCGACCGGAAACGTCCGTGACTTTTTCCGCCGTGGACAGACCGGAGGCGAAGATGAGGTTGACGAGCTGCGCCTGTGTCAGAGCCTGGCCGGAACTGATCATCCCCAGTTTTTCACCCTTGGCGCGGATGGCTTCGAGATTCAGGCCCGCGCCGTCGTCGCTGACGCTCAGGACCATGTGATTGGCGGATTCTTCCATTTTCACGACGATCTTGCCGACCGCGGGTTTTCCCGCCGCCGTGCGGACGTCCGGCTTCTCGAGGCCGTGGTCCGCCGCGTTGCGCACCATGTGCGTCAGCGGCGCGTCGAACAGGTCCAGCAGGCTCTTGTCGACCTGCACATCGTCGCCGATGAGCTGCACGTCGATCTGCTTGTCGTTCGCCGAAGCCACGTCGCGGACCAGCCGGGGCACCTTCTGGAAAATCGAGCGGATGGTGACCTTGCGGATCGACATGATGCTCTTCTGGAGATTCTGCGAAAGCGTAGCGAAGGTTTCATTCGTCCGCTTGAAGGTCTGGATAATCTCGCGGCGAACGCCGGCCGAGACCAGCCGCTGCTGCAGATTGGCGAACATGTCGCCGACCACGAGCAGTTCGCCGACGTGTTCGAGGAAGGTGTCGATGCAGGATTCGGCGACGCGCATGGTCTTGTGGGCGTCGGCCTTGTCCCCCGCCGCGGTCGCGGCGGGCTTCGCCGCGGCGTCGCCTTTCGCTTCCGATCCCGATTCCGGCGTCGCGGCCGGCGAGGGCGCGGCGGTTGGCCCGGTCCCGCCCTTCTCGATCTGGTCGAGCTTCTCCAGCACGATCTGACGCAGCAGGTCGTCGAACCCGACCGTGGTCGTGAAAATCTCAAAGTTCTCGTGGAGGTCCCTGGCCACGGCCTTGGCAGCCTCGTTCGTCGTCGATTCGACGATCCGGCTGATGCCCGCCCCGACTTCCGCGGACTGGTTTTCCGGCAGCAGGTTGATCACCGGCTCCGCGAGGATCGCGCGGATAGCGGCGATCGCGGAGGTGACGTCCTCGCTGTGCGCCACGACGCCGGCCTCGGCGCCCCCGGGCGTTGCGCCGCTCGACGGATCGTGAATGGCGTTGAGGAACCCTCGCAACTCGTCGATGACGTGCAGCATGTCGTCGAGCTTCGGATCGATGCCCTTCGACAGGGTTTCGAGCCGGCCGAACACCGCGGTCCATTCCGCGTCATGGCGATTCGGCGTCGCGGGAGCTTTGAGGTTCTTGATCAGGCCGTCGATGACGGACTGGTCTTCGCATTCCTCCTGGCCTTCGCGGACCCGGACGAACATCGACTTCAAGGCGTCCAGGGCGGCCAGGAGCGCGCTGATGACGTTCGGCGTCACCGGAATCAGCTTCTTGCGCACCAGGTCCAGCAGCGTTTCCGCTTCATGAGCCAGTCGCTTGATGGTGGTCAGGCCGAAGAATCCGCTGTTGCCCTTGATCGAGTGCACCGGCCGGAAAATGGCCTGCACGATCTGCTCATCCTGTGGATTCTGCTCCAACTGGATGAACAGGTTGTCGAGAGATTCCAGCGCGTCGCTGGATTCGTCGACGAACTCGATCATGAGGGACGGATCGATATTGATGCGTCTCTCATCCATGGGCCGCCTCCGCTGTAATGGGCTTCATGGCTCGCAGCTCGCCCAGCAGGTTGCACCAGTGCTGGATCGACTCCACGGCATGTTCCACAGCCTGCTCCACGCGGCGCAGGTCCTCAAGGGGCTTGAAGACGAAGGTCTCCGCGCCGAGCCTCATGCAGGCCAGCGCGTTGTCCAGCGTCACATAGCCGGTGATGATGATGGTGTGCGTCATGGGATGGCGCGCGCGGATCTGGCGCAGCAGGTCGATGCCGTCCATGACGGGCATCTTGATGTCGGATATCACGACGTCATGACGTGCCGTGTCGAGCTTTTCCAGGGCTTCCTGGCCGTTGGCGGCGGTGTTGACCTCGAAGCCGAGGTAGCGGAAATGGCGACTGAGCATATCGCGTATGCTCTGTTCGTCATCGACAATCAGGATGCGGACGTTCATGACGGTCCTCCAGATAAACGGGGCAACGAGATGACGAAGCAGGCTCCGCCCTCGGGCCGATTTGACGCTTCGATCGTGCCTTTGTGTTCGTGCATGATGCGTTGGGTGATCGACAGACCCAGGCCGGTTCCCTTGCCCACCGGCTTGGTGGTGAAGAACGGGTCGAAGATGCGGTTGAAGACTTCGACCGGGATGCCCGGGCCGTTGTCCTGTACCGTGATTTGTGCGACGGATTCCATGGCGTGAACGTGGAAAACCAACTCCTTGTTTGGTCGCCCCTCCATGGCATCGGCCGCATTGACGATCAGGTTGATCAGAACCTGCTCGATTTGTTGCATGTTGACCGTCGCCATGACCGGATTCTCATCCTCGATCCTCCGGATGGCGATGTCGTGCTTGATTCGGTTATGGGTCAGTTCGAGCGCTTCCGTGATGGTCTTGCGAAGATCAATCGGCGCGCGAGAGCCTTGATCGGGATGCGAGTAGGTCCGCAAACCGCGGACAATGGCGGCGATGCGGGCCACGCCCTTTCGGATATCCTCGAAGGCGTTGGGCATTTCCTCGAGAATGAACTTGATCTGCGTGTTGTTCGCTATCGCGGGGTTCATGCATGTCACGAGATGTTTATGCAGATCGCCCCAGAAGCGTTCGATGGTCTGGATGCTTCCGGAGATGAAGGCCGTGGGATTGTTGATCTCATGGGCGACGCCGGCCGCCAGCACGCCGAGCGTCGCCATCCGGTCGGCCATGACCAGTTGATCGGCGCGTTCGGCGGCGAGTTGCTCCATCTCGGTGGCGAATCGCTCCAGCAGCATGTTGGTCTGCGTGAGCCTTGATTCATAATCCACCACGCGACGAGCGGCCTGCAGCCGGCTTCGGATTTCCAGCGTGCTCACCGGCTTGGCGACATAGTCGTCCGCCCCGGCTTCCAGGGCTTTGGCCATGTCCTGCGGACTGTTCTTGCTCGTCAGCAGAATGGTGTAGACGCGAGGGCCTTCGGTCAGCGCCGCCAGTCGCTGACAGAGTTCCAGGCCGTCGCAGCCGGGCATGACCCAGTCGAGAATCGCCATGCGGGGCCGATCCGGTTGTGAAAGCAGCGACCAGGCCTGCTCGCCGTCGGAAGCTGTGGTGACGTCATAGCCCCAGCTTTGCGCCAGCTTCGTAAGCAGCTTCAGAACGGTCTGGTCATCGTCCGCGAGCAACAATCGCATGGGTCACATCCTTCCCCCTGTTCGACGATCCATCGGTTCGATCATTTGCTCGTGCCGGAGACCGATTCCGTCGCCTGCAGCGGAGAGGGATCCAGTCCGAGCAGGCGAATCTGCTCGACCAGCCTGGCGCGGGTGATCGGCTTGACCAGGTAGGCTTCGCACTGTCCGTTGAACGCCTGCAGGATGTTGCGGGAATCGTTGAGCGCGGTGGTCATCATGACCTTGGCGCCGTCGCCGGGCTGCATGCCGGCCTCGGACTCCAGCTCGCGGATGCGCGCCAGCGCTTCCTGGCCGTTCATGTTCGGCATCATGATGTCCAGGCAGATCAGGTCGTAAGGCTCCTTCTGCTTGAGCGAGATGGACACCGCGGACACCGCTTCGCGGCCGTCGACCGCCACATCGCAGTGCCCCAGCCGGCTGAGCAATCCCGTCAACACATGGCGACTGGTGAAATCATCTTCGGTGACAAGTATGCGCATGGTCATGGCTCCGTGATCGAGGTCAGGGTTGGGATACGGGCATCGCCGTTGTTTCGCGGTTTTGAGCACAAGAATCATGGTCAGCGTCGCTCTTTGCATCGGCCCAGTGACACAGCACTTCGCGTATTCGATCCATCGTGATGGGCTTGGTCATGAAATCATCCATGCCGGCCTCGAGGCATTCCCTGCGATGCGCCTCCAGCGCATGGGCCGTCAGGGCGACGATGGGCACGTGCCGCCTGGTTTCCTGCTGACGAATGGCGACGGACGCCTGGATTCCCGACATGCCGGGCATTTCGAGGTCCATCAGCACGAGGTCGAAGTCCGTCTCCAGGCACTGCTGCACCGCCTGGGCTCCGCTGTTGACCGCATCGACTTTGCAGCCCATGCGGACGAGCATGCGAGAAGCGACCACGCGGCTGACGTCGCTGTCTTCGACGAGCAGCACGTGCAGATCGCGGGAAGGGTTTTGCGTCGCGGTCCTGGTCGCCTGGCATTGCGGTTGAGCGGATGCGGCATCGGCGACAAACAGGGGCAATCGCGCGGTGAACGTGAAGGTGCTTCCCGCGCCGAGCTGGCTGGCGACGGTGACGTCGCCGCCCATGAGGCGGGCAAGTTGCCGGGCGATGGGAAGCCCCAGGCCGGTGCCGCCGTATTTGCGCGTGGCGGAGCCGTCGGCCTGTTCAAACGCGGAGAACAGCATCTCCACGTGTGCGGGGTTGATGCCGATGCCGGTGTCCTTGATGTCCACGCGGATCAGGGCGTCGCGATCGTTCTGTTCCGGGCAACTGACGAGTACGTGAACGCCGCCGCGTTCGGTGAATTTGACGGCATTGCCGATCAGTTTCACGAGCACCTGCCGCAGATATGCCGCGTCGCCGCGAACGTGCGTCGGCACATCGGGACGGAGCGTCTGCATGATCATCAGGCCCTTGGACTGAGCCTGGGCGCTGATGAGGCGAATGGTTTCAGTGACGATGGTTCGCAGCGGCAGCGTTTCGGAGCGAAGCTTGAGGTGGCCGGACTCCAGACGCGAGAGGTCCAGCATGTCGGTGAAAATCTGCAGCAGGGATTGGCCGCTCTGCTGGATGGTGGTCAGGCAGTGCCGCTGGTCATCGTCCTCGCAGACGTCGATGAGCAGATCCGCCATGCCGATGATGCCGTTGAGCGGCGTGCGGACTTCATGGCTGACGGTGGCGAGGAACTGGCTCCGCGCCCGGTTGGCCGCCTGCGCCGCGGCCTGGGCCAGTTCCAGTTCCTTCACCGCCTCGCCCAGATGCCGCCTGGCATCGTCGATCTGCCGGGTCCGCTGGGTCACGTGATGTTCGATCTGCTGATCGACGAGCATGGCTTTGCGCCGCGCGTGGCTCAGTTCGGTCATCAGCGCTGCCGCATGACGGATGTCGCGCTCTGAATGAGGCGGACGGATCAGCAGGATCGTCCGCGCGATCGCTTCGTCATCCCACGTCGGCGGCGGGGTTGATTCGTCGATCAGCACGCCGAACGCGACATAGGGGTCCGCCTGCCGGCACGCATCAATGAACGCCTCTGCATCGTTGAGCAATCGCGCCGCCATCAGCACCATATGCACGGGATCGCCGGCCTTCACCGCGGATTCCACGCGCAGCACGGCATCGGCTGCGCTGGCCGCTTCAGTCAGGTCGTAGCTGATCGTGTCCTGCGAGGCTTCGACATGCGCCTGGCCGTCTTTGGCCGCAAGCTGCGATTCGATCGCCCGGCGCACCACGTCATGAAGACCATGATTGGCGTCCGCGAGAAGAATCCGTCGTCGCATGTTGTGGATATTGCCCGTCATCGCACCATGCACTCGACACTGTCGCCATGTCATCGCGCCATCCGGACACGAAACATGGAAAACAAGGTTCGCAGTTGATTACGTCGTCAACTTGTTCGGGCAACTTGATCGTTTTCAATCGCAATATGGACATAAACCGGCCCCTTATCGGACGCGAGGGTAAAACTACATCAAAGCCTTTCCCATTTGCCCTAAATGATTCGGAATAAACAGCCGATACGAAACTCTCGTGGGGACACTTTGGGGACTGGTCCAAGCGAGCGGGAAACGCAATGGACGTCAAACAATTCGAATCACGACTGGAAGGACTGGCCGAGGCTCATATCCTGGCTGATCCTGGTGATCCAAAAGCCCTTGCGGCCCTGCACGGCCATTTCGACAGCCTGCTGGCGCTGCTGGTCGAGCATCCCAGCGATACCGCGCGCATGGCCACCGTGGCCACCATGGACCTGCTGGAACGGCTGATTCTCGAGGAAATCGACAATCGCCAGGCGACCATGGACGTGATCGGACAGACCCTCAATGCGCTGC
>JADLAP010000371.1 GCA_020848195.1 Phycisphaeraceae bacterium
AATCGATAAAGTCGAAGACAGTAAGTTACACAAACTAGAACAGATTATCCTTGAGCCAAAAGCTGATCTTATTTTCAGAGCAACAAAGAAAGGAGGTCTTCGTGTCTCTATTAAAGAAGTCAAATAAAAAAGGCAGTGCTAGAGGTCAGATTGCTATAGAGGGTGTTAGGGACGGCATTCTGCTCCTTCCTAGGAATAAATACGCACAAATCTTGCAAGTCTCATCAATCAATTTTGAACTTATGAGCGAAGAGGAACAGGATGCATTGATAGATACCTATCAGAGTTTCTTAAACTCTTTAAATATTAACTTCCAAATACTTGTCCGAGTCCGAGAAATGGATATGGATCGTTACCTTGAATCTTTCCGTTCAAAAACTGCAAATGAAAAACAATCAATTTATAAAAGTCAGGCTAACAACTATATCGCTTTTGTGAATGATCTTGTAAAGAGTAATAAGATTTTATCTCGCAGCTTCTATGTCGTACTCTCGCATGAAAGTAAAGATAAAGATTTTGATGTTATCCGCTCGGGATTAAAGCTCCATGTAGATATGGTGTCAAAAGGACTTGGCCGTATGGGTATGCAGGTGAAACTACTTAATAGTATTGAATCACTAGAGATGTTCTACAGCTTCTATAGCCCTACCCAAGCAAAGCTACAGCCACTGACTAATCAAACAGTAAAACTACTGGAAGGAGCCGTTATATGAGCACATCGACACTTTCTGCACATAAAAAAATTACAAATAAATACAAAAACTGGCAGAAGAAACGTGCCGAGCAACCTAAGGACTTTAGTTTCGAATATGGCACGCAAGACGCAACAGATATTATTAGCTACTCAGGACTTGAAGAACAGCAGGATTACCTTGTTATAGACGGCGTATATATGCGTACGTTATTCATATCAGGCTATCCGTTTGTAGCAAGTTCTGGTTGGCTTAATGCGCTTATTACGTTCAACCACAATGTTGATATTAGCTATCACATCAGCCAAGTACCAGCCACGAGTGCACTCCCTAAACTACACCGAAAAATAACAGAGCTTGAGAGCACGAAACGAGCTATGGTTCGTGCCGGTAAAATTGTCGGTCCTGAAGTAACCGATCCGCTTGAGAGCGCAATGGAGCTCAGAGACAAAATACAGCGTGGACAAGAAATGTTATTCCAGATCAGTGTCTATGTATGCGTATCCGCTAGCACGCTTGATGAACTGGATAAAACAACGAAATTACTGGAAAACGCGATGGGTGCACGGCTATTTTTTACAAAGACAGCACGTTACCAACAACTAGAAGCAATGCAGTCTATCCTCCCCCGTGCAGAGGACGTACTGAATCAAAAAAGAAATCTCGATAGTAGTTCTGCAAGCCTCACTTTTCCTTTCATGAGCAGCGAGCTGGTTCAGGAATCGGGTATTCTCTACGGCGTAAATAAGTCCAATAACTCACTAGTAATACTCGACCGCTTTAGTCTGCACAATGCGAATAGCATTGTCTTTGCTCAATCAGGTAGTGGTAAGAGTTATGCGACAAAAGTAGAGATACTGCGTCAACTCATGCAGGGTCCATCGGTAATTGTTATAGATC
>JADLAP010000227.1 GCA_020848195.1 Phycisphaeraceae bacterium
CCTCGGAGACGATCATCGTGCCCGGGTGCTTGGGGTCGTTGGTGTTGCGGATGTTGACGGGGATGCCGGCCTTGCGGACGGGGAAGATCGCCTCGTCGTGCAGCACGGACGCACCCATGTAGGCCAGTTCGCGCAGTTCGCGGTAGGTGACGGTTTCGATGTTGCGCGGTTGTTCGACGATGCGGGGGTCGGCCATGAGCATGCCGGAGACGTCGGTCCAGTTTTCGTAGACATCCGCCGAAGCGCCGCGTGCGACGATGGAGCCGGTGATGTCGGAGCCGCCGCGGGAGAAGGTTTTCACCTGTCCATCCGAGGTCGAGCCGTAGAAGCCGGGCACCACCGCCCGTTCGTGCTTCGACAGGCTCTTGCTCATCAGGTCCTGCGTGACATCGGGCAGGAACCGGCCATGCTTGTCGAAGTGGATGACGTCAGCGGCATCAATGAAGGGCCAGCCGAGGAGGTCGGCGACGATCAGGCCATTGAGGTATTCGCCGCGACTGGCGGCATAGTCCGCCGACGCGCCGCCGGCGATGGTCTTTTCCACAATCGCCAGATGTTTGTCGATGTCGAGTTTGAGCTTCAGGTCCGCCACGATCTGTCGATATCTGCCTGCCACCACGGCGAACACATCCTTCACCGGCAACCCCTGTTTCGCATGCGCGTGGCAGAGGTAGAGCAGGTCGGTGATCTTCTGGTCTTCCTTCGTTCTTTTGCCCGGCGCGGACGGCACGACATAGCGCCGCTGCGGGTCGGCCAGGACGATGTCCCGCGACTTGCGGATCTGGTTGGCGTCGGCCAGCGACGTGCCGCCGAACTTGCAGACTTTCACAGCCATGGCGGATTCTCCCTGGCCCGCGCGGCGATCCGGCAACCTCACCCCGACGCCCGCGGGCGGCCTTGATGCAAAGGCTTGAACTGTACCCGTCATCCGCCCTTCCTGCCACTCGACACCCGCCAATTCTTGCTTATACTGATCCCTCTGCCGCGGTCGTGGCGGAACTGGCAGACGCGCTAGGTTGAGGGCCTAGTGGGGCTAATCCCCCCGTGGAGGTTCGACTCCTCTCGACCGCATTGCCCGAAAGGCATGAAACCGAAAAACGGACTGACGCCAGGCGTCAGTCCGTTGTCGTTTGGTTGCGGACTCGTATCAAACAAATGAAGTGGGATCGCCTACGATCGCATCAAGCAACGCGCGTGTCCCATGACGGTCGCACCACAAACGCAGGTAGGTCCAGTCCAGCTTGTCTTTCTGCAGCGCCAGAATGCCGGCGACATCGGCCTGATCTTTCCGCCGTCCCCAACGCAGTTTCTGGATGATCACATCCTCCGGCGAAGGGAAATACGCCACGCGACCGCCACGTTCGATCGAACGACGGCGGGAAAACCTGGCCCGGTCGTGTTCGTCATCGCTGAGCACGAAAACTTCCACCAGAAACCCGGTGCCATCATGATGAAAAAGATACCGGGTCGTCCCTTGCGTCGGCTCAAAGCTGATCTGACTGTCCATTCGGAAATGCGGCTGCAAAGCCCGTCGCAGATCGTCGATGCGCTGGTCGGTTTCGATGACAAAATCCGCATCGCCAGTCGCCCGCGCCGTGCCGTAGGCGTTGGAGGAGAACGAACCGACGAGCATGTACGCAATGCCCAGCCGGTTCAGTGCGTCGACCACCTGATACGCCCCATCCTGGCTGGTCACAGGACGTCTCCCTTGGCCCGCTGGGCTGCGATGCGTTCCAGGACAATGCGCTGGATCGTCTTTTCGTCGGCGTCGGGAAACTCCATCTGGACGCCCCAGGCCATGCGTTCACGAAGCATGTCGAACAGCGCGGCGCCGGCCATGGCTTTGTCGAATGGGTGCTGATGGCGGGCTTGTTCGATTTTGTCCTCGAACACCTGGCGGGCGAGTTGGCGTGGATCGCTCGACATGGAAGCATTCTACCGTTGCCGGGAATCCACAAGGGAAAAGGTCGGGCGGTTCCGCGACGCCGCCAGCGGCGAAAGAGCGGGAGCGGTCATTCGCCGATGAGCCGAAAGCCGGCCTGGAGCAGAAGGGGGACGGTGAGCAGCGCGATGACGGAGGTTCCGACGATGACGCGCAGCGCGGTGCGGGGATCGCCGCCGTAGTGCTTGGCCATGACGACGGGAAAGACGGCGGCGGGCATCGCGGCTTCGATGACGATGACGCGTTTGAGTTCGATGGACATCGGCAGCAGCACGGCTGCGGCGATCATGCCCACGGGAATCAGTCCCAGTCGCAGCAGCACGCTGGCGAGGATGACCCGCCGTCCAGGCCCGGTCAGTCCCATGTCCCGCCACTGGAAATGGTCCGCCATGATCGCGCCGATCATCAGGATGCCCAGCGGGATCGCCGACGGAGCCAGCAGGTGGATGCCGTTGACCAGCGGGGCCGGCAGGTGCGGCGTCAGACCCAGCATGTTCACCATCAGCGCCACGACCATGGCGATCGCCGGCGGACTGATCACCTTCCGCCACCAGCCGGGCTGGAATCCGCCGGTCAGCGCGAACAGGCCCACCGTCCAGACCCCGATTTCCACCCCGACGTTGTGCAGCAACAGCGTGCCGAGCGTTTGCTGGTCGAAGAGCGTCTGCACCAGCGGAATCGGGATGTAACCATAATTGAATATCCCGCTGCAGACGGCAAAGGTCCGTGCCTGCGCGGGATTTTCCAGCCCGCTGAGTTTGCCGAACGCCTTCGTCCATGCCGCGCCCACCGCCACGCCCAGCGCGATGGAGAGCAGTCCGACTACCGGCGGAGGCCAGATCGACATCGGATCACGCAGGTTCGGGTTGTCCGTGATGACCTGGAAAATGAAGCACGGCAGCAGCAGGCCGATGACCAGGCGAAGCAGGCTGTCGTCGGCATCTGCGGTCAACCAGTTGGCGCGCCGCAACGCCGCGCCGACGCCGATGACGCCGAACACCGTCAGTACCACTGAAACCAGAAGCAACCATTGCTGCATGAAAGGGAAACAGGATAGCGACTTCCTGATTGAATGCTGAATTGAGCCGCAGATGAACGCAGATAAGAAATTCAAAACAATCGCCAAGACGCCAAGAACACCAAGTCAGGAATAGAAAGAAATGACATTGTTTTGACTCTTTTCCTTTCTTGGCGCTCTTGGTGTCTTGGTGATTGACCAGCTTGTGTCTTATCTGCGTTCATCTGCGTTGATCTGCGGCTAAAAAACAGCATCCGGAGTCTAGAATGCCCCGATGCAGTGGATTTACCTGGACAACAACGCGACGACGAAGCCGGACGCGGCGGTGACGCGGCGGATGATGCAGGCGCTGGAAGAGTTGTGGGCCAACGCTTCCAGCGTGCATCGCATGGGTCAGATGGTTCGGCAGCAGATGGAGTTGTCGCGGGCGGCGCTGGCGGCGCTGATCGGCGCGCCTCCGCGCCAGCTTGTTCTGACCTCCGGCGGCACGGAAGCCAACAACCTCGCCCTCCGGGGCATCCTGACGCAAACCACCGATGTGCTGATCACCCCGCCGACGGAGCACGCCGCCATCCGCGAGCCGGCCGAGGCGCTGAGCAAACAGGGCCATCCGGTGCAGCGACTGCTCATCGACGGCGCGGGCCGGGTGTCGCCCAAGTCGCTGGATGATCTGCTCGCGCTGGTGCTGAGCATGGATCCCAGTCCAAGGCGCGTGCTGGTCAGCGTCCAGTGGGCCAACAACGAAACCGGCGTGATCCAGCCCATCGCGGAACTGTCCCGGATTGTGCAATCCCACAGCGGACAGGGACAGGTGCTGCTGCACGTGGACGCCACGCAGGCGGTGGGCAAGATTCCCGTCGATGTCGGTCAGGCCGGCGTGCATCTGCTGACCTTCTCCGCCCACAAGTTCCACGGCCCGAAAGGCGTCGGCGCGCTGTACGTCGGACCCGGTGTCCGGCTGCAACCACAGATCCTCGGCGGACCGCAGGAACGACAGAAACGAGGCGGGACGGAGAACAGCGTCGCCATCCTCGGAGCCGGCGTCGCGGCGGAACTGGCGCAGCTCTTTCTCGCGGACCTGGCAAGGGTGAAGGAACTGACCGCCCTGCGCGACCGGCTGGAACAGGGCATCCGTGCCGCCATCCCCGACGCCGTGGTCAACGGCGTCCTGCCCGACCAGGCCGTGCCCCGGCTGTGGAACACGACCAACATCGGCTTCCCCAAGCTGGAAAGCGAAGCCATCCTCGTGGCCCTGTCGGAAAAGGGCCTGTGCGCTTCGGCTGGAGCCGCCTGTTCCAGCGGTTCGCTCGATCCTTCGCCGGTCCTGCTGGCCATGGGCGTGCCCCCGGACGTGGCGCATGGGTCGATCCGACTGTCGCTCAGCCGCATGACCACGGAAGCGGAGATCGACGCCGCCATCGCGTTGATCGTTCAAGTCGTGGAAAAACTGCGGAAACAGACGGCGCAGGTGGTGTAGCCCACATCTTCGGATGAATTCTTGTTCTGACTGCGCCTTTACGGAATCCCTTTTGCTGCCCACAATAGGCGGTTTGTCATGCGACGGGAGAGTGAGGGAAGACATGCAATCGATGACATGGCCGATGGCGCGGTTGGGCAGTCGGTTTGGACTGGTCTTTGAGCCGTACGCGAATCAGGTTCGGCACTCGGCGCTGGGGCGCTACCTGGACGAGCCGGTGGACCTGATGGTGGGGCTGGAGGAACCGGACGGTCGGCGTCGGGCGATGCCATTCACGAAGCAGGCCGAGTTGTTCCACAACTGTGAACAGTTCGAGCGCGCCAACTCGATCACGTTCCGAGGCCACAGCGAACGCTACCGCATCCGCTGCGAATTCAACGTGCACAGCGTCTTCTATCCGCAGGAAGAAGAGATGTGCATGCTGCCGGCGTTCTACCTGGAGATCCGGGTCAATCCCGCCAAGAACGTGCGATGGCTCAAACCGGAAGGCCCGACGCCGGACAAGGTCAAGCTGTTCGTCCGGCTGTCGAGGCCGAACACGACCATCCGCGCCACGGCGGGGACCGAACAGTCGCCGGCTCGGATCGACCTGGCGTACCGCAATCGCCTGGAACCGTGGCATGACACCGCGGTCACGACCCTGGCGACCAACCCCGTCGTCAACAAGACCGTCGAGGTGCAGGAACGCATCGTCAGCCTCAACCCCGAAGCGCAGCCCGATGCCGACGGCCTGGGGCTGACGCTCGAACTGCCCGTCACCGACGTCGGCAGCGGCGTCAAGTGGCGCCTCGTCTGGGCCGCGTGGTGCGGCGAACCCATCGTTGAAGTCAAACGTCAGGAAAAAGTCCTTCCCGGCCGATTCCGCTACACCCGCTACTGGAACAGCCTCGACGACGTCGTCCACTTCGCCATGAACCGGCGCGACGACCTGCTCGTCCGTTCCCGCAACTTTGAAAAAACCCTCGAACAGGCCTCGCTCCTCGGCGGTCAGCGACACCTGCTCAACCAGAGCTTTCAGCAGTACCTGGCCAACACCTGGTGGTGCGATGTCGCCGACGGCAGCCAGACCTTCACCGTCTGGGAAGGCAGTTGCCACTTCCATTCCACCATCGACGTGGAATACAACGTCTGCCTGCTCTACCTGACGCTGTGGCCCAAACTGCTGGCGATGCAGTTCGACCAGTGGCCCCAGTGCGGCGAGGAACATGCGCCATCCAACGGCCTGTTCCTGCACCACGACATCGGCGTCGGTCCCCGCATCACCGGCCAGGCCTACGCCCATGCCATGCCCGTCGAGGAAAACTGCAATTACCTGCTGATGATGCAGGCCTACGCCCACTGGACCGGCGACCTCGAACCCGTCTCACGCAATGTCGAAACCGTTATCAAACTGACCAACTACCTGCTCTGGACCGACCGCGACCAGAGCGGTTTTCCCTCCGAAGGCGTGGCGAACACGATCGACGACGCCAATGCCGCCGTGCAGTTCGCCCGCAAACAGACGTACCTTGCGATCAAACGTCTGGCGGCGCTGGCGGCGGCGGCGGACCTGCTCGGTCGCGTCGGGCATGCCGACCTCGCCCGCCACTGCGACCAGGTCGCCCACGACGACGCCTTCCGCATCGACGACGCCGCCTGGCTCGGCGATCACTATGCCGTCTGCGTCGACGACTCGGCGTCCGGCATCCGCGACGTCTGGACCGACAAACCCCTGCCGTTCGACAAAATCCCCGGCGCGCAGTCCTACTCCATCTACACCGGCAACGGCCTGCTGCTGCCCCTGATGGCTGGCCAGCACCTGCACTTCGACCGCGCCAGGCTCGCCACCGACATGGCCAACGCCGCACGCGAAACCGCCTGCCCCTACGGCTGCGGGCACACCGACCTCGAAAAAGACAACGTCTGGATCAGCCAGAACCTCTGGCGCGATCACCTCGCCCGCTACCTCGGCAGCGCAGGCCCCATCTCCGCACAGGCCTACTGGGACTTGCAGATCATGAGCAACACCGGCCAGCAGTCCCTCGGCTTCGTCGATACCTACATCGGCAACAACCTCAGCTACTACCCCCGCGGCATCACCGCCATCGGCTACCTCCTCAGCGGCCCCCGCCTGGTCATCGACCGACTCGCCCCCGGCGGCTCACGCATCCGCGTCGATCCCGACCGCCATTACGCCCAGCGCTGGCCCCTGTTGCCCCTGGCCGACTGGAAGGCGGGCAAAATCCCCGTCTGCGTCGTCGATGGCAGGTCCGGACACCGCGTCTTCATCGAAAACGACGTCGAATCCGTCATCATCAAAGGCCAGCACGACGATGCCGCGGGTCTGATCGGTTAGCTTGACGCGAAGCCCGAATGTCCAAACCCGGATGACGCATGACATGCCTTGTCCCAGCCGCGGGCAAACTGCCCGCGCGTCTTGTATTCGTCATTCAGGCCTGGACATTCGGCCATTTCCCCCCACCAGCCCCATTTAACTTCCCTTCCGATCCTGCCGATACCACTGGTGTGAGACCGCGCGAGGACATGGCTCCGCTGATCGAGAATCACTCGCACCACGAGCGACGGCGCTGTGGCCGCGTCAAGTGCATGGGCCTGACCTGCAACCTGGGCCAGATCATCGACCTGTCCGGATCGGGTGTGAAAGTCCAGTGCCGCGGCTGGCGAAGACCCCGCATCGGGGCTGTGGTTGACCTCGAACTGGCCTGCCCCAATCTCACCATCAACGTCAAATCCCAGATCGTCTGGTTCCGCCGCCAGGGCCTGCGCAGCTACGAGGCAGCGTTCGAGTTTCTCGACGTCAACGCCGAGCTGCGCCAGAAGCTGACGGAACTGGGTCACTACGCCATGCGCGCCACCGCCATCGAGGCCGCACGCACGCAGTACACCTGATCTTTCCACCCCATTCCCGCATTCCAACAACCCGTCATGGCCAAGGTTGACATCTGACGCACAAGCCGTCAGCATGTCGGGCCGCCGGGAGAGGTGCCAGAGCGGCTGAATGGGCCGGTCTCGAAAACCGGTGTGGACCTCGTGTCCACCGTGGGTTAGAATCCCACCCTCTCCGTTTCCCGTTTCGCGGCAATCCAGCAGCACGACAGAACCGCAGGCCCACGACGGGATGCTCCGCTTACAACGTCAGCACCTGACGCTCCATCTCCGCCGACGTCTGAATGGGCCTGTGACGCGAACGATCCCCTTCCCCTCTTCCATGACATCGCTGCTCTCCAAAAGGAAATCCAGCTCGTCTTGTGGTGTAACCCCTGTCTCCCCGAACATCTGTAACCGATGTCTCCGGTCTGTACACCGGGGACGGAGGGGGGAGGATATCGGACATGATTTCTGTTTCTTCCGGTTCTTGCGTAGGTAGACGCAACATCCGGGGAAAGCATTGACTTGCGAACGATAGTCCCGCGGTGGCGAAATCGGGCGCTTCGCCGCCAGCCTCCGAACCGCAAGCCCCGGCATTTTCACCTTCTGCCGGCGGCTCGCGGGGCTGTGATGGACTGCTGGGAAGTGGGATTCCACGCGGCCCGGCATCAAGGGATTGGGTGGATGAGAAGCTTGATTTTTACCGCCGCGAAGCCCGTTTTTGTCGATTTTGATCCCGATGA
>JADLAP010000228.1 GCA_020848195.1 Phycisphaeraceae bacterium
AGAAGGTCGGGGTGGTGGATGTGCGATCGCCGCAGCGCTACGAGGCGGGCCACATTCCCGGTGCGATCAACATTCCGCTGGCGACGATCAAGCCGGACGACGACCGGCTCAAGGACGCCGATGCGATCGTGGTCTACGCGGCGGGCTGGGCGGAGTACCTGTCCCCGGCCGGCGCGAAGAAACTGCTCGCCATCGGTTATGAAAACGTCTTCGACTTCCGAGGCGGCCTGGAACTGTGGCAGGCCTACGGCGGCCGGGTCGAGAAAACGGCGCCCTGAGCCTATGTAGCCGACCCGAAAACACAGCGCTATACTTCTCCCTCTGTTGTCCGCGTTCATCACAAAGGGAACTCAGCCGTGTCCGCCACCGCCGAAGCGCCGTCGATTCAACTGGATCTCGATCAGGTCAACCGACAACTCGAAGACGCCGACGCGCTGACGATCCTGCGCTGGGCGGCGGACACGTTCGGACCCGGCCTGGTCATGACTTCCAGCTTCGGCGCGCAGGCGGCGGTCACGCTCCATCTGGCTGTGCAGGTCATGCCCGACATGCCCGTGATCGCCATCGACACAGGCTACCTCTTCCCTGAAACCTACACCTTCGCCGAAGAACTCACGAAGAAGCTGAAGCTCAACGTCAAGTGGTTCAGCGCCAACATCACCTCCGCCCGGCAGGAAGCCCTGTACGGCAAGATGTGGGACCAGGGCGAGGAAGGCTACAGCCGTTACCACTGGCTCAACAAAATCGAGCCGATGCAACGGGCGATCAAGGAACTGAACGTCACCGCCTGGATCGCAGGCCTGCGGGCGGGACAGACGGAACATCGCGCCAAGCTCCGCACGGTCGAACTTCAGAACGGCATCTACAAGGTCCACCCCATCCTCAAGTGGACCACCAAAGATGTGCATGATTATCTGACCCGAAACGACCTGCCTTACCACCCGCTGTACGAGCAGGGCTACGCCTCCATCGGCGACACGCATTCCTCCGCCCCGATCACCGCCGACGGCAACGAACGTGCCGGCCGGTTCAAGGGCCTCAAACAGGAATGCGGCCTGCACCTGCCCCAGACCCGCGACGAAGACCAGAGCCGCCAGGCCAGCGGTCTGTGACGCACCGTCGATTCACCTCGACGACCACGCACCGCCTGGGCGTCAAGATGCCGGAATACGCCGGGTAAAAAAGGTAATCTTCGCGGGCCTGATCTGCGTGGAACGATCCCGCGGATCAGCGTGCGTCCGGGCCGGGCTGTGACATTACTCCGCGGCCACTACCGTCCGGCAAGGGAAGGCGTCTTCGATCCAGCGAGCCTTGACGTCGATCATGTCGATGCTCGAATGGAACACGCCGTCGATGCGCTTGGACAGATCGAGCCAGGGCAGTTCGACGTAGATCGGACGCGCGGCCAGCGCGTTGTCCCGCTCCCGCCGGGCGATGTCGCACATTTCATGACGGAACCGTTTTTCCCCGGATTCATGGTCATATCGCCTGGCCAGCAGGAACCTGGCCGTGTGCTCGCAGCTCAGCATCACCCGGTAAATCAGTTCGACCACGAGCGATTCTTCCCTCAGATTGTCCGCGTCCTGGCGCGTGCGGACCTGGTCCATGGCCCCGCGAAGCAGCGTCCATGCGCTTTTTGCCTCCTCGGCGGCGCGGGCATAGTCGCGGATAACCAGCTCCCAGCCGTAGTCCGTCACCTGATCGGGATAGATGTACAGGTCGCGGGCATAGACCGGCAGATCGCGCATGGCCATGCAGATGCGGTCGCGGTCGGCCTGACCCGTCGAAAAACTTTCCGCCAGTTCCTGCAGATAGAACAATCGACCGAAGAAAATGTCCGGGACTGTATCGTCCGCATGGGGAACCAGCGGATGCGCGGGGCCTAGAAAGCTGGGGCCGACGTAGTAGTTGGGAAACACCAGCATCGGCAGCAGACGAACCGCGCGGCTCAGCGCCGACCACGCTTCAGTCACCGCTTCAACGCACGACGGCCCAAAGTCGCGGCAGGCCATCTGCTGGAGAAACGCTTCGCTGGGCATGTCCGGCCGGTAAGCAGCCCACAGCCCCAGCTCTTCCGCACGGGAACCGAACATGCCGAAAAACAGCCACGACTGATGAACGCCGCAGGGCTGGAGACTCCGCACCACCTGCCATTTGTCCGCCAGTTGCCCCATGGCGGGAACGTAGGGAAACGGCATGAATTCCGCGCCGGTGGCGGTTTCCGTCTTGACCATCAGCGAGCGCCCCGTGGCGCGGGCTTCCTTCGCCAGTTGGGCCATGGTGGGATTAGGCCCCGTGCAGGCGAGGCTGTAGTCCCAATGCAGTTTCTTGTAGCCGTCCCGTTGCTGGATGGTGTCCTTGTCCACGTGATAGAAGATGGCGGTATCCGCGGGCATTTGCCGGTAAAACTCGACTTTGTCGCCGTGGGTCCAGGCGTTGGAATACATCCACATCGCGGTGAACGCCCGGGGCTGACTTCGGACGACGGCCCGTTGCACCGTGCCGATCAGGTTGCCGACCATCTGGGCGATGGGGCGTTCCGTGCATGTCGGGCAAGGCTCGGACAGGCCGCCCCAGACCCGGCAGTGGTAGAACGATTCGCAGAAGGTGATCAGGATCACGCCGGCCAGTTCGGGGACTTCGCGGAAGAGATTCGCAAACGTTTCATCGTAAAAATCCAGCACGGCCGGCTCGCTGGAACAGAGGAAATGAAACGTCCGGTCCTTCCCGGCCCGGTCCGTTCCCGAGCCTCGCGTGGAAGGGTGAGCACGAAACACGGCATGATCCGGCCTGAGCTTGGGGCAGACGGGAACATAGGTCAGGCGCACGCCGTACCTTGCCGCGCGGCGGGCCGCGTCGCGCAGCATCTGCATGTGATGGTCGTAGTCCGGATGATTCAGTTCAGGCAGGATGCGACTGCGGACGTAACACAGCAGCTCGCCGTAGATCATCATGCTCGTGATGCCGTAGTGGGCGTACAGACGGAAGGCATCGTCGTCGAGAAACTCCGTCGAGAAATCCGGCACGGAATAGTGGCCCCCTGCCGGTCCCGGGCTGATCTGCACGGGCCAGGCGGCGCGATAGGTTTGATCGCTTTCACGCACGATCGGGCCTCGCCGGGTCCGCATCTCCCATTCCAGCCACGCCACAGCCGCCCAGACGCCGCTGACGCCGCCGCCTTCCAGCACGATCGAGCCGGGATGCAGCGACAGGCGGCAATCCCGCTCGTTCAAGCTCGGATTCAGCCTGACCGCCAGACGCTGATCGCCTGCATCCGATACGCCGACGCCCATCCGGCCCAGGAAATCCGCCAGATCGCTTCGCAGCGCGGCATCCACGTCCTGATCCACCCGGCAGTCCAGCGACCATGCGCCGTGCAGCATCCATTCGCCGGAGCCGGGCTGGGCCTGCGGATCGCGGCATACCCCGCGGTGCGGATCGCGCCTGGGTTGCCAGATGGGATCCTGCCGGTATCGACGCAACTGGTCGCGGATGTGAAGAGAGTGATGCATGGTGTTTTACCGGGATGATTCGCGGATCATCTTGAGCAGCGCCAGTCGAGCATCGCGGCAAGTCGCAAAGCCCACCTTGCGCAGTCGAGCGGGATCGACGTGCAGGCCGCGACGCAGCCCGCCGCTGCCGAACCACCAGACGCCCGATGGTTGATAATCCGCAATGTCCTCCAGATCCAATTTCCAGCTATCCTCCAGCGTAATCGGCAACGGCCACCTGTCCATGCCGGATACCCACGACATCACGCCGCGAGGAAGGTAGTACGTCACCGCACCGGCGTTTTTCGGCTCTTCCACCGCCATTTCCATCGCGCCGTATCGATTGCGGGCCTTGTTGTACGCCGCTTCGTAGCTCAGCACGCTCCACTTCGGACATGCTTTGTGGTACATCTCCACATTCACTTCCTGCGCGATGAGATACTGCTGCCAGCCGGTTTCACAGAGCATCATGTACTGGCCGCGAAAGCCTGCCTGTCGCACGGTCTTTTCGATGCGCTTCGACAACTCCACGCGCCGGGTGGTGGTGTAGTCCCGCCAGGGCTTCAGCGGCGGAATACGGCATTCCATCTGGCCCATCTTGTCGAATCGCGGATATCCGTTCTCCCTGGCCCATCGGTTGTACAGCGGGATGCGATGAGGCATCAGCTTGCCTGACGCTTCGATTTCCACCACCAGGCCATGCGCCCGGGGAAACAGCGTGACGATTTCCGCGAACATCGCCACCGCATGATCCGTCGCTTCCCGCGAATCCAGATCGTAGATGGCGTATTCAAACGAACCGAAACCTTCCCAGTATCCCACGGCCGTCGCGGGTGATTTCATCTTCGACGGCAGATACATGCTGCCCACCGCCGAGAGCCAGACCGCAATGCCGCGCCGGCCCGCTTCGTCGAACACCTGATGCAGCAGCTCATTGTCCGAGGCGATCACACGGTTCTTCGGATTCTGGTCCAGAAACGGCAGCCGCGAACGATAGCCCGTGGTGAACCACTTGATGGAGATCGCCAGCGAGTTCATCCCGGCCGACTGCATGTCGTCGAAGAGAAGCCGGTAGTCATCCAGCTTGTAATGTTCCATTCCGCCGGCCGCGGGCGTGGTGTAGTCCCAGAAACCATGTTCCTGTAGAAAACGATGCTTGGTGGAGGATGGCATGAGAAACTTCGACTTTCGTGAAATGCACGGAAATCAGGGTGTTTCGATCAGGATGGCGCCGTAGGCTTCCAGTTTGTCGATATCCACGCGAAGCGACCGGCCTGGGCGCACGGTTCCTTCCATGTGGGCCAGGCTCACGCGGGCTTTGGCGGGAATGTTCCGCAGTTCCAGTTCCAGATGGCAGACGGGAACGACCTGGTGAATGGCGCGGTTGGTTTCGCGTCCCATGTAGTGGCCGCTGGTGGTTTTGTTGATCAGGTGGATGATCCGCCGGCGATGCGAAGGCTGCTCGGTGGCTGTGATTTCCACGGTGTCCGGCAGGTTGGTGCGAATCTGCCGCAGTCTGGGCGGATAGGCCGCGGCAAGAAGGGATTCGAGCAGCTCGCGCACCTGGTACTGGCCCTGCTCATAGTAAAAGCCGCCAGGCTCAAACGCGGCACAGACGCTGGTTCCCTTGCCATGGCGATTCTGAATCACCAGCGGATCGGTGGGACGATCAGCGGGAAGGATGTTTTTCTCGGCAAAGACCGGGCGATCAGCCCCCACGGGGATATAGCGTCGCAGCACGCCGGATTTGGCGTTCACCCGATAGGATCGGCCAACAAAGACGACCGGTTCATACGCGTCTTCCACGTGAAAACACGCCGAAGGCCGCACGCCGCGCGGCCGCAGCCCCAGGGCATCCGCCAGCGGATAGGTTCGACGTGGCATATCCGCCGACTTCCACAGGCCCGGCATGCCTGTAGCCAGAACACGTCCGCCTTGCCGCAGGTACTGGATCAGGCTTTCCACGAACCGATCCGACAGACAGGTTGTCGCGGGAAGGATCAGCAGCCGAGAGGGCAAGAGGGATTCCAGCATGTCGTCAATCTCGGCGATCAGCGCGTTCCAGGGAATGTGGGCTTCCTGAAGCACGCGGCTTAGGCCGAAGAATTCAAAGTTGTGCGACTGGATCGGCTGATCTCGCAGGTCGTGCCGCCGGGTGTCATAGGAATAGACCAGCGCGACCTCGCCGGCCGGCTGCGCGCCGCGGCAGAACTCCGCATCGCGTTTGTAGAAGGCGAAGGTCTGACGCACATTGTCGAGCAGGCGGCGGGACGTGGTGGTGTCCGGATATGCGCCGATGCCGCAGACGCCGAGGATTCGACCTGCGTTGCCCTTGGCGGTGGCGGCGAAGTGCTGGAACTCCACCGGGCCGATCGGCACATGGGAATAGGCGTCCGCCGTGCTGGTGATCAGCGCGCAGGAAGTCCGCTTCATCGCGTGATGCAGCTTGATTTCCAGGTTTGCGTTGTACCGATAGACTTCCGTGATGTAGGGATTCAGTTCGTTGCGCCACCCCAGGCTGCCCACGCCGCCGCGGTTCCAGATCGGACTGAACCCATTGTGGAACGGCACGATGTCCTTCGCCGCGAGAATGGCGTTGATCTCACGCAGATAGTCGCTGGTGTGTTCCTCCCGCCAGCGGTAGTAGGCCGGCAGATCGCGGAGGATGTCCCGATCCTTCACCTGCCCTCGTTTGCCCAGCAGCTTGCGCAGATGAGGCTGGCAATACGGACAGGTGCAGTGGGCATAGCTGATGTACATATCCAGCGACAGGCCGTCGAAGTCGTAGCGTTCCGTCAGTTCCCGCGTGACTTTGCGGATCACTTCCTGCTGCGGCGAAAGGAGACAGGGAACATAGTATTCCGTGGTCCAGGGCTGGATGAACTTTCCGTCGGGGCCGATTTCCCGCCAGTTCGGTTGATGTGACGTGCCCCAGTTGACGTACAGCACCACGCGTTTGCCCGCTTTTTTCAGGCGATGCAGCAGTTCGCCGACATAGTCGTGGCCCTTGAGGGCGGGATGTGCCGGCAGCACGCGGCTGGGATAGTACGCATCCCCCATCTGGCTCACGGCGTACAGCACGTAGATGTCGGCATTCAGCCGCAGCAGTTCCCGCATGATCCGCGATGGATCATACTTCCGGAAACTCTCATCGCCATCCGTTCGCGCAAGCTGGTCGTACCAGTACAACGTCAGAAAGTCGTCATGCCACGGTCGTGCTTGTCCACCATCGTTGTCCGATTTCATTGTCATAGCATCAGTCGCCATGCTGGAGCCAGTTCCGGTACGTGGGTTTCACCGCTTTGCCCGGCGGGATAATTTCGATTGCCATGGTTTTCGGCGGTTGTCCCGTCTTGATCCACTTGTTCAGTTGCCGGATCGCGGCTCGACATTGCGTAAGCTTGCTGTCCAGTTGTTCCACGCTGTAGCTGTATGCGAGCATTTCCGAGTGAAACCCGATGAACGGCTCGATCCGGCACTGACGTTTCATGTCCCGCGCCAGCGCGATGTCGTCCAGCACAAGCTGTTTCATGCGCTCAAGCGTCTGTCTCAGTCGTGGACCATTCCGGATGAAAGCCTGTTCCCGCAGAAGGTAGAACTCATACACATTGGCGGTGGACAGCAACTGGATTCCCGTCGCTTGCGTGACCGCGTGCTGCCGGCGTTGCGAAAGGGTTTTGGAACCTGCGTGGGCGTTCATCCGATTCAGCACCGCCAGCCAGTTTCGCCCCATTTGCCGGAACACGCGGACGAGTTCCGGCGCGGTCAGTTCACCCGTCCAGTGCGCGGGCTGATCTTCAAAAGGCTGCGCCTGTCGATCCGAGTTCCAACCATAGTTGTACGGCGCGGACCGGCGAGGTTCGGGCTGAAGCTGCAGGTGATAGGCGGGGCTGCGCGTGATGGGGCCGAAGTACAGCACATGATTGTTGTTGGGGTAGGACTGATAGATTCGGCCCCAGTCCTTCCACGCGCGCACCTGGTTCGTCACGTCCGCATGATCCGCATACAGGCCGGCGAGCCGGGAAAGAAACGGCGTTTTCCGCGGCAATGGCGCAAAAGACGCTTCGCCTGCCGCCTTGAGCATCAGGCTGGGATAGCCGCCGATGATCCAGTTGACCATGCAGCCGCGAACGCCCTGGCGGTGCATCGCGGCGAATTTGTCGTAGACGATGCCAGGTACTGCCACATAGGGCAGCGAAGGCATTTCATAGGTCGTGCCGATCTGCAGCTTGGCGTAGGGCCGTGCGCCGCGTCGCGCCGCCGCGGCCGCGATGGACTGGAACGCTTCGGATGGGCCGGCATAGGAAAGCGAGTATTCATGCACATCGAGTTTTTTGCCCGCCACCTTCTTGCTGCCGCCGTGCTCGAAATTGCCCAGCCAGATGATGTCGGGATGCGCCCGGGCGATGGTCTGGACCACAGGTTCCGTCGGCCCGGCTGTCATGGAGTCCGACGTGTTCATGGTGTACGCCCACGCCAGCAATTTGCCGGTCTTGCTCACGGAGCAAATACCCGCGTGGAACTGATTCAAATCCTCGGCAAGCACCTCCCCCTGGCTTCGCTTGCGGCAGCGCGGGCACGTTTTCACAAAGTCCTCGGTGAGCCAGCAGGTCGTGCCGCGTTCACCGTTGTAGAGGTTGATGAAGCCGCCAAGCTGAGGAACCTCGGTGAACAGGCGGCCCATGACTTCGCGGATATATTGCCGAACCAGAGGCGTGGATGTGCAGAGCGCGGAAGTCACCTCGCAGAACTTCGCGCCTTTGATCTGAGGATGCGCGGCAAAGGCGGGATGATCGTTGGGCAGGCCGCGAGGCTCGATGCCCAGCAGATACACGCGTAGCCCATACGCCCCCGCCCGGCGGACCAGTTCCTTGAGCTTCGTCAGACGATGCGACTTCGGACCCAGTTCCGGGATGACCTGGGAGTTGACCAGTCGGCGAAGCAGGCCGGCGACCCAGATGCCGCTCATGCCGCAGTGGACCAGTTTGTTCAGGTATTCGTCGGGATAGTAGTCGCGGTCATCCTCCAGTTCCCAGCCCGTCAGGTTACGGCCGGAGGCGCACGGCGAATGCGCGATGCGGTCCACAATCACCGCCCAGCGGCTGACGCGACCCAACGGCAGATACGGCCCCCGACGAAGCGCCATTTCATCTTCAAGCCAGAAGATCGCCCGCCGCAGGCCTTCATGGTCCTGAGCCACCACCTCGGCACCGGTCGACGACACGCTGACATGGAACGCCTCAGGCGCTTCGGCCGGACAATCCCGCGGCGTTCCAATCGACAGTTCAATGGCGAACCCCTCTGTTCGCCGCGGCACATCCATGCAGATCGACATGAACCTGTGAAAATCATCCAGAGCCGCGTGCAGGCCGGCAGTCGCCGACGGATCGCGGAAGATCAGGTCGTATCCCCCATCCAAGCCGGCTTCCCGCTGAGATGCCGGCTTGCGATGCGGATCGCGCAGGCACACGCCATGCAGCGGACTGGCCAGATCAGCCAGGAGTTGCGGCACATCTTCCGTCGGTACGGCAGGCATCAGACGCATGGACAATCCCCTTACAACAACCATGGAATCGTCGATGCGACATCCATGCCCCGGCACGATCCCATTCCGCGTGCAGTCCCGCTCCGTCGTGGCTGGTTCATCAGCGACCGAACCAGAACGCCGTCGAAGCGGGGATGCCGGTCGAAATATGATCGTACAGCCGGGTGGCGAACCAATAGGTGCTGGTGTACGTTTCACCATGACCATCGGTGAACGCGATGTTCATGTCGTTGCCGCCCATGTGGTGCGTGTAGGGATAGCCGTAGTACATCGAAAGCGCGTTGCTGGGATAGGTCCAGAAGACATACTGCGGAACGATGGTTGCCAGCGGTTCCTCCAGCAGGGCGTCCATGAACACGGCGCATTTGCCGGGCAGCCTGACGTCATCCACGCGTTTGTAGCTGGCCTGGCTATAGCCCCAGGCCTGCATGTTGTAGCCGATGGTCAGCTTGCCCGGCGCGACGACGGACGGGCACTTGAACATGTTGTTGTTTTCCGTGTTCCATTCGCAGTTGGGCAGGTAGTTGGACCGCCACATGGTTTCGTGCATCCATGTGTGGTAGGCGGGACGCGTGGTGTCCACGGTCACGCGGAAGTAGTTCTTGAAATCGGCGGCGTACTGGTACATCGCCTGCGTGGCGGAGCGGAGATTGGTCTTGCACAGCGTCCGCCGGGACGCTTCCCTCGCGTTTTTCAGCGAGGGAAGCAGGATGGCGATCAGAAGCATGATGATGCTGATGACGACGAGCAGTTCGATCAGCGTAAAACCCCAGCGGCGACGGTTGCTCTGAAGACCCACGGTGCATGATGCGATGTTCGACATGACGTGCTCCTTGTCCGGTTACGGGGCGGGAGGAGGAACGATGGATTGACCCCAGATGACTTGTTCATCGAGACGGAGGAAGGGTTCGTCGAGTCGCTTGCCGTCGAGCAGCAGCGCAAGTCGCCGGGCTGCCATTTCACTCATTTCCTGCAGGCAACGCAGCGTGTTGGTAGACGCCACTTCCACGGGAAACATCAGCGGCGTGCAGTTGCTCAGGCCAGCCAGGGAAAGCTGCCTTGGCACGGCGATGCCCCGGCGATAGCTGATGCGGAACAGTTCCGCGAGCATGACTTCGTCGTGCGCGATGATGGCGGTGGGTTTCACCTGCCGGGTGAACAGCCTGTCGAGCCGGGACATGTCCACCTTGTCGACGTTGGGCAGCGCGAAGAAAAAGTCGTCCGGCGTGCCCAGAAACTCATAACGGTCCATGAATTTCCGGACCAACTGCTCGATGCTGCGCCGGTGCGGCGACAGCATGTAGGTGGTCATGACGATCCGGCGGTGGCCGACGTCGATCAGGCGCTGGAGGATCTGTTCCAGCGCTGGCATGATGGTGGTGGTCACCGCCCCGGAAACCGCGGAATCCAGGGAAATGTCGCGCGTCTCGCCGATGAGGACCACGCGAACGCCGGCATCCTCGAATTTGCGGATTTCCTCCACGGTGATGTCGCGCTGGGGAAAGAGGATCATGCCCCGGACGCCGCGTTCCACAAGGGTCGGGCCGATGTCATCCCACAGCCGGCCGGGAGCGTAGGACATCGTGCCTACGGAAAAGTCGCGCCGATCCAGCGCCCGGCACATGCCGCTGATGATCGCCCCGATAGCCGGATGCTGGTCGGGAAGATCGAGTTTGTATTTCGGACACGCCAGCACGATGGAATCAGTCAGTTCACGCGGCCGGACGCCGCGAACGAAATTGCCCACGCGAGGCCGCTTTTCCACGATCCCCGCCTTGACCAGTTCCTCCAGCCCGCGACGAACCGTCCGATGGTTCATCCCCAGTTCGTCCGCCATGGCCTGCTCGTTGGGCAGTTGAGAACCCGGCGAGAACTTCCCCGTGCGAATCCATTTCAGGATGCGCTGCTCGGCGAACTTGAACCTGGGAATGTCTTGGGCAGTAGTCATATGCATCACGTGTACATTATTATGCATTAACAAGACATCAATTGTCAAGCCTGATTTTGGAAATCTGCTGTGAAATATGACGCCATCTCGAAGGCGATACGAACGTGGGAACATGGGAAAAGGAAAAAAGGGTCTGCCCGCTGCGCCAGAGGGTCAGCCAGCCGGCTGGAGTCCGGGCTTTAGACGTGGTAGCTGTCAGGTTTGTCGAGGCGATCCAGCAGAACCAGACGTCGTGTCGGCTGGCCCCTGGGCGGATCAGGCTTACGCGGAACCGCCAGCGTCATGAGGCGCGCGTGGCCAATATCCCCCTTCTCGGCCGAGCTGCGGAACAACGTACCGAATGTGGGGAACGATCAGGGCGGCAGTTTGTGCAGGCCCATGGGAATATGGGCTGAAAATGGCCTTGACTTATGATGTCCAGTTAATGCATAATGATGCATGTCTGATGTATATCCACTCCGACGCATTCCAGGTGTCTGCGGACGGAGGTTGCCGTGAAACCCCTCACCCCCCCGAACCTCCTGACGCCGGCCCGTCGGGAATCAGATGTCCTGTCGGTCATCCGCTGGAAGATAGGCCAAGTTGTCGTGGATTGGCAATACACAGAAGGAGTATGTCATGAAGTTACCGGCTTTTCCTGCCTGTTTGCTGGTTGTGATCTGGATAGTCGCAAGCAATGCCACAGCCGATGAACGTACTGCATATTTTCCATTCCATGGCGAGTCCCGGCTGCCGTTGAACAATAAGGTGGCTGCCGTTCGCAATGCCTTGGATCTGTCATTTGAGAAAGACGGAATACTTATCGGAAAAGCTGGGACAGCCCCTGAAATTACGATGCCTGACTGGCATGGCGAGCAGGGAACGGTGGCCTTCTGGATTAAACCGGTGAACTGGGACGCCAGCACCAGGGACCACGTCATCCTGGTGCATCCCCTTGAACCCAAGGGAGGCATGTTCCTGATTTACAAGTACGTGGATGACGGCAAGAAGCTCTGGTTTTATGGTATGTTGCCGACGCCTCCGAATAAACCCACAAATGGCAGAATCAATTGCTCGTACGACGGCCTGGATACCTGGAAGATAGGCGAATGGCATCATGTGGGATTCACATGGAAAAAGGGGAGCCGGGCCAAGTTATACGTCGATGGAGCTGTAGCCGGTGTCGCCGAAGGCAATTTTTTCTTTCCTGAGTCCATGGAAGGTCTCGCGTTCGGTTCCGGCGCGGGCTTGGAGATGGGCAAGAACACTCAGAGCATTCTTCGCGATCTTTACGTAACCCCTGTGGTATTGTCGGATGGCGAGATTAACCTGCTGGCCCGCAATCGTCCGGAAGCATCTGGTTCAGATAATCCCGATGCCGCGCCGCGGATCAGCAATATGTTTCCGTTTTCTTGGGTTTCACAGGCGATTACGATTGACGGAAAGATACTTCCGGAAGAATATCCTTCAATGTTTTCCGGTTTCATCGCCACTGATACGCATGTGGCCTATCCGGAAGCAACACGGTTTGCATCGGCAGCGGACAATGATTCGATATATGTGGCCGCTTCCGTTGCGGTTCCGAAGGGATACACGCTCAATTCGATTTCGAATTCGCGCGACGATGCGGCCCAGATCGCAAAAGGCGATCTGTTTTGCCTCTTCATTTGTCCTGAGGACATCGCACCGGGCAGAAAGAGCTTTACTGGCGTTTACATGACGCTGGCGCCAAATGGAAACGTTTATGATGCGCAGGAAAAGATCAACTGGGAAGGTGGCGGATGCCACAGGGATTTGGAGTTCAACGCCGTCATGGATACCGCCAGCGTCGTTGCCGACGGCGTCTGGACCGTGGAACTTAAAATCTCCCGCAGAAGTCTGGGACTTGAGAAAGATGGAACGTTCTCCTTTTCCGCCGGCTTTAAACTCGGCGGTAATCGAATCGCGATGCAGGACCACCCGGTATGGTTTGACCATTACCAGGCCTTTTCTCGTGCGATGTTCGCATCTGTGGGAGTCAAGACCGACTTCGGAAAACTGAGCGAAGGGCTTATCGCTCTGAACCTTTCGCTTTTCAATTCCGGCAAGTCGCCATGCACTGGGCAGGCCGCCTTAAAAGTGGGATTGCCTGTAATCCAGGAAACGGCTGCCAGCATGGTTGTCGAAAAGAAAATCGGCGAGGAAATCAAAGTCGAGTTAAGCGAGGTTCTGCAGGATTGGCAGGAGCCGCTCGTCTTATCGCCCGGCAAGGCGACTGTTTTG
>JADLAP010000372.1 GCA_020848195.1 Phycisphaeraceae bacterium
CGAGATCGAGGACCTGCTCCTGGCAACCGACCTCAGCCGGGAGGAGTACGTGGACAACCGCGTGCTCCGCAGGGGCATGCGCCAGCCCCTCTCCGGCGCCCAGCGCACCGTAATATGGAAGGTTCGAGACGAGATGGTGGAGCACATGGAGCGCACGCGCGCCCTGTCTCGCAACTGGGCGCGCATCAAGCTCATCCGCAGGCTGGAGAAGGGCGGCCCGGAGGCGGACGGCGCGCGCGACGCGGACCTCATCTTCGTGGACGAGAGCCAGGACCTCAACACCGTGGACCTCAAGGCCCTGAAGCTCCTGGCGCGCCGTGCCCTGATCATGGCCGGCGACACCGACCAGTCGATCTACGGCATCGGCTCCCCGTACGCCCGGGCCGGTGTGGACATCTCGGGCCGCACGCGCATCCTCCACACCAACTTCCGCAACACCTGCGCTATCCACGAGCTGGCGGAGCGCTACCGAGTATCCGCGGGCGAGGGCCGCCACGACACCTCCACCACACCCATGGCATTCCGCGAGGGTCCCGTGCCGGAGCTCTTCACTGCTCCGACAGCGGACACGCTCTTGAGTCAGTTGGTGGAACGCGTCGATCTCTTCCTGAATACCTTGTCTTACGACCCGGAGAATGTCTGCGTGCTCTGCCCCACGCGCGAGGAGATCAACCGCGTGGGCAAGGCCCTGCGTGTGGCCGGTCGCGAGGCAGCGGACATCCGGGCCGAGGACTTCTCGTTCCAGACCACCGGCGCCGTCCGCCTGTGCACCGTGCACTCGTCCAAGGGCCTGGACTTCCCGGTGGTCCTGATGTACCTGCCCAAGCTCCCAATGGCGGGCCAGTACGACGAGCGCAGCGCGGACAAGCTCTTGCGCAACCTGGTCTACGTGGGCATGACCCGCGCCATGGACAACCTCGCGGTGTTCGCGCTGAGGGACGCTGCGGAGCCGGCTCTCCGCGACCTGGTGGCGGTGTGGGGGGAGGGTGGAGGTGAGTGAACGCTGGCAACTCACGCCGGGGGCGTTTCGAGACTTGAAGCTCCATTCTGGAACATCAAGATGGGGCGGCACGGGGGA
>JADLAP010000373.1 GCA_020848195.1 Phycisphaeraceae bacterium
ATAGTTTGGGAGAGTATCTGTTACGGCCCAGTTTAGCTCTAAGGCCGCACCATAAAGAATCGGCTTAAATACTGATCCTGGCTGTCTCTTTGCAAAAAAGACACGATTAAAATTATTATTCTCAAAACCCGACACTGCTGCTAATATTTTACTTTGCTGAATTACAACTACTCCCCCTTGCACCTCAGGAGTATTCTCCAATTCTAGTTTTGGGATATCATCTTTTACATCTTTAACACTAACCAGAATATAATCATCGACCTTAATGTGTCTTTTAATAAATTTCTTTACATATTCATCTGTAATTTGTGCAAAATCCCCTCTGGCACCCGATAGTTCCGCGGCTGACAAAGCCTCAAAACTTCCGATATCCATTTGATATGTATTCTGCAGGAATTCGACTGTAACTTTAACATCCTTCCCTTTCCCTATCTCAACCCCCCTGACCTGTCCGATATAAAAACCATATTTCTCCAAAACATCGCTTCCAGATATTTTATTTTTTGGTGGATTTGCGTATCCGGTTAAAAGCATCTGCAGGTATGAGAGATGTTTTTTTAACGCATACTCTGAAACATCCATCAGATATGGGTCCAAGGTTGTGTATACTTTTATTCCAGAGCCTATGATATCCTCAATACCATGATCCTGGAGTGTCTTTTTGATCCGATCTGATTCCAGAAGACTTTTGACCTGATCGAGTATGATATTGCTCTTGAATTTAAAACTCCCCCGTTTAAAATTTATTGGTGAGTTTCGTGTATCTTCATAAGTCTTGTCATCAATCATCTTTAAGGTGTGCATGTTTTTAAGAACATAATTTCGTCTTTCAACCGCAAGTCTATATGCAGTATCCCTGTCTTCCTTGGATCGCTTGATGAAAGGGGTATACTTTGCGGGTACCTTTACAAGCCCAGCTATAAAAGCACTTTCTGCCAGGTCAAGATCCTCAACCTCTTTATTGAAATAATACTGAGCCGCAATCCCGATACCTCTGCCGTTTGAATATACATAAAACTGATTTGCATAAAATTCCAATATTTCTGTTTTTGTATA
>JADLAP010000374.1 GCA_020848195.1 Phycisphaeraceae bacterium
CAAACTTTGGTGGCGGACCCCGCAGCGGTGCAGTTGGTTTTGCGATTGGATCTAAAGGCTATCTGGGCACAGGAAATCTTCAAAATGATTTTTGGGAATACGACCCAACTATTAATGCTTGGACACAAATTGCTAGTTTCATGGGACCTGCCCGAGAAATTGCGTGCGGATTTTCAGTAGGTGGCCGTGGCTTTGTTGGAACAGGGTCAGGTTATAGTCCGCCAAGCTTTCTGCAAGACTTCTGGAAATACGATCCTGCAAGCAACACTTGGACTCAATTAGCAAATTTCCTTGGGGGTCAGCGGCAAGATGTTGATCGCGCCCCTTTTGTAATTGGAAGTAAGGCATATGTAGGTACAGGGCTTGATAAATGGAATAATTGGAATGTAGATTTCTGGGAATATGATCCAACCACAGACTCTTGGTCACAAAATGCTACTCTGCCAGCAGCACCTCGATGTGGCGCTACTGGTTTTAGTATCTGCAATAAAGGATTTTTAGGATTAGGATCAGGAAGTATATTATTTAATGATCTGTGGATGTATGATCCACTAACCAATTCATGGAGCGCTGCTTCATCATTACCTTCACTAGGCAGAGCAGATCAACCATCTTTCGTAATTAACAATAAAGCATACATTGGAACTGGAATTTATATTAATACTCCCCTAAAAGATCTATGGGAATTCACTTTAGATACAGATGCCATTTTATCAGCGAGTAATACCACTATATGTCAAGGACAAATGACCACAATTACTAGCAGTTCCGGATTAAATTATATCTGGAGTCCAGGCGGACAAACTACACCTTCCATTATAGTTTCTCCGTCCATCAGCACAACATATTCTGTTATTGTCACCGGTCTTTGCAGCCAAGATACAGCATCAATAGCCGTTCAAATTAATCCAGACGTAAATGCCTCATTTACAATACAATATGTGCTTGATACCTGCAGCTCAACAATAAGTATGAATTTTATCGATAATTCTACTAATGCAAGTAAATGGCAATGGGATATTTATAGTGATGGGATGATAGACTTTGCAGATCAGAATCCATTAAGTACCTTTTCCCTTCCTGTAAATTTTTCAGTTACGCTAATTGCATCTAACGCCTTTGGCTGTTCTGACACCGCACAGCAATTAGTCAATATTAAAAACTCTATAACGCCCGCAATCTACATTCCAAATGCATTCTCACCAAATAACGATAATGATAATGACATTCTCTTTGTCCAAGGCGCAAAGTGCTTGCGTAATTTTCTACTCGTAATTTATAATAAATGGGGAGAAAAAGTTTTTGAAACCACGAGCCCTACTATAGGTTGGGACGGAACGCTTGAAGGGCAAAAAGAAAACATTGGTGTATATACTTACCATTTTGACGGAACGTTGGCGTCAGGAAAACGTGTTCAAAAAAAGGGGAATATAACACTTGTGCGGTAGAGCCCTCCCCCGACCGAAGCGGTCGCCCCCTCCAGCGGGGGACAAACTCCATCTTTGAATATTAAACTTGGAACCTACTTCTTTTTCACCCTCTTCAGGTTCAAAAGATTCATTGAATTCAAAGAGAATTCGGAGATATTGTTGCTCACCAGACGGAACACCTGGTCGTAGAACAAAGGCACCATTGGCGCTTCAGCGATCAGAATTTTATCCATCTGTTTATACAGCTCAAAACGCTTTAGATCATTGGATTCCTGCAAAGACTGTTCAAACAGCCTGTCAAACTCCTTATTCTTGAAATGTGTGTAGTTGGGCCCTTTGGGAGAGAAGTTATTGCCGTAAAAACAGGCGAAAAAATTTTCTGCATCTGCGTAATCCGCTACCCAGGACTTGCGGAAAAAGTTCACCTTGGCATTGGCAATGAGTTCTATCTGCACGATAGGGCGGTTTAGGAATATTTTCACGG
>JADLAP010000229.1 GCA_020848195.1 Phycisphaeraceae bacterium
AACGCCGCCGGCTGATCCGTCCTCTGGTCGCGGGCAAAGGCAATGCAGGCGTGCTGCAGGCTGTGCGGGACTTGGCCTCCGCCGTGAAATCCGGCACAGCGCACGGCGGCATGCTCTTCGTCCGCAATGCCGCCCTGGCGGGATGCTACGCCAACCGCTGCCCGTCACTGCGGGCGGTCGTCGGCACCAGCGTCGAAGCCGTCGAACAGGCTGTTCATGACATGGGCGCCAACGTGCTGATCGTCGAGTATCTCCAGCACGGCCTCAAATCCACCTCCGCCATGGTGGATCGCCTGATGAGCCAGTCGCCGCACGCTTCCGCCCTGGTGCAACGCGATCTGGCGGACCTGCAGCGAATGGGTTGAAACGAACCAAGAAAGCAACGAACCACCATGCGAATCGGCCGCGTCATCGGAAACGTCACCCTCAGCCGCCGCCTGCCGGACCTCAAGCCGGCGAGCCTGCTGCTCGTGGACGCATTCGACGATGCCGCCCTGACCGGCTGGAAGCAAAACGCCAAACGGAGCAAGCCGATGCCGGAGTCGCTGGTGGTCATCGATGAACTCGGAGCCGGGCAGGGACAGATCATCGCCATCAGCGAAGGCGCTGAAGCGACCCAACCCTTCCGGCCCGGTCGCGTTCCTGTCGACGCCTACTGTGCCGCCATCCTCGATCAACTGGACATTACGGAGTCCATCCCATGAACGTGCCTCTGTGGCAAATGAAAAAGCTGATGGCCGACATCGGCCACAAAATCTGGATCAAAGGCTTCTGCGCCGGCAACGAGGGCAATCACTCGCTGCGTCTGGACGATCATCGCGTCCTCTGCACGCCCACCGGCATCAGCAAGGGCTTTCTCGATCCCGATGACATGTGCATCGTGGACATGGAAGGCAAGCAGATCGAACAGAACCCGCGCGGACGCAAGCGCACCAGCGAAGTGCTCGTGCATCTGGCGATCTACAAGAAGCGGCCGGATGTCAAGGCCGTGATCCACTCGCATCCGCCTCATGCCACCGCGTTCTGCATCGCCGGCATCCCGCTGCCATCGGGCATTCACCCGGAAGCGGAAGTGTTCCTGGGCAAGGTTCCCACCGCGCCCTATGCCACGCCGAGCAAGCAGGAACTACCGGATTCCATCACGCCGCTGATCGGCCCGGAAACCAACACCGTGCTCATGGGCAACCACGGCTCGGTGACGTTCTCCACCGACCTCGTGGACTGCTACTACAAGCTGGAGATTCTCGACGCCTACTGCCGGATTCTCCTGCTGTCGAAGCAGGTGGGCCACATCAACGAGTTGTCGCCGTCGCAGATGACGGAACTGCTGCAAGTGAAGCAGAAGTTCGGCATGAAGGATCCCCGTCTGGCGTGCGCCTCCACCGGCTGCGTCACCGAGGATAACCAGCCCTTCCTGGCAACCTTTGACGACCGCCCCGCCACGGCGAGCTGCGACTGCGACGGCGGCCCCGTCACCGCCGCCTCCGTGCCCTCCGGCAACCTCGACAACGCCGCATTCGAACAGATGGTCCAAGCCATCACCGACCAGATCATGGCCGCCAGAAAGTAAGTTTTTAAGCCACGGATGCACACAGATAAACACAGATGAATACCAAATTGAAAAATACGGAAATAGATTCAACCATTCAATTCTGAATCATTTCACTGTCTTTGTCTCATCCGTGTTCATCTGTGTGCATCTGTGGCTAAATAAGGATTGCATCGTGCAGAAATCGCTCGATATCAAGATTGCCCGGATTCTCGCGGATCCTTCCTGCAATGACTTCATCATCGCCGACGCCAAGGACGCCGACATGGCCGGCGGCATGGCGTCGCCCGGACAGTCGCCGGAGCATCACGCCAGGGAAGGCAAGTTCCGCTCGCTGGCCGAGTATCGCCAGCTCATGCGCGAAAACGTCAAACAGGCCTTGGTGGACATCATGCTCATGAGCGCTTCGTCCAACGAGGTGCTGACGATCCATGAGCGGCTGTTCGACAACTCGCCGGTCACCCCCGCCGCGAGGGCCAACGACACGACCGACATCTGGCTGGCCATGGGCAGTCAGTACGCCAAAGTGCCCAGCCGGCCATTCCGTTCCGCCACGATCGACCACATCATGTGCGGCAAGGTCCAGTGCGAAAAGCAGGAACGATGCATCGGAGCGGATATCGGCCTGTTCTCCATGACGTTCAACAATGACATCGACCGTGACACGGCCTCGCTGGAGTCGTACAAGCAATTCCGCGTGGAAGCGGAAGCCAAGGGTTTCCGGCACTTTCTCGAAGTTTTCGCCCCCAATGCGTGCGGCAATCAGTGTCCGCCGGACATGGGCCGGTTTCTCAACGACATGATCGCCCGCAGCCTGGCGGGGGTGACGGGCAAGGGCCGGCCGGTCTTCCTGAAAATCCCCTACTCCGGTCCGGCCGCGATGGAACAACTGGCCAGCTACGACCGCACGCTGGTCCCCGGCATCCTCGGCGGCGCGTCCGGCACAACACTCGACGCCTTCCATCAACTCTGGGAAGCGAAAAAGTACGGCGCTCGCGCAGCGTTGTATGGCCGCATGATCAACAACAGCGAACATCAGCTTACGTTCATCCAGCACCTGCGATGGCTGGCGGACGGCCACATCACCGACCCGGCCGAAGGCGTCCGTTCGTACCATGCCTCGCTCGAAAAAGTCGGCGTCAAGCCCTATCGGCCATTGCAGGACGACCTGGTATCCACGCTGCGCGGCTCGTCCTACGGCTCCACCGGCGGCGCGGCGGCGACCAAGACGGCCGTGACCAAGCCGGAAGCCAAATCCGCGGCTCCCGTAGCCCCGGCGCCGGCTGCTTCCACATCCGGGTCCACTTCCGGGGGCGGGGAGCCGGATTTCAAGAAGATGACGCCCCAGCAGCGCGTGCAGTGGAACCTCAACCGCTGGAAGAATGTCCTGGGTTAAGCCGGGAAAGCCGGGCCTGCCGAACCCGGCGTGGAACATGACATCATGCTGATTGTCGAACGACAGCAGCGCGTCCTCAACATGCTCCGTCAACGCAAGACGGTGGAGTTGGAGGATCTTTCGCGCGAGCTGGACGTCAGCCTGTCCACGGTGCGGCGCGATCTGGAATCGCTGGAGCAGAAGGGTCTGGCTCAACGGACGCACGGCGGCGCGATCTATCTCGGCGGCGATGCGGCGTCCCCGGCATCTCCGCCTCCGCTCGGTGTTCCACTGGCTGAACGCATGGCCGAACGCATCGCGGAGAAACGCGCCATCGGCGCGGCTGCGGCGAAACTCGTCCAGCCCCAGATGACCGTCATCCTCGACGGCGGCTCCACCGTCGTCTACGCCGCCCAGCAGATCACCGCTCGTCCCATCCAGGTCGTCACCAACAGCCTGCTGGTCGCCAATCTTTTCAACGACGATGAACAGGTCGAACTGCTCCTCGTCGGCGGCAGCCTCTATCCCCGCATCGGCGTCACCATCGGCCCCATCGCCACCGGATGCCTGGCGGATCTCCATGCCGACCTGCTGCTGTTCAGCCTCGCCGGCCTGTTCGGCGACGCCGCGTTCAACGTCAACATGGCCATGGCGCAGGTCGAGCAGGCGATGAT
>JADLAP010000230.1 GCA_020848195.1 Phycisphaeraceae bacterium
CGGGCGACAATCCATTTTCAGCCAGTCGATCGGCCAGGGCGCCATACGGGGATCGCCTCCAAGGGCATGTGAAACCACGGAAAGACGATTCGGTCCCAGACCCATCTGAGCCAGGGCGGGCAGGGCGGATCGGGCGAGCACGTCATCCGCGATGATCAGGCCGTCAAATTTTTCCCGTCGTGCGACCCACAGTTCGCGCAGCGCGCTGGCACCGGCGTTATGCCTGGCGGGATGAAAATCGTCATTGATCCATGCGGATTCCACCGGCAGCCCCAATCGCCTGGCGGCTTCGGTGAAGACGACGCGGGCCGTCAGCCAATGGGCGCTGCGCGGATGCTCGTCGCGCCAGCTCATCATGGCCAGTCGCCGGCAACCCCGCTCGGCCAGACGTTGCACAGCCAGCGGAATGTGATCTTCCAGTCGTACGAAAGAAGGCATCCGCGAGAAAAAGCCCATGCCGACCATCGGCGTGGAACCCTTGCGAAACTCAGGCAGCCAGGCCGCGGACTCGCCGCAGTCCACGGCAATCACACCACCCAGCCTGCCGGCTCGCAGATCGTGCATAAACGACTCCGGCGGCATCGTACCCAACTGATAATTTCGCTCGACCGGCAGTTCCCACGGACGGTAGCAACCGAGGTAAAGACGGTAGGACAAGCCACGCCGTTCCAGTTCCCGTCGAACATTGCCCAACAGGAACAGGAAGTACCGCGAACCCTCAGCCGGGAAGACGTCCACGACTGACAAGATGCCGATCGGAGCGGGGCCTGTGCGCTGGGCGACATAGGTTCCGCTGCGGTTGCGCGACTCGACCAGACCCTCCTGAATCAGTTGCGCCAGCACCAGCCGCACGGTTGTCGTCCCGGCTTGAAACTGCCTGGCCAGCGCCCCAACACCCGGAAGCCGCTGCCCCGGCCGGCACTGCTGAACCAATTGACGGATTCGTTGCGCTAAGTCTTGCTGGCGCAAGCCTTGGTTAGAAGTATCTGCGATGTGAGGTGAATCTTTCATATTATCTATATGCTACAGATTAATGCGTGATGACCAGCTTGTCAAGCGTTTTGTGATCGCAACCAGGGCAAACATCAGGGGTGAACGCATAGGGCCACTTGAGCCTCGACCGTACCCAATGACCGAATGACCAAGTCCGAATGTCGAATGAAATGACCGGATTTACTTCGTTTCGTCATTCGGATTTGGACCTTCGTCATTTCTCTCGTCCGCCTCATGATTCACCTGCTTTCGCTCTGTAGCCACCGTTGACGGGGTTCATTCCATCAGGACGCATCGCGGGGCATCCTCACGCTCAACTTCCAGATGTTTGACAACGCTCAAGGAGTGGCCGCGCGGGGTATAATCGTTGCTGTCGTGCCAGTGCCGGATCGAGGGCAGAGGGCCGATCACGATTGAAGTGCCCGCGTGGAATCGCAACGCGGTGAAGGAACATGCGCACTGACCTTGACGGCGGGTGCGCAAGCGGTCGGCTTGCGGCTGGGAAAGACAGCGACCATGAGCACGCACGCATCACATGATCCCGGACGCTGGGAGCAGCGGTACAGGCAGGGCGATCTGCCCTGGGATGCGGGATTTGTTTCGCCGGAGCTGCAGCTTCGACTGCCGGAGACGGGATTGAAACAGGGCGTGGCGGTGGACATCGGCTGCGGCACGGGGACCAACACCGTCTGGCTGGCGCAGCAGGGATTTGAAGTCGTCGGGATGGACCTGTCGCCGCGTGCGATTGAGCTAGCCTCCGCCAAGGTCAAGCAGGAGCGGGTGGACGACGTGGTGCGTCTGCTGGTGGGGGACATTCTGACGGAGCTTCCCGTCCCGGCCGGCGGCGCGCAACTGGTGTTCGATCGCGGCTGCTTTCACAGCGTCCATGCGACGCAACGGCAGCGATTCGCCGAACAGGTGGCGAAGGTTCTCGCGCCGGGCGGCTGGTGGATCAGCCTCAGCGGCAACGCGGACGAGTTACGCGAAGCCGACCAGCCCGGCCCGCCTCAGCTCAGCGCGCTGGACATCGTGTCCGCGGTGGAATGCCGCTTTGAGATCGTTCGTCTGAGTCAGATGCGTTTCACGAATCTCAGTCAGAGCCTGTCGCACCTGGCCTGGTCCTGTCAATTGCGACGCCGGGTGAAACCGATATGAACGCGGCGGAACTGATCGTCGACGAGGCGCATTACCGCACGGTGGTGGTGGGGGGCATGCTCAAGGCGACGACCTCGCTGGCGATCGCCACGGCGGATTTCAAGGCGATGCTGGCTCCCTTGCCGCAACTGACGCAGCCGCGAGGGCGGCGTTCCGCGCCGTCGATCGTCGCGCATCTGCGGCGGCTGGCGCAGCGCGGCGTGGAGATCCGCCTGCTCCACGCGGGCGTGCCCAGCAGCATGGCGTTGCGTGAACTTCGCAAGGAATTGCCCGAGAATCTGCTGATTCGCCGCTGTCCTCGCCTGCACGCCAAGGCGGTGGTCGTCGACGCCCGGCGGATGTACCTTGGCTCGGCCAATCTCACCGGCGCGGGGCTTGGCGCCAAGTCGCCGGATCGGCGGAACATCGAATGGGGCATTTGGACCAGCGATGCGGCGATGATCGACGCCGTCCTCGCCCAGTTCGACCGGCTCTGGGAAGGTCAGCGCTGCGCGACCTGCCAGCGACACGACATCTGCCCGCAGCCGCTCGAAGAGCCGAAGCTGAGTTAGCGTGACGGCGAAGGCGGCAGGGCGGGTCAGAAGGGAAGCAACATCTGCCGGCGTGTCGCGGCCGGGGCGGGCTGCACGCGAAACCAGCGGGTGCGGCGACGCTGATGCGTGTGCGTGACGCGACGCAGCAGGGCAGGCTCGCCGGCGAACGCCTCGTCGATCTTGTCCGTCGTGTTGCACTGGCTGGAGCGGTGCAGCAGCACGATATCCCGCGGCAAACCCGACGGACTGGCCCGCGCGATGGCGCGGACGGCGTCGAACGCCTGCTGGTTGGACAGGTGGCCCGCCTCGCCCATGATGCGACGCTTGAGAAAGATCGGACGATTGCTGGCGATCTGCATCTGCGGATCGTAGTTGCTTTCGATGGCCAGCAGGTCCACGCCGGCGAAGGCGTCGATGAGCGTGGAAGGCACGCAGCCGAGGTCGGTGGCGAAGCCGAACCGTCCCCACGGACTGTGCGCGGCAAATCCGCAGGTTCCCTGGGCGTCGTGTCGCAAATGGAGCGGCGTCAGGGTCAGTCCCGGCAACGGCTCCAGCGCGGCGTTGTCGAACTGACGCACCAGATCGGCCGTATAAAGCTCGGAGATGCCCTCGATCCGTCGGAGGTTCGCTTCATGCCATTGATGCACATACAACGGAATGCGAAAGCCGGCCAGGGTGGGAATCCACGTGGGACGGAAATGGTCCTGGTCGAGATGGGTCAGCACGATGGCCCGGATGCCGGCGACGAGTTGCCTGGCCTGCGTCAGACGTTTGGCGATGGTGACGGGACCGAGGCCGGCATCGAGGAGCATCATGCCGGTTGGCGTTCGCACCACGGTCGCATTGCCGCCCGAACCGCTGCCGAGCACGCAAAGTTCCAGCCCCGTCGCGCCGACGTCGGTCGTCACATCGACGCGGGACGCATCCGAGGATTCCGCGGCGGCTTCGGTTTCCACTGGCGTCGGTATGCCCGGCAACATCCGTGTCTCCTGGGCTGGGGGGAAAATTCCGGCTCCGAACTGGTCCATGTTCCCGGCAGCACGCTATCCTGTCAATGATTTGTCCTCATCCTCCTCACCTCTGGGAGTCTTCGAATGTTCAGCCTTCGCGCCTGTCGTCGGATGTGGATGGTGTTGGCTCTGGTCAGTGTGTCCGGATGGATCGGCTGCGATCGCGGCCCATCCGCCGGCGGCAGCGGAGGCGTGGCGGTGGTCGATCTTGAGCAGATCGCCAACGCCATCGGCCGCGATGCTTACATCCAGCAGCAGCTTCAGGCGGTCCAGGGCCAGGTCGAAGCCCGGCTGACAGCCCTGCGCGAGCAGTTGCAGAACGATCTGACGTCACGCCAAAAGCAACTCGGCGAACATCCCACGCCCAAACAGCAGCAGGAACTGACCCAGGCGGCACAACAGGCCGAGCAGCACTACCGGCAGGAAGTGATGTCCGCTCAGCAATTCGCCCAACGCACGCAGGCCACGCTGATCAGCCGGTTGCGCGAGGAAGTCCGTCCCCTTGCCGAGCAGGTCGCCCGAGCACGAGGCATGAGCATCGTCATGCTTCGCAATGAACTGATCCTGAGCGTCGATCCCGGCATGGACATCACCCTGGACGTGATCCAGCAGATGCGCGCGGCAGGCCTGGACAAGCAGCCCGCCTCGCCGGTCACGCAACCGACCCTCGATACACCCAATCCGCTGGATTCACAGCCCGCGACGCCGATGAATCAGCCGGGAACATCGCCAGCCGCCACGCAGCCTCGATCGAGCATTCAATTGCCGTTGCCCGCGTCCCGGCCATCCACCGGCGAGTCCCACCCGGAATCCCCGGAATCCCCGAAAACCCTGATCGAGCCTTGAGCGGACCCCGTGAAATCCGCAGTTTTGTTTAGACGGCCATGGGGTTCGGTCAACCCGTCCATGTCCCCGTGCATTCACATTCAGCTTTCATACCGCAACGGCCTGTCCATCGCTTGATTCGCGCATGGCCTGCGATTAAACTGCCCTCCTTGTCGGGCGTGTACCGAAGCGGCCAAACGGGGCAGACTGTAAATCTGCTGGCTTAACGCCTACGTAGGTTCGAATCCTACCGCGCCCACTTCCATCTCCCCTCCGCATGTCGCGGCTGCATCCTCCGTCCATCCGGGCTGAACCCTTGCGTGTCATGCGCTTCCATATTCCTTTTGCGCATCTCCCGGATCGCGACTCTGCGGTTGTGTTCAAGTTCATGCCGGCGAAAGCGTGCCCAGTGGCGAACGTTTCCGCGACGTCGCGAGCGATCGGGACGCCATGGAAATCTCCCGGCGGATTCCGGCGGAGAAGGCGGCAGGCCGAATGTGGGGAAGACCGCTATACTGTCGCCTCCGGCCAGAGGCCTTTTTCCCGGAGCGACCGTGTCATGCTCAAATGGTTTCGTCGGTACAACAAATTCATTCTCGCCATCGGCGGCTCGCTGCTGATGGTGGCTTTCCTGATCACGCCGATGATCTCGCGGGCCACATCCGACAATTACGGCAAACAGCCCATCGGCACGCTGGATGGCCGGAAGATCACGCTGGCCCAGCAGCAGAACGCGGCGCGGGCCATGGCGCTGGTCCGGGACGTGCATCCTCTGCTTTCCGTGCTGGCTCCGGACGACAGCCTGGCGTGGATGCTGATGCAGGAGGAAGCGAGGCAACTCGGCGTCAGCGCCAGCAACTACGAAGTCAGCGAAGTGTTGAGCGTGCTGGGCGTGACGGATGAGCAACTGGCCAAACTGGCGGGCAAACTCGGCGTCACCTCCACGGACGTCCGGCAATCGCTGGCGGAACTGATCGCGCTTCAAAACTACCGCGATCTGGTGACCGGCGCGCAGCACGAACGGCTGGCGTTGAAGCTCGGCCAGATCGGCGCGGTGTATCAGCAGTTCGGCTCCCTGAACAATGTGCAGGGCATGTTGCGGCAGTACTACATGAGCATGCTCATGCAGGAGATCGGCCGGCTACAGCAGGGACAGCCGCGCATCAGCGAGCCGATGCTTCGCCGTTTCGTGGCGGATCACTTCTCGACGGTGCGTGTTGAAATGGTTCCAGTCCCGCCGCAGCGGTACATGAAGGATATGACGCCCCCGACGGATGAACAGATCAAGGCGTTGTACGACGCGTACAAGAACGTTCTGCCCGGCACTTCGGAGCCGAACGGCTTCGGCTACCTGTTGCCCGATCGCGTGAAGCTGGAATATCTCTGGCTGCCGATGGATCGGGTGCGGGCCAAGGCGACGGTGACGGAAGCGGAAGCGATTGCGTACTACGACCAGCACCAGGATGAATTCCGCACGCCGGTCCCCGCCGCGACGCAGCCGGCGACGACCGAACCTGCGAAGACGGAGCCGGGCAAGGTTCGGGCCTATGAGGAAGTGCGCGATCTGATTCTGGAGCAGATGCGCGACAGCGAAGCGTCGAAGCTGGCGGATCGGATCATCAAATCCGCCCACGCATTGCTGCTGCGCGACGCGAGGAACCTGGCGATACAGGCCACGGGCTACCGTGAAATTCCCGCGGACTACAAGCCGGCGAGTCTCGAAGACATCGCCAAATCGATACAGCAACAGTTCGGCGTGCTGCCGGATGTGGTGTCGGACGATCAGCGATGGCTGAACATGCAGGATATGGCGGCTTTGCCGAACCTTGGCATGAGCGTCGTGATGGGCAAGGAGACGGTTCGGTTCCCGAGCTACGTACACAGCGTGCAGGAGTTGAGTCCAGCCGCGGACGATCCGACCACCGCGCTGCGGCTTCAGGTCGGACTGCCGAGCATGCCTTTGCGTTCGATGAGCCAGTTGAGCGGCAATACGGGTGGCCGGGGCCTGTTCCGCGTGCTGGCGGCCGAAAAGTCGCGCGAGCCTCACTCGCTGGATGAAGTCAAAGCCCAGGTGACGGCGGATGCCGTGAAGGTCGAAGCCTACAGGCGGGCGCTGGCGGACCAGGACAACTGGCGTCAACGTCTGACGAAAGATTCGCTGGCGATCATCGCTCCGGAACTGGGACAGACGATCACGAAGACCCAGGCGTTTTCCCGCCGGGAAATCGGGGCGATGAAGATCGAAGCCCCCCAGGTGGAACTGGTCGGCCGGGACATGGGGTTCGTCGATGGCGTGTTCCTCAAGGCGGAGGAACTGGCCAAGGAGCAGCCGGACCTGGAGAAGCTGTCGCCGGACAAACGGAGCGACGTGATCGGATCACAGCGCGCGTTGACGCTGTATCTGGTTCGTATCGACGAGTTCAAACCGGTGAATGCGTCCGACTATGAGCGGATGCTCGCGATGCCGCAACTGGCCGGTCGCGTGGGCCAGACGTTCGCCGGCGAGCAGCCGGAGGATCCGTTCTCGGTCGAAGCGCTGGCGCGGCGGGTGGGCTACCAGAGCGAATTGCCGCTGGAAAACCGTAAACGAAAAGCGATGCCTTGATTTTCATTCCGCCACGGACGGCCTCTCGCCATGCAAGCCATTCTCGACGAACTGAATGTCCGCTACGAAACCGATGTGCCGATGGGACCGCTGACGTGGATCGGCGTCGGCGGCGTCGCACGGCATCTGGCGCATCCCTCCAGCGTGCAGCAGCTTGCCACGCTGGTTCGACGGGCACAGGAATCCAACGTGCCGATCCGCGTCCTCGGCGACGGCGCCAACCTGCTGGTGGCCTCCGATGCCGTCGATGGCATCGTGCTCAAGCTGGACGAACCGCAGTTCGACCAGGTGCAGATGGAAGGCAACCTCGTCACCGTCGGCGCGGGACGTGATCTGCCGCGACTGACCCTGCAGACGGTCAAGGCGGGTCTCAGCGGTCTGGAATGCCTCGCGGGTATCCCAGGCTCCGTCGGCGGGGCGGTACGCATGAACGCCGGCGGCAACTACGGCGACATCGGCCACTCCGTCACCCGTCTGCAGGTCATGGACGCCTTCGGTCAGGTCTACTACCGCGATCGCGACGATCTGGTCTTTTCCTACCGGAAAACCAACATCCGCGCGCCGCTGATCCTCCAGGCCCAGTTTGAACTGACGCCGGACGATCCGGAAGTGCTGATGAAGCAGGTCAAGGAAATTTTCCTGTACAAGAAGAACACGCAGCCGCTGCAGGACAGTTCCGCGGGCTGCGCGTTCAAGAATCCTTCACCGCCGAAGGACAGCGACGAACTGGCCAATCCCGCGCAGCGTCTGAGCGCCGGAGCCTTGATTGACCGCGCGGGACTCAAGGGATATCAGATCGGCGGGGCGCAGGTGTCCCACCGACATGCCAACTTTCTCGTCTCCCTGCCCGACTGCCAGCCGCGCGACATTCTCGCGCTGCTGGAGCATGTGCAGAAGACCGTCCTCGAACGCTTCGGCGTGCAGCTCGAACGCGAGGTCGTGGTCTGGTAAGCGGTCCAGCCCGTGCGATGGGACGTTTCAGGCACAAAGGTGCAACCGCCGGATGCCTCGCATCACCGGGGCGGAACCACAGGGCGAACGCATATGGCTTTTGCCCCTCTCCCTTTCAGGGAGAGGCTGGGTGAGGGTACGGCGATCCATCACGTTTTACCCGCGATTTGTCGTGCCGGTTCACGCACGCCCAACCCTCACCCTAA
>JADLAP010000375.1 GCA_020848195.1 Phycisphaeraceae bacterium
ATAGACATCAGCAGCCCCTGAAAAAGGCTGCTGCGCACATACGCTGCATTTTTATCAATGATGATGCCCGTACCGGTACGCCGGAATTTGACCACATTGGGGTCGGTATGCGAAGCGATGTATTGGTCTATTTGGTTGTAAATCCGCTTGATGCTGTCGGCGCCGCAGTCCTTCACCCGTGAGGTGATGCGCGCTTTTGTGCCGTCTTTGCTGATTAGAATATCGGCGCCCGATTTGGGGATTTTGGAAGCTAAGCGCCGGTACGATTCGTGTTGCTCCTCGTCGGGCGGCAAGCGGTACGCAGCGGGATCGTTGTTGGCCTTCATCCGGTGAATGGATTTATACACCGTAGTAATGGAGTTGACGGCGTGAATGTCGGGGAAGCTGCGCAGGTATTGTTCTACCGTGTCCAATTGCCTGAGTACGGCGTAGTCGTCGGCCTGGTACCCTTTTTGTGCAAAAACTGCAAATTCGACCGGCCTGAAACCGGCCATTTCCCGCTCAAAGAACAGGAAGTCCTCGGTAATTTTTTTGCCGCGCGGCAGGTTGTTCACAATGTCGTAGTTCGTCGTTACCATCGAAATACCGGCTATTGAAACAGCAATGACGACAAGCGTTCCCCAAACGATACTGCGTTGCTTTTGTACGGTAAAAAGATAGATGCGGTTGAGCAGTTTGTTCCAGTTTTCTTGGCCTTTGCCCAAGCGGCTGATCTGATTGGCATCAAACCAGGTGAGCAGCGTTGTGGTAAAAACAATGACTGTAACAAAGGCCAGCATAACGCCCACTGCGGCATTCACCCCAAACTCGCGAATGGGCATAATGCGACTGGTAAACAACGACAAAAAGCCTACCGCCGTAGTGGCAGAGGTCATAAAGGTAGCCAACCCGATTTCTTTGATGGTAGTGGTGATGGCAGTTTTTCGGTCGTACCCTTTGAGCAACTCATCCTGATATTTAGACAAAATATGCACCACGTCGGAGGTACTCACAATAATCATCAGCAGCGGATACAGGGCCGACAACATGCTCAGTTCGCGGCCGGTAACGCCCAGAAACCCCACGAACAACAACATGCTCAACGCTATGGAAATGAGCGATATAAACACGCCCCAAAAGCGCCGCAGCAACAACCACAACAACAGCGCCACCAACAAGCCCGAAATGAGCGCCGACACCAAAATTTCGCGCTGCTGCATGGCCACCAATTCGCGCTGAAAATAAGGCCGCCCCAAGTAGTGATACTCCTCAAATTCATACTGCTTCATCAGTTTG
>JADLAP010000231.1 GCA_020848195.1 Phycisphaeraceae bacterium
CATCCTCGAATCCCTCGAAGTGGGACTCGTGCTTCAGGGCAGCGAGGTCAAAAGCGTACGGCACGGCCAGGTGTCGCTGGCGGAAGGCTTCGCCCGCATCGAGCCGAACACCGGCGAAATGTTCCTGTACAACGTGGACATCAACGCCTACGCGCACGCACAGGGCGCCAACGGCCACGAACCCAAACGCGCGCGGAAACTGCTGGCCCATCGCAGGCAGATCACACGATTGGCTGAAGCAGTCGACGCCAAGGGCACGACGCTCGTGCCCCTGACGATGTACTTCGTCCGCGGCATGGTGAAGCTGGAGTTGGGCGTCGGCCGGGGCAAGCGGGAACACGACAAACGGGAAGACATCAAGGCCCGCGAGGCCAAGGACCAGATTCGCCACGCGCTGTCGCGCCGGCGATGACCGGGAGGTGACGCCGCACGCATGTCGCAGTTGCCCTTTCCATCGCCGCCGTCGCGTCGCAAGTCCAGCGCCGAAGCGCCGTGGACGGTGACGGACCTGGCAGCCCGGATCAAGGGCGCGCTGGTGCAGGGTCTGCCCACCCGCGTGCGGGTGATCGGGGAAATCAGCAATTTCAGTCAGAGGACGCACTGGTTTTTCAGCCTCAAGGACGCAGGCTGCTCCATCCGTTGCGTGTGCTTCGCCTCCAGTGCCAGGCGGATTCGCTTTCCCGTGGAAGATGGCTTGCAGGTCGTCGCATCGGGCCGGGTGGATTTTTACGATGCCCAGGGCCAGGTGCAGTTGTATGTGGACGCGATGGAGCCGGTGGGGCAGGGCGAACTGGAGATGCGGTTCCGCGCGCTGTGCGACGAACTGCGCCAGTTGGGGTACTTCGATCCCGAGCGCAAGAAGCCGCTGCCGGCGATGGCCCAGCGCATTGCCGTGGTCACCAGCGCCCAGGGCGCGGCGTTGCAGGACGTGATCGATACCGCGCATCGCCGGTGGTCGGGCTGCGAGCTGATACTGGTGGATGTGCAGGTGCAGGGCCAACATGCCGCGCCGCGTATCGCCGAGGTGATTCGCCGATTGTCGAAGATCGGGCCGTCGCTGGGCATCGATGCCATCCTGCTGACCCGCGGCGGCGGCTCGATCGAGGATTTGTGGGCCTTCAACGAACGCGCGGTGGCGGAAGCGATCGCACAATGTCGTCTGCCTCTGGTGGCGGCGATCGGCCACGAGACGGACACGACCATCGCGGAGCTTGTCGCCGACGCCCGGGCCGCCACGCCCACGCAGGCCGCGATGCTGCTGGTCCCCGACGCCGGGGCGCTGCGCCGGCAGGTCACGCATGTTGCCCAGCGGTTGCGCCTGCTCGTGCAGAGGCAGAGCCAGATGGCGCAACACCGGCTCGACGCCGCGGCGCGGCATCCGCTGCTTCGCCGACCTCATGAACCCGTGGAACGCGCGGACCGCGAGGTGCGGCGGCTGGCTGCCAGGCTGCGCGAGGCGCTGCCCCGCCGGCTGGAGAGCGACACGCATCGCATCGCATCGCTGGGCAAGCGGCCGGGGTTGGCGTCGCCGATGCGGCTGGTTGAATTGGCGAAGACGAAGCTGGACGCCGCGTCGCGCCGGCTCGAATCCGTCGGTCCCAACCAGGTGCTCCGTCGCGGCTACAGCTACACCATGGACGCGCAGGGTCTGGTCATTCGTCGGCCAGGGCAGGTCTCGCCCGGCTCCAGCATCACTACCGTGCTGGCGGAAGGCCGGCTGCGCAGCGTGGTGCAACCGGAGGAACAGACACCGCCGCCCGTTGTCATTGCGTCCGTTTCACCTAAGCCGCCTCGCCATCGACCCAAGTCCCGGCCCTCGCGTGGCGAAGAGCCAAACCTGTTCGCCGATGCCCATGATTCACTGAAAGCCGGCGATCAGGAAGGATCTGGCACGCCATGAACACGCAGGCCATCGAAGTCGCGGGATCTGCGGGGGCAGCGGAGACTGCGGGGGCGGACGTTACCGTTGTCCGGGCGAAGGGGTGGAACGGCTGGATTGGCGCGGTGATTCTGGCCGTGGCGCATGTCGCTGTGGCGCTGGTGTCGTTGTCGGACCAGTCGCCGACATTCGACGAGCCGTTTCACCTGTTTTCCGGCTACGCGCTGCTGACGCAGGGCAACACGCGCCTGATGCCGGAGAACGGCTGGTTGCCGCAGGTGGTCTGCGCGTTGCCTCTGCTGGCGATGCCGGTGCGTCTGCCGCCGGCGGATCATCCCACGTGGCAGAACAGCGACATGGTGGTGCTGACGTACGGCTTTTTGTATGTGATGGGCAATCCGCTTCGCGCGATGGTCTTCGCGGGCCAGTGCGCGGCGGGCGTGTTCGCCGCGGCGGCGATCCTGATCGTCGACGGTATCAGCCGGCGTATCTGGGGACCGACGGGGGGCATCCTTTCCGCCGCGGTGGCGGCCGCGTCGCCGACCATGCTCGCCCACGCCGGCCGCATGACCAGCGACATGGCCATCGCAGCCTTTCTCATGCCCGCCGTCTGGCTCCTCTGGCGCGCGATTCGCCAGCCTTCCCCCGGACGCATCGCCGTCAGCATCCTCGCCATTACCGCCGCGCTGTTGTCGAAAATGTCAGGCCTGGTGATCCTGCCTCTCGCCCTGATCCTGGCCTTCATCTTCGTCCTGATGCCTCGGCCTTGGACGTGGCGTTGCGGGGCCAAGCAGTGGATCGTCCGCGGCTTGGTCTCCCGGATCGGGCACATGCTTGTCCTCACGCTGATCCATGTCGTGCTGGTGATCGTGCTGCTGCACATCATCCTGGCGCTGCACCCGGTCGAGCCTGCCGTCTTGGCCCATGCGCAGCACAACGAAAGCTGGGACAAACTCGTCAACGCCACATCGCTGAGCGGCCGGACCCTGACCTGGGTTCGGGATCATCATCTGGTTCCCCACGACTATCTGTACGGCATTGCGAAAATCCTGTTCTACTCCGCGCGACGCAGCGCGTTCTTTCTCGGTCAGTGGAGCCTGCACGGCTGGACGTGGTTTTATCCCTACGCCTTTCTGGCGAAAACCGGCATCGGCGAACTGATTATGCTGTTGACGGCGTGCGTCTGCGCCGTGACGGCGATGACGCGGATGCTCCGTCAGGGCAGCCGGGCATGGATGACGCGCGCCGATGAATTGCTGCCTTTGCTGGTCATGTTCGTTCTGTACGGATTGCTGGCCATCCGCAGCAACCTGAACATCGGCCATCGCTACATCCTGCCCATGTATCCGGTGATGTTCGTGCTGATCGGCGGATTGACCGCGATGACGGGCCGTTGGCGGCGACCGGTGCGGGCGATCGCGGCGGGGGGGCTGCTCGTGCTCGTGGTGGAATCCATCGCCATCTGGCCTCACGATCTGGCGTTCTTCAATCAGCTCGTCGGCGGGCCTCGTCGCGGCTACCGGCAGCTCGTGGACAGTTCGCTGGACTGGGGACAGGATCTGCCCGCATTGGTGAAATGGATCGAACGTCATCGCGTCGATCCGGTCATCGGCCCCAATCCCAACGTCTTCCTCGCCTACTTCGGCACCGGCGATCCCAAGGCCTACGGCTACATGGGCTATCAATTCGATAGTTATCCCTACCTGTTGCCCGACCGGCTTCCCGATCCACTGCAGCCGGGGATTTACTGCATCAGCGCGACCATGCTTCAGTCGGTCTACCTCGGCCGGGCGTCCGGCGAGTGGACGAGCAAGCATGAGCAGAGCTACCAGCGGCTGCTGGAGGAAGTGAAGCGCTATCAGGGCGCATCGTCGCTGGAGCCAACCCGCAGCCGGATCAGCGGCGACGGTACGCAGCCGCGCTGGGTCGATGTGTGCCGCCTGTTCAACGATTTCCGCCTGGCCCGGCTCAACGCGATGCTGCGACAGCGCGAGCCGGACGACAGGGTGGGGTACAGCATCCTGATCTACCGGCTCAGCCGCGACGATGTGATCCGAGCGCAGTTCGGTCCCGTTCCCATTGCGCCATGACTCCACAAGTTTCCCGATACCGAGGGTTCGCCGGGCTGTGGCCGGCAGCGGCCACAGGCAACGCGCTGCGCATCGCGGCGCTGGTCGTCGCGGTCCTGGCGGTCTATGTGCCCCGCGCCCTCGAAGCGCCCTTTCTGCATGACGATCAGGCGGGTATTGAAACCAATGGCCATCTGGCGCGAGGGTGGTTGCCGGACGGATCGTTCTGGGCGCCGAAGGAGACGACCATCGCGGGCCGGCCGGTGGCGGCGATGACCATCGCGGCCAACTACGCCCTGGGCGGGCTGCGTCCCTGGGGTTATCACGCGGTGAACGTGGCGATTCACATCGCCGTCGCATGGGCGGTGATGGCGCTGGCGACGCGGCTGTTTCAGACTCCGCGCCTGACTGAGACGTTCGGCGGCCTTGCGCCGCAACTGGCGTGGTGGATCGCACTGATCTGGGCGGTGCATCCCTTGACGACCATGCCCGTGGTCTATGTGATTCAGCGGACGGAATCGCTGATGTCGCTGTTTTACGTGCTGACCCTGCTGGGCGTCGCCGGCGCGTGGCGGGGGGGCAGGCATGTCCGAGGCTGGGTCTTGCTGGCGGTGGCGGCCTGCGCTCTGGGCATGGGATGCAAGGAGTCCATGGTTTCCGCGCCGCTGATGGCGTGGCTGCTGGACCGTACGCTGGTCAGCGGATCGTTCATCGCCGCGTGGCGGGCAAGACGCGGGTTGTACCTAGGATTGGCTTCGACATGGATCATCCTCGGTGTCCTTGTAGCTGCGCAGCCGCGGGGACAGTCGGCGGGACTGGGACTGGGCGTGTCGTCTTGGGAATACGCGTTGACGCAGGCGCAGGTGCTGTTGCACATGTTTCGACTGATCTGCTGGCCTGACCCGCTGGTTTTCGCCTACCAGTGGCCGCTGGCGAGGGGCGTGGGCGATGTCCCGTGGTCGTTGCCCGCGATGGCGATTCTGATCGCGGCGACGGCATGGGCGGCGGCGCGGAATCGGCCCGTGGGGCTGGTTGGCGCGTGGACGCTGATGATCCTGGCTCCGTCCTCCAGCGTGGTGCCCATCGTGACGGAAGTCGCGTCGGAGCATCGGATGTATCTGCCACTGGCGGGACTGCTGGCCGGCGCGGTGGCGGTGACGTGGCGGCTTCTGGCGCGAGCGCCTCGGCCTGGCGCGGCAAGGGTGGCCGCGGTCCCGGCCTCGCTGATCGTCATCGTGCTCGCAGGCGTCAGTTACGTCCGGCTCGGGGATTACCGGGATGCCGTGACGCTGTGGCGGGACACGGTGGCCAAGCAGCCGCTGAGCGCCGAGGCGCGTGAATCGCTCGGCGTGGTGCTGCTGGCCGCCGGTCAAACGGATGAAGCCGTGGAGCAACTGCACAAGGCGATGGACCTGGAGCCGCGTCTGTTCAACGCCTGCTACAACCTGGGGGCCGCGATGGAACAGCGGCGCGACATGGAACGGGCGGCGGCATGGTATCGCCGGGCGGTGGAGCTGAATCCCGCCTACGCGCCGGCGTGGAACAACCTCGGCGCCCTGGCGGTGCGGCAGGGACGGCTCAGGGATGCGCGGGAAGCCCTGGAACGTGCGGTGCAACTGTCGCCGAACTATCCGCTGGCGCAGTTCAATCTGGGCTACGCGCTGTATGCTCAGGACCGATGGGACGAAGCCGTCGGGCCGCTGCTTCGCGCAGTGGAACTGCGGCCGAACATGGCGTCTTGGCGTCACTACCTGGGGTTGGCCCTGGCGAAAGCGGGTCGCTTGGCGGAGGCGGCCACGCAGTTTGAGCAGGTGCTCAGGCTGGACCCGGACCATGAAGATGCCCGCGAAAACCTGCGGCAATGTCATGAGCGATAAGGTATCGCGAGCCAACGCGATCGGTTACTGGCCACTCATCGCATCGGGGCAGCCTGAAGGCGGAGTTATACGACGTTGAGGATGCCGGTTGCCTCTCGCGACCGCCATGGGCCGATAACTCCACGCGATCTTTCGTGCCGCGGCTCGCATTATTCCGAAGACTAACAAGTTGGCGAACCTTGATGACGTTTGTGACGTCTGTAAGGTCAACTGACCCCTTGCGCCTGCCGATGCAGTAAGCGGATGTTGTTATTCCCTGCCCACGGATCGGAATCATGCGTATTGCCTTGGACGCCCGTACGGTTTATTGGCCCATTCGCCGGGGCACGGGTCGCAATCTGATCGATTTGTACACCCACCTGGTGCGGCTTCGGTCGGACTGGCAGGTGTTGGCGTACCATCGGCTCAGTGGTCCGACGCCGGCGCTGTTGCCTTGGCCGGAGGTGCAGCCACGGTTGATCGAGATGCCCGGCGACCGTCTGGACGCCTGGCGTCACCTGCGCCTGCCCATGGCGGCATGGTCCGAGCATGCCGATCTGCTGCACTGCCCGGCCAACCTGTGTCCGCTCTGGATGCCCCTGCCGACGGTGGTGACCATTCACGATCTGATTCCGCTGGATATGCCGCAGTTTCTGCTGCCTCAGCAGGTCAAGCGGTTCGAGCGATCGGTGCGTCACGCCTGTCGTCACGCGGTGCGGATCGTCACGCCGTCACAGTACACGCGGAACCGTCTGGTGGAGCAGTTCGGCGCGGATTCGGATCGGATCACGGTCAACGCCTGGGCGCCGGATTCGTCGATGCGGGTGGTCAACGCCATGCAGGTCGAGTCGGTGATGGAACGGTACGGGATCATGCCTCCGTTCGTGCTGCATCTGGGCGCCGCCGCGCCGCGGAAGAACACGCAGCGGGTCATCGACGCCTGGGCACAACTGGGGCCGCGAGGCCGGCGGGAATGGCAACTGCTCGTCATCGGCCTCGATGACATGACGAAACAGAATCTCGAACAACGCGTCGATCTGCTGGGCATCCGTCAATCGACGGTGCTGCACGGCTTCGTGCCGGAAGAGGACATGCCCGCGCTGCATACCGGCGCGGATGTCCTGGCATATCCCAGCCTGTCCGAAGGCTTCGGACTGCCGATTCTCGACGCATGGGCGACGCAGACTGCCGTGCTGACCAGCGACACCACGAGCCTGCCGGAAGTCGCCGGCGACGCCGCGCTGCTCGTGGATCCGCTGGATACCGGCGCCATCGTCGCGGGACTGGCTCGGCTGATCCGCGATCGCACGCTGCGGGCCGACCTGATCCACCGCGGACAGACGCGATTGCCCGCGTACAACTGGAACGCCACGACACAACGGTTCGCCGACGCCATGGAGCAGGCTTCCAGTCATGCCCTGCATCTGCGTCGTGACGCGGCCTGATGGGCCTTGGGGGGTCCGATCTTTCAGGAGACGCTCAACGTGCTGCCGCTTGGACCCAAATTGGATGTGCTGTTTGTCAGCGAGCGTGCCGTGTGGCCCACGGATCAGGGCTTTGCCATTCGTGGAAGTAACATGGCGATGGCGCTGGCCCGGCAGGGATTGGCGGTTCGCATCGCCAGCATCGGTGCGCTGCCCGCCCATGCGCCCGACACGCTGCGCCAACTGCACGTCCATTGGCCGACCGTGGCCGCGGCGGATCATTACGACTTTCTCAATGCCTGGTCCGGGCGAGGCTGTCGGCTGCGCCATCGGCTGGCGGAACATCAGGGCCGGGATCTTGCCGCGTACGCTTCCGTCGTGACGCTTGTGCGCCGCTACCGTCCTTCCGTCGTCATCGGTCTGGGCCTGCATGCGCCCATGATGCTGCGCGGCGTGGAACCTAGCCTCGGCGCGGCACGCATCTGGTACGCCGCCGACGAACTGATCCGCTTTGAACTGTCCTGCCTCCAGCGCGAAGGCCTGGCGGGTTTGAAATCGCGCCTGCACAAGGCCGGCCTTTATGCCGCCATCGAAAATGCCTTCGCCCGCGGACTCGAAGGCGCGGTCGGCGTCAGCCCCGCCGAGACGCGATGGCTCAAACTCCTCGCCGGCGTGCGCCATGGCGCGACCATCCGCAACGGGGTGGACCTGGACTACTTCCAGCCGCGCGATGTTGACATCGTGCCGCAGTCGCTGGTGTTCTGGGGCCGCATGGATTTCGCGCCCAACATCGACGCCGTCACATGGTTTGCCCGCAAGATATGGCCCACGCTCAAACGTCAGCATCCGCGGGCCACGTGGAGCATCGTCGGCAAAGCGCCGGTTCCCCGCGTGACGGAACTGGCCCGCATGCCCGGCATCACCGTGACCGGCGCGGTGGACGACATCCGTGACCATGCCGCCTGCGCCGCCGTGACGCTGCTGCCGATGCAGTGCGGCGGGGGCATCAAGAACAAACTGCTCGAAGCCGCCGCGATGGGATTGCCCATCGTCGCTTCACCGCTGGCTGTCGCGGGTTTGCAGTGGGATGCTTCGCTGCCGCCGGCGCTGATCTGCCGTCGCGCGGGGCAGTGGGTTCAGACCATCGGTCGCCTGTGGCGCGAGCCGGCACTGTCGCGGCACTGGCGGCATCAATCCCGCCGGTGGGCCGAGCAATATCACAACTGGGACGTCGCCGCGCGGGATCTGGTGCAATGGCTTGAGCAATTGTCCTTCCTGAATCCTACGCCGCGGGGCTTGGTCGGGATGACGTCCCGACGCATGGAGGCCGCCTGATGTCCCAAGACGCCACATCCCTGAATGCTTCGCCGAAGATACGCCTCGCGGTGATCGGCATGGGCTACGTCGGCGCGGTCAGCGCCGCGGCGCTGGCCCGACAGGGATTCGACGTCGCCTGCGTGGAGATTCATCCCGCCAAGCTCGGTCAGCTCCGCGCCGGCCAGCCGCCGGTGTTCGAGCCGGGGCTGGCGGAACTGTTCGCCTCCGAACAATCGCGCCTGCATCCCACCGATGACCTGGCTCATGCCGCGAGGCAGGCCCAGGTGATCCTCATCGCCGTCGGCACGCCGAGCGACCGCGATGGACGGGTGTCCATGGACGCCATGGATCGCGTGCTCGATCAGTTGGCCGAGGCGCTGCGCGGCAGCGGCGAGCGCAAGGTCGTCCTCGTCCGCAGCACCGTGCCCCCGGGCGCGATCCGCGATCGCATCCAACCCAGGCTCCACGACGCGTCGCCTTCGATCATCGTGGCGCATCATCCGGAATTCCTCCGCGAGGGCAGCGCCCTGAAGGACTGGAAACAGCCGCCCATGATCGTCTGGGGCGCGGATGACGCGGACCAGCCGGCGGTGGCGCAAACCATGGAACTGCTCTACGCCGGCATCGACGCGCCCCGCGTGGCGCTGACCAGCCGCGAAAGCGAACTGGTCAAGTACGCCTCCAACATCTTCCATGCGATCAAGATCGATTTCGCCAACGAAATCGGCTCGCTCGCCGCGGCCTGCGGCGCGGACCCGGCCAAAGTCATGGCGGCGTTCTGCATGGACCGCAAGCTCAATATCTCGCCGGCCTACCTCAAGCCCGGCTTCGCCTTCGGCGGATCCTGTCTGCCCAAGGACACCCGCGCCGTCCTCGCCGCAGGCCGCGAACGCGGTCTGGCGCTGCCCCTTGTCGGCGCGGTCATCGCCAGCAATCAGGAACATCTTCGCCGTCAGTTGGACCATGTCCTTCAGTTCGGTCGCCGCCCCACGCTGCTGCTCGGCCTGTCCTTCAAGGCAGGCACCGACGATCTGCGCGAAAGCCCCATGGTGGAACTCGCCGAGCGACTGCTCGGCAAGGGCGTTCCACTGAGCATTCATGACCCCGATCTCGCGCCGGACAAACTCGTCGGAGCCAATGAACGCTATGTCCGAGAGCATCTGCCGCATCTGCGCCTGCTGCTGCGGAACGATCTGACCGAGGCGCTGCGCGCCGCGGAAGTGGTGCTGATCGCCAAGCCCATCGCGGATCTCAGCGAACAGCTTCTGGCGGGCAAGATGGTCGTCGATCTGCATCGCGGTCCCGCCGTCGCCGCGGGAGAGTCGCCGATCCTGAACCAGCATCAGGCTGCATAACGGTACACCGGCAAGGAACCCGCCATGGCTTGGACCACAATGCACTTCGGCGTCGGCATGGCGGGCGGCGCGATGCTTTTCGGCGCTGGATGCCTCTTCGCGCGCAAAGGCTGGCGCTGGCTCCCCCTGGCCATGACCCTCGGCGGCATCTGGGCCAACATCCCCGATATGCCCCGCCTTTTCCGCGTCGATTTCCCTTTCCTGAATCTCACCTCCACGCTGGGCAGCATGGCGTTTGAACGCTCGCTCCATCGTTGGGGCAACATCTTTTTCGGCCATAAAGCCCTGGACATCCAACCCCACGATTACGCGATCCACGGCCTGATCATCGTCCTGATCCTCTACAACGCCGCGATCGTCCTGCTCATGTGCCTGCCCCGGAAATCCCGTTCTCCATCGCTTGCGAAACACAAGGGCCAATCGACGAAATGCGATTCCCATGATTTCCGCCAGGCTGGATGATTTTCCCTCGCCGGGCCTCATGCCGACTAACATCTCACGGCAGAAATGGATGTCTCCGCCATGGGCCAATCGAACAAAAACGAAATCAAGCCCGTCGCCGTGGCCGTGGTCGGAGCCGGTCGCCGCGGCTTGTGTTACGCCGCATATGCGAAGGAACATCCCGATCGCATGAGCATCGTCGCCGTGGCGGAACCGAATGCCGACCGTCGCGCCGCCTTCGGCGCCAGGCATCAGATTCCGCTTCAACGCCAGTTCACCAGCTACCAGAACATGCTCGCATCGGGCAAGGCCGCCGACGCCGCGATCAATTGCACCATGGATGCGATGCACTACGACTCCACTGCCGCGCTGCTCAAGGCGGGCTATCACATCCTGCTCGAAAAACCCATCGCCCGGTCGGCAAGTGACGTGCGCAAACTCATCGGCCTCGCGCAACAGCAGCATCGCATTGTGATGATCTGCCACGTACTCCGCTACGTGCCGTTCTACCTGCGCATCAAGGAACTGCTCGACTCCGGCGCTATCGGCCGCATCGTCGCCATCCGCTCCGCCGAACGGGTCAGCTACCACCATATGGCGGTCGGCTTCGTCCGCGGACGATGGAACAAGGCCGAAACGAGCAATCCCATCCTGCTCGCCAGGTGTTGCCACGACCTCGACCTGATCGCCTGGTTCAAGACAGGCCACAAGGTCACCCACGTCGCCAGCTTCGGCGAACTGACCCAGTTCCGCCCCGAAAACGCGCCCACCGGCGCAACGGATCGATGCCTCGACTGCCCCCACGTCGAAACGTGCCGCTATTCCGCGAAAAAACATTATGTCGACATGGGACTCTGGCTGGACTACGCCTTTGAATCACATCAAGGCGATCCGTCCAAACTCACCGAGGATCGGAAAATCCTGTCACTCAAGGATCCGAACAATCCCTATGGCCGCTGCGTCTGGAAATGCGACAACGACGTGGTCGATCACCAGACCGTCATCGCCCGCTTCGCCGACGGCGTCACCGCCACGCACGACCTCTTCACCGCCACCGCCAGGCCCACGCGAACCCTCCATATCCTCGGCGAACTCGGCGAACTCCAGGGCGACTTCGAGGCTGGCCACATCACCCTCCGCAAACCCCAACTCAAACCCGGCGCGGCATTCTCGGAAGAACGCATCCTCCTCCATCCCACCACCACCGGCCACGTAGCCGGCGATCTCCAACTCGTCCACGATTTCGTCAGCCTTCTCCGCGGCGAACCCACTTCCGCCAGCCACACCCGCATCGAGGATTCCCTCACCGGCCACCTCATCGCCTACGCCGCCGATCTCGCTATGAAAGAACTTCGCACCGTCATGGTCGATGACATCTGAATCCTCCGCTTGGCGCCGTGATGCGTTGTCCCGTCGTGCCGCGATGGTCAATATCCTTCACAGCCGCACCGTCTTCGGTGCGGCCTTCGCCTTGAAATACTCAGCGAAACACGAACGCGAACCTGCTTTCGACGATATACTGTTGTGTTCCGACCTGCTCTTTGACAACTGGGGCCGATGGGTATCGACCGGACAGTTCCGACGGATCGTGGCGCGCCGAGGTGCACGTAGGCCTCGTAAAACCACGTGCAAAACACAAATGCCAATGACAACCCTGTCGTGGCTCGGATCGGCTTTAACCAGCCGGTTCGCCTGGCTGCCTAATTCGCAGCCGCGTCCCTGGCTCGTTTGTCTGTGACGAATCAGGGGCGTAAACCAGCAGACTCGCCCGCGCATGGCGCCTCAGTATGCGTGGGCTAAACCCTCTTGAGGCTGGACGTCGCCGAGGATGTCGATGTTCGCGACGACGTTGAGATCAAACCACCGACTACGCGCGTAGAGGCGGCCCGCCGCCTGTCACGGGACGGGGGTTCAACTCCCCCCGGCTCCATTGAAAAGCCCCCGAAAGGGGGCATTTCAATAGAGCAGGAGAGCAGTAGACAGGAGAAAGTAGACAATCCCATGACGATAAAACTCGCCATAACCTTTGACACCCCAACGTTTACCTCTCCTGCGGTCTCCTCTCTACTGCTCTACTTTCTGCATTTGGGTTGAAGGCCACGTGACGAAAAACACCGTCCTGGCGGCCAAAACTTCCGGGGGCGTCTCAAAGTCTCTGAATCGCGTGACGGGGTCCCAGCCCGTCCAGTGAGATACAACGTGCTTATTTACAGTCACTTACGAAGAATCTGGGTAGGCGTGAGTTGCACCCGACTTTGCCCCATGCAACCGCATTACAACCCCGTCACTGTGACGCTTGCAGTGCCAAGAAATCGTCATGTGAGCGCGACGTGAGCGCCCGTTGGCACCGCAATGGCACTGCTTGGCACTGCTTCGGCGACGTGATCGCAAGCGACGGCCTGAAACGGCGCTGGTCGTGTCACCGGTGACAAACAACTTTCGTCGCCCAAGGCCGACGCTGGCGTGAGCTACGAGGTGGACCCCGAGTACCTCGAACACGCCCGGCGTGAGGACCTCGACGAACACCACCAGCCCGACCTGCCCTGGGACGCCTGAGCCGAACTCACGACCTACTCATCTCTTTCGACCTTGACCGGTGCGGAGCCGGCTGTCATATTGTCTTCGGATGGCCCGGGGACGGTCTCCGGGCACGAGATTCGGTTCCAGCGGGCGTCACCCGAGGGGCTGCACGGTGAACGGCGTGGGTCACATGCCGATTCAGGGGACGGGTAAACCTCAAAATGTCCCCCTCACCCCCCAAGCCCCCGACCCCGGCCCGCGTGGAATCAAATTTCTTATCAGTCAGTTTACCCCCGCGTATGATGATCGCCGGTGGCTCGGACGGCCTCAGCGACGAAATGATCCAAAAGATCATGTCCGCGGTGAAGCAACCTTGAACGCCGAAGCACATCACGAGCTACGCATTGATGACTATCCGAAGCCTGTTTTGGCTTTCCTTGGATCAAAACCATGAAAACCCTCGCCTTTGGTCTGCTGCTGGTCTGCCTGCTGTGTTGCGTGTGTGGAGCACAGGAACCACAGGAATCGCAGGAATTGCCGGAGCCACCGAAGGATTTTCATTGGACGCGATTTGAGGAAATCAAGGGTGCGATCCTCATGCCGGATGCCTGGCATCTCAAGAAAGTCAGCCGCAATCCGGATGTGATTCAATGGATAATCAGCAAAGAGTCCCTTGAAGAACATCGCATGTTTGAAACCGGCCTGACTTATCGCTGGATGAAAGAAGTCCGTAACAAGTCGCAGGGAAAAATTCCTCCGTCACAATGCGCTCTTGCGATGCTTGATATGGCTGAGAACCAACTCAAACTTGAAAGCAAAAATGTCTCTAAACAGGGCATGTTCGACGCGGTCAGATATGTCTACATTGACCACAAAGAGGGCGCGAAAGATGTACGTGTCTACAACCTGCTGATCGCCAACGACAAGACCGGCTGCCTGCACATGGTCATCTTTGAAGCTCCCGTGGCGGAATGGGATCAGGCATGGAAGCTCGGCGAAACGATGCTCAAGCGAATCCTGCTTTCGCCTGACGCGTAGCGGGAAAGGGTAAACGCAAACCTTTCACCCCCCAGGCCCCCGACCCCGGCCCGCCTGGAATCAAAATTCCTATCCGTC
>JADLAP010000376.1 GCA_020848195.1 Phycisphaeraceae bacterium
GCAGACTACGGCTCAGGCAACCAGCATTCACGGGGCGTGTGTTCTTACGCCCCCCCACGTCGCCATCTTGCACGAAGATCCTGTTTCCTCAGGCGGCGCGTATGCTAGTCCTTTTCCTCGCGCAAGGCCATCAAGATCGCTTCCTGCAGCGGCCCAGGCTACGGCAGGCAGAGAGAGCCCCTCACGGCGCATCCTCGCCCGAAACAACGCCATCCAGGTTAATGTCGCCGGAGAGGTAGCCGGTCTTCCCCATCTGCCGCTTCACGATCTCGCGATCCACGTCGGTGATCTTCCCGTCGCCATCCGCATCCCCCGCGATCAGGCCCCACACGCCGGGCTCCAGTTCCACGCAGGCATTCGTGCCGCCATGGTATTTCTCGGGACCTGTCGTGAAGTCGTAGGTAACGATCTCGTTGGTGTATGCCAGAGGTTCAGGCGTCATGGATGCCAGGTGATTGCGGTGCTTGGTGACAAGATAGTAGAAGCCGGGACGGCATTCGAGTCGGACATCGTCGCCGTTACCTGTATTAACGACCACGCCGTCCGTATGGACAAGGGCACTCTTGGTTGCAATGACCGACATGTGATTCGTTTCGAGCAATTCGAGCAGTACCCAGTCGGTCGTGTTCGACGGATCCACCTCGGCCCGCCTCCTGTCGGCTGCATAGGGGGAGTCCTGCCCGGTAGATCCCCCTGCGGTTGATTGCACACCCCTCAGGCCTGGAGCTTGTCGGTAGCCGCCCTGCAACAGACAGCGGACGCGCGTGTTCATTGTGAATTCGTACGCGCCGATGTCTGTCTTGGCATTAAAAATCCGTGCTTGCCCGTCAAGGTCGGTTCCATCAAGCATCCAACCGCCATTCTGCCCCGCGTCTACGCACGGCGAGCTGTACTTCAACCGATAGCCGTGCGCCCCGCCGACAAACTGCGGATTGGTCGCAATGTTTGTGCCGTCGGACGGAAGGGGAACCGTGCAGCAATAGAACATGCGTTCCGGCTCACGGACGAAGCTCCAGTTGCTTGTGTTTCCCTCGTCATCAGTGTTGCCGAACACAATGCTGCTGTAAGCGGCGCTATCCAGACATCCTGCCGTTCCGCCCCTGTTGTCGACGATCGTACAACTGAAGTACTGTGACAGATA
>JADLAP010000377.1 GCA_020848195.1 Phycisphaeraceae bacterium
AAGGTTAAGGTTAAGGTTAAGGTTAAGGTTAAGGTTAAGGTTAAGGTTAAGGTTAAGGTTAAGGTTAAGGTTAAGGTTAAGGTTAAGGTTAAGGTTAAGGTTAAGGTTAAGGTTAAGGTTAAGGATGGAGGCTAAGGGAGGAGTAGAAAGGCACCTGCCTGCCGGCAAGGCAGGGAAGGAAGGGAAAGGCAAAAGGGCAGTAGGCGAGAACAGTCAAGTAGGCTCCCGATATGGGATAGCCGGGGAGGGTAGGCCTTACATAGCTTTCATTTTTCAGCGTATTGTTTTATTAATGGGCCACTCCATCTCAATCAGTAAAAAACATTCCAAAAATAGTTTATACTTTTGTAAACTTTTTACTATCTTTGTTGTATAAGACCATGGAGGTTGAATTTAAAACACAGGAGTTGGAGTATTTGTATGTCACTCCTCTTGATGAAATAAAGGGTAAAAAGGCGTTTGGCAAGGAGATCGTTAAACAGTTTAAAAAGAAGGTAGATATATTGATAAGTATTACAAATATCACGCAGTTGAGGCAATTCAGGAGTTTAAATTTTGAATTTCTGAAGGGAGATAGAAAGGGAGAATGTTCGGTGCGCTTAAATGATCAATATCGGTTGATATTCGAACAAAGGTCCAAAGACAAAATAGTGATTTTATTGATAAACGAAATATCCAAACACTATGAATAAAAAGAACAGATCGTCAAAGGAACTGATCCCCGGTGATATTTTTCATCCAGGAGAGGTAATTCTGGATGAGTTGGAGGCCAGGGATATGAGTCAGCAGGACCTTGCAGATAAGATGGCATTGAGTAAGTCGGAGATCAGTTTACTGCTTCATGGCCATCGCAATATTACGCCTATGATCGCTGTGCTTCTTGAGGGTGCGCTTGGAATTGATGCGGAGATATGGATGAATCTTCAGGTGAAATATGATATTGATCTTGTACGAAAAAAAGCCAAACGCGCTATTGATATTGCCAAAATATCTCCTTCTCAGAAGAACAGGCTGAGAAAGGTGGCTTAGGAGTTGCCGGGAGCAGTTCAGAGGAAGGCCCAAGTCCCAAGAACAACCGGGTATGAGTGGATCAGTTGGGTTTCACTAAAGTTTCAAGAGGGATGTGCAATTCTTGCATATCATATTTCTATTTCTCCTACGATACAGGATCTATTATGGCGAATTCGCCATAGTTAAAAAAATGGATTATAAACGCTTTTCCGTCACCCAAAGTTAAGCTTTGTCTGATTTCTTTTTGCCGCAATGCCGCAAAAAGTAGTCTAAAGGAGCAACGGTTACATTTTTTTTCAATGGGTAAGGTTCATTGACAGGAGCAATGATCCAGGTTTCATCGGGTTTAATGTCATCGAGTGCGGTCCAGAACCCTCTTGAAACGCTTGGTGCAGAGGATGCTTTGCATTCAACCGCTATCTTCTTTCTGCCCTTGGTCATTACCAGGTCTATTTCATTGCCTGTGGCGGTACGGTAGAATCCGGCCTCCCATCCTTTGAGGGTGGAGAGAATATTTTCGATCACCATTTCTTCCCAGGAGAACCCGTACACGGGATGGGAGAGGAGGTCGTTGGCGGATTCGATGTTAAGCAAGGCGTGCAGTATGCCCGTATCACGTATGTAGACTTTGGGGGCTTTTACCAGGCGCTTTTTTATATTCTCGTGAAAAGGCATGAGCAGGCGTACAACGAATGTTTGAGAGAAGAGCTCGATGTACCCCCGGATGGTGGTGTGGGACAATCCCAGCGCGGTACCCAGCTGCGAGTAATTTACGGTTTGGCCGTGCAGATGGGCGCACCTGGTCCACAGCCGGGGCAGGGGAGGGGCTGGGATACTGAAACCCAGTTGAGGGATATCTTTTTCCAG
>JADLAP010000232.1 GCA_020848195.1 Phycisphaeraceae bacterium
ATCGACAAGCTGAAGAAGAAGCCGCACGTCGTCGTCGGCTCGCCGGGCCGAATCCGCGAGCTGATCGCCATGGGCAAGCTGAAGACGCCAGCGGTGCGCGCCTTGGTGATCGACGAAGCCGACCGGCTCCTGGGCGGCGACAGCTTGGATTCCATACGCACGATCATCAAAGCGCTCCCCCGGGAACGCCAGCTTGTGCTGGCATCGGCCACGGAAGAGCCCGCCAGCGCCCGCGAATTGGAAAGCCTCGCCCCCGGCATCGTCATGCTCCGGACCGGTGGCGGCCAGGTGAACCCCGACATTACCCACTTCTACCTGGTCTGCGAAGCGCGCGACAAACCGGATGCCTTGCGAAAACTCCTGCACGCCGTGAATCCCGCGCGGGCCATCGTCTTTGTGCACCGCGACATGGGCGCCGAAATCGTCGCCGCAAAGCTGGCGCACCATGGCGTGCCCGTGGCGGACTTGCACGGCGCCTTCGATAAGAGCGAACGCAAGGCGGCCATGGACGGCATCCGCAGCGGCCGCATCCGCGTGCTCATCGCCTCCGACGTCGCCGCCCGCGGCCTGGACATCCCGGGCGTGACGCACATCGTCAACCTCGACGTCCACACGGAGAGCAAAGCGTACCTGCACCGCGTCGGCCGCACCGCCCGCGCCGGCGCCGCCGGATGCGCCATCTCCCTGATGACCGTCCCCGAGCTGCGCCTCGTCCGGCGCTACGAGTCGGAACTGAACATCCAGATGACCGAAGTCCACCTCCACGAAGGCCGCCTCGAACCCGGCAGTCGTCCGCATGGTTAGCCATTGCGGTTAACCATGCGAACGGCTCACTCGACCATGAACCACTGCACTTCAACCCGGCGGTTCTGGTCGATGTCCTTGCCCATGGGCTCGCGCCAGCCGCAGCCCACGTAATCGACCCGCGCTTCATCCACGCCGAATTGCTGCACCAGCTTGCCCTTCACTTCCTCGCAACGGTCCTTGCTGAGTTGCACGGCCTTCATCGCCATCTTCTGCACAAACTCCGGACCGCCCTGCTTCTGGAACACCGGAATCATGGCGTCGTCCACATGGCCGCGCAGCAGAAGCGTGGACCCCGGGCTGACCGTGAGCATCTTGGAGATGAACGCGAGGTCCTCCGTATTCTTCGTATCCTCCATGTTCAGCTTGCTGGAGTTGGGCTGGAAGAGAAACCGAACATCGCGCGACAGGAGCGGCTGCTCCACCGCCACGGCCTCGTTGGAACGAATCGGGCGGATGTCCGCCTTCTGCGCCTTGTAACGCCCCCCCATCTCCGCCGCCTGCAACGCGCCGAGGCTGATGAACTTGTCGCCGTTGAACGTGCCCTTCACAAACTGCGAGCCATAGGCCGCCGTCGCAGACTCGTAGATATAGCCATAGCTGCCGGCGGAATCGATGGACCCCGAAAAGAATGCCAGGTTCTCCGGCAAGTTGGCCAGATGCACCTTCTGCAGTTCCCCGCGCGTTTCGGCGGAATCCCAGCCGAACGCCTTGGCAATGACGGCCAAATGGCGGTCCGGGGTTTCCCGCACCTGCCGGTTGCCCTCAAGCATCCCGTCCACCAGGCCCTTGACCATCTCGGCGTGCTGCTCGGCGAACCCCTTGTTCACCAGCAAGACGTCCGCGACGATCAGCAGATTCCGGTTGGACGTCAGCAGCCGCGCCTTGCCCCCGCTGCCTTCCACCACCTCCGTCGTCTTGGGATCCCACGTGACGCAGCCGTCGATCCGCCCGCCGCCCCGTGTCAGGTCGCGCAGGAACAGGTCGCCCGCCCCGAAAGAATCCGCGCACGCCACCACGTTGAGCTTCGTCGCATCCGCCGGCGTCGCCAGATCCTGCCGCAGGTTCACCTCCAGCCCCGCCTGCTGCGCCAGGTAACGCAGGAAGAAGTCCGATTCGTTGAACTGTGCGATTGCCAGGGTCTTGCCCCGCAAGTCATTGATCTTCTGGATGGACGATTTGACGACGATGCCATCCGCCCCGCGCGAGAACCCGATCAGCGCCGGCACCACCGCCTGCAACTGCGCACCGTACAACGGCAGCACATCCGCCGTCGTGGCCGAGGCACCGATCCGCCCGCTGTTCAGGCTCGACCAACTGTCTTCCTCGCTGATGGTGATCTCCACCCGGAAGCCGTGGTTCTTGAAGAAATACGACTCGTCGCTGGCCGCCAGCCCCCCATTGGCCACAATCAGCCCCGCGTAGCCCGCATACTCGCTCAACTCGAGCTTGAGCGTGTTGTTCTGCGGCTCAAACGCGGCCGCTGCCTTGAGGCGCGGCACCGCCGTGCGTGCCTCGACCAGCTCGGCATCATCCGCCAGCGACGTGTCAGCCGCCCTCGCCGCCATCACGCCCAGGCCCAGAAGGACCCCCGCCGCCATCCCCAACCACCGTGTCGCCTTCATCATGGTCTCCCCTTGCTCGCGCCGAAAAAACGTCATCCTTGCTATCCGTGACATCCGAGGTGACTTCCCCCGCTCCGTCACCCGACACTTCGGATCCGGCCGTTTGCCACCCTCACTTCAACAGCGATTCCGCGTCGACCGCTTCCTTCGCGTTGTCGAACGACCCGAGCTGCCCCAGCATCGCATCGTCGGAAATGTCCGCCAGCGTCTTCGCAAAGGAAACCAGTTCGGTTTCGGTCCGGTGCAAGTCGCCCAGCTCCGCCATCCCCTGGTTGAGCTTCACCCGCTCCCTATCCAGGCTGATCTTCTCCCGCATGCGCGACA
>JADLAP010000378.1 GCA_020848195.1 Phycisphaeraceae bacterium
ACTCAAGAGTGTAAGAGAAAGATCAATCTGTGCAACATTGTAGTTGGTCGCAACACACAAAAAAAACACAACAGTTTTTATTATTGACTTTCTGCACATGGAATTATTTTACACTTTCGAATACTACTTAAGTAATACTTTTGCCGTACCAATACCAGAATTTGACTCAAGAAAAACACCAATTGATGTTCCGTTTCCGGGCGAAGGTGTGCTTGATGCTAAGCCAAAAGAAGTACTTGTAATGGCATGTTGACCTCTTACACATCCGGCCGGACCAATTCTTACTTCGGCAACACCTGAAACTGCAACACGTACAATTGCACCCGGATTTACGTTATCAAGAGCAACGCCAACTACTGAAGTATGTCCGGATAAATTTGTTGTAACAACAGCATTGTCATTGTTCGGATCAACAATTACTATTGAACCTTTTGAAATTGCGCCGGTAGCTTTTAAATAAACCACCACAGCATGGTTGTTATCGTTTTTTATACTTTCGCCTATTCCTACGTTGCCCTCATTATCAACAGTAAGTTTCAATGTGTCGCCATTAGAAAGAGCGAATAAGGGTCGGTTTAAAACAGAACCGATAGAAGTATTAATCCTGAATTTAATAATGGGTTCACTTCCGGCATCAAACGTATTTAAAATTTTTGTGTTGAGAGAAAATGCAGGACCCGAGGAACTGTAATTGCTAGTTGACAATGCCGGTTCAAACACATTGTTGACGGCAGAGTTATTTGTAAAAGCAATTAAATTAGTAGCAGCAGGGGCATCTAAAACGGAGAAAGCTGCAATTACTTCAGCTCCCGGAATCGGCTTTTGCTGCACATGAAATAATGTAATCGGAGCATTTGTTCCAATTCCTACGTTACCCGTAGAAAGAATTCTCATGCGTTCGTACGCCGGAGTTGGACCCCCTGTATTAAATACAAAATCTTGGGAGTCTGTTGTTCCAATAAAATTTGTGGCAGCTGATGTACCTGAGTTTCCGTTAATATTCCAAGCAGAA
>JADLAP010000233.1 GCA_020848195.1 Phycisphaeraceae bacterium
ACGGGATCATCGGGATCAAAATCGATCAAAACAGGCTTCGCGGCGGTAAAAATCAAGCTTCTCGCCCACCCAATCCCATGAAGCCGGGCCGCGTGGAATCACCTTGCCCGCCAGTCCATCACGGCCCCGCGAGCCGCCGGCAGAAGGTGAAAATGCCGGGGCTTGCGGTTCGGAGGCTGGCGGCGAAGCGCCCGATTTCGCCACCGCGGGACTTATGGTTCGCAAGTCAATGCTTTCCCCGGATGTTGCGTCTACCTACGCAAGAACCGGAAGAAACTGAAATACTTCACGATGATGAAAACTTGTAATGCAGATGAATCCCCCCGCGGAAGCTCCGAGTACGGAACATCCGCGGGCTTTAGTTTTATCATCGGTTATGTTGATTTGGTCTTATCTGCGTTCATCTGCGACTAAACCTCATCCCATTGCTTTGCCAAGCTCATACACGGCATCGGCGTCGAGGATGCGGTCGTTGGATTGGAAGAGCTGGGCGATGGCGGCGCGGTGGATTTTCATTTTCCGGCCTCCGACGCCAATGGCTCCGTAGACGATCACGCCGTCACGAACCTTCGCCTTGTCCGTCACGCCGATGCCTTCGATGCCCGCCGGGGGCACGGCGTTGAGATCGACGGCCACCTTCAGCGCTTTGGCCATCAGCCAGTCGGATTGCTTCATCAGCATGACGCCGGCGGCGGCGGCGTTGATGATCACCTGCACGCCGTCGAGCAGTTTGGGCAGGTGATCCGGCCCATCGAGTTCGGCCGGCTCCACGCAATTGCGGCCGAGTTTTTCATTGATGGCCTCGGCGGATGCAGCAGCCCGAACGCGCTGGCGGCTGGTCAGCCGGACTTTCGCGCCTTCGCCGGCGAGCATCCGTGCGGCACGCTGGCCGACGGGGCCGTTGCCCAGGACCAGAGCGGTGGCTTGGCTCAGATCGACATGCCGGCCGGCCGCGAGGACCGCAGCCGCGGCCGTGGTGTTCGCCCCGTTGGCGTCCAGCAGCACGGAGACCCGTAGCGGGCCGAAGAAGGTTTCCGTGACGGCTTTGAGCAGTTCCTCGCCTTTCTCGACGCTGGAGCCGCCGATGAAGATGGCGGTGTGCTTGAGGTCGTCGGGACTGCGGGTGAAGATCGCGCCGTGGACCAGGCCTTGCACATTTCGCGGCGTCACCTGGCCATAGGCGAACAGATGGTCCACGCCGGCGTCCACCGCCACCACGCGATCAAACACGCTGGGATGCGAGTCCGTGTCGAGTTGGATCAGGATGTTGGGCGTCGTCATAGGGCGACATTGTAGGCGGGCATGCCCCGCCGAAGCGATGGGTACATCGCATCGGCGGGCTTTGGCGCGACCGACACCATTTATGCGCGCAAGACGGCCTGTTTGAGACGTTCGACGACCTCCGGGAGGCTGGCCGGCTGCGTGGTGCCGGGGAGGGTGATGGATTGGTTGTCGCGGATCTGGGCCGCCATGCGGTTGGCGGCAGTGACGATGGTGGAATGGCTTGGCCGCTTCATCGCAGCGCCGATTTCCGGGCAGCTCATGCTGGTCAGTTGTCTGGCGAGGTAGATCACCACGGCGCGGGCGAGGACGACATCGCGGTGCCGGCCGTTGCCGAGGACTTTGACCGTGGGGATGCCCAGTTCGCGGCAGACGACTTCGAGAATGTGATCGAACCGGATGACGCGTTTGGGCCTGGCTTCGGACTCGCTGGCGTAGAGCTGGCTGACGATGGACGGGCCGATGGGGCCGAGGTCTTCGCCGTGGCCGTTGGCCTGTTTGCGGAGATGGATCAGGGCGTGCAGACGAGCGAGCGTGCCCTCGATCTCGCGGACCGAGCCGACGCAGCGGGCAGCCAGGAGTTGCACGCCGGCGGGATTGATGGTCAACCCGCGCCGCTGGGCCAGGGCATCGATGATGCGCAGTCGCGTGGGCAGGTCCGGCAGACGGATTTCCACCACCATGCCGCGCACGCAACGGCTGACGAGCGCGGCGCTGAATTTCTGGATCAGCTTCGGATGGCTGTCACTGGCCAGCGCCACGCGGGCGCCTTTGAGTTCGATGGCGTCGAAGCTGTGGAGAAACTCCTGCTGCGTCGCCTGCTTGTCGGCGATGAAGTGGACATCGTCGATCGCCAGCAGATCGAGCTGTCGCATCTGCTTGCGGAAAGGGTCGATCTTGTTGGATCGCACGGCGGTGAGAAATTGATTGGTGAAATGCTCACCGGTGACGTAGACCACGCGGGCGGCTGGATTCTGCTGGAGCATGGCGTGACAGATGCCCTGGAGCAGATGGGTTTTGCCCAGTCCGCAGCCGCCGTGGATGAAGAGGGGATTGTGGGCGTTGCCCTGATCGCCAACGAGGGCGCTGGCGGCGGCGTAGGCCAGTTCATTGGAGGGACCGACGACGAACTGGTCGAGGCGGTGGCGGAGGTTCAGGCCGGCGTTGCGGGACGCGACGGTGCGGCGAACCCTCCCTGGTTCGCCGCGCGCCGCGGCCGTGGCGGCCTCCGTCAGACCGGACGTGCCGGCCGTGAGGGAGGCGCCAACGGCGGTTGAATCGGTGGAAGATGAGACCGTGTCGGAACTGTTGGTCACCGAGGCATCCGCGGGATTCGCATCGCTGATCCCGTGACGTCCGGCCACGTTGTCCTGCGTGAAGGATTCGGGGCAGACTTCCAGTCGCAGGTCGATGTCGTCGCCGAGTTCGGACGCGGCGGCGCGGCGGATATCCTCGCGGAAGTGCCGGCCGATCCAGTCCGCCACGAAACGATTGGGCACATCCAACTGAAGCTTGTGGTCGCCGTTGTGGTAGCGCATCCGCGTGGATCGGTCGAACCACATGCGGTAGCGCCAGTTTCCAACGGAATCCTCAAGCCGACGAGCGATTCGGTCACACACCCCATCGTGCGCGAGAGTTGATTTCACAGTCGGTACAGTCCTATAGCAGCGAGCCGCGCAAGCGGTTCGTGACAGCAGGTAAGGCTGGATCGAACCTCCACCCCACACCACGACCTGTGAAAGGATCCCTCCGGATCGGCAAGAGAGCCGGACGTGCCCGTCCAACAACGCGAACCCCCTGACAGAGACGTCCTGGATCCGCCGAGACGGCATTCCGTTGCCGATGGTGCGAAAGATAACTCATAACCCGGTGCGACTTCAACCGGCATATTGCTTACGCAATCCTCATGATCCTTTCATGACTCGCGCAAGCAAGCAGTTGTGGCGCTGCACTTTTTTTATCCACGCCTTTGCGGACGCTCGAACAACTGGTGGATAAAACGGTGGATTTCCTCGTGTTTTTCACGGTAACGCGAAGATCATCGCGAGTTTGTGGTCGGAGGAAACGAATTGCAGCCCGCGATACAGCGCCAGCGCCGGCGCGTTGGCGCGGTCCACCGCCAGCAGCATCCGATCCGCCTGATACGCGCCCGCCAGCGACATCGCGTGCTGCACCAGACGCCGGCCCAGTCCCTGTCCGCGCCAAGGCACGCTCAGCCCCAGATACACCAGCTCGATCGCACGCCGCGACGGCAGATGGCTCAACAGCATGACGCCCACCGGCTCCGGCCCCACATGCAGCACATGCCAGAGCGCCGGATGGAATACCCCGGTAGCGCGGTGGCCGTCCATCACGTCGTCGATATGCCGCACGCCCAGCAGGGCGGGACAGTCCTGCGTCTGTTCATAGCTGGCGATGATCGCCCGCGCGAACAATGCCCGGTTATCTTCCGACCAGTGCGACACTTCGATCTTCGAATCCCGTTGCAGCACCCGGTTTTCGCCGCGGATCGGACGCTCCATGTACACCAGTTCCGCCAGCGAATGGAAACCGGCTTCCTCCAGCGCGTCGGCCTCCAGCTTCTGTCCCAGGTCCAGCAGCACCTGCACCAGACGAATGCGCTGCGGATCCAGACTGGCACAGACGGCGCGAATCAGTCGGACCGCCATGGGCATGTCCCTGCGCCGTCGGACGCAGGACAGAAACAGCACCGCCGTGCGACCGGCCGAAGGCACGAGCAACGCGGTCATGTGCGGCTGATCGCCCCGCATCGCCGCCCAACAGTGGTCGAGATTCATCCGCTGCTGCTGAGCGAACTGGAGAAAGTGCTCCACCGCGGCGTCGTGAGCCTGGTGATCGCCGCCAAGCAGCAGGGCCACCGCCTGACGATGCGCGACGCCTTCCACCCGCCGGCAATCCAGCGATTCGTCGTTGTCCTGGTCCCTGATGTCGCCGTCCACCATCGCCACGTTCCATGCCTGGAGTACGCCGGGGCGACCGCAGGCCGCTTTGAACGTCCGCTCCGCCGCCCCTACAATACCCCCGACCCGTCGTGTTGTCCTCGCCGCGAGATTGACATGCGCCATCCACGCTCGGCTGTCACGGTCGCCCTGCTCCTCGGCTTCATGCTGGGAACATGGAACGCCCCTTGCGCCTTGGCCGCTCCCGAACCGGCCATCGTCGCCAAAACGTACCAGTTCGACTTCACCTACTCCAAGCCTCAGGCGATCGCCGTCCGCGAGATCGACGGCACGCTCAACTGGTACTGGTTCCTGCCCTACAAAGTCACCAACAACACCGGCGAGGATCGGCAGTTCATCCCCGACTTCACCCTCGCCACCGAAAGCGGACAGATTTTCTCCACCGGACGCAACGTCCCCGCCTCCGCGTTCGATCTCGTCAAGGAACAACTTTCCAATCCCCTGCTGCAAAGCCCGATCGACGTCGTGGGCAAGCTGCTCCAGGGGCCTGACTTCGCCAAGGAAAGCGTCGCCATCTGGCCTCAGTTCACCACCCGCGTCGAGCGCATCCGCATTTTCGTCTCCGGCCTCAGCGGTGAAACCAGCCGCGTGTTCTTCGGCCGCAGCCTGAAAATCGTCAACACCAAAACGAAAAAAACGCTCTTCGACGGCCCCTATTCCATGGAGACCGAACTCCGCGACGTACCCGGCGAAGCCCGCGTCAAGGTCGCCCGCGTCGATCTGTCCTTCGACGGCCTGAACCACATCGCCACGCAGCCCAACGCCACCGACCCCGCCGTCGTCAAGGACGCCGGCGACGCCTGGGTCGCCACCCTCACCGACGGCGATCACCAGATCACCCTCACCCAGCTCAAAGCCGGCCAGGAATTCGTCCTCCGCAAAACGCTCATGATCGGCTACGAATTCCCCGGCGTCATGGATCGCCCTCAGCAGCAGGCCGTCATCCCCCTCGGCGCGGAATGGGTGATGCGCTGACACATTCAGACCGCGACGAAGACGTCGCGGCTACGAAAGAAATGAAAGATTCTGTGTATCGGGGCAGGAAAGGCCGGTTGATCCGGCTTCCCCTCCCGCCAAACCGGCCGGGCGGATCTCCCGCATCCGGCTTTCCAGCCAGTGGGCCATCTTCATGAATTGGCAGGCCTGTCGATGAGCCTGTTCCAGCGAGAACAGCCCCATCTGGGCAAAGAAGGCATTGAGCCAACGTTGATGATCGCGTCCACGTCCTCGGTCCCGGCCTTTGCGTCTGCGACGCAGGATGCTGCGCAGCCGCATACGCACCCAGAACCCTTGTTGGCCGCCGATCTGCACCAGCTTGACCACAGGTTCCTCCGGTCGTGGACCTTGTCAATCATCCGAAACCACACGCCTCCTTTCACTCCATATTCCAGAGTCGCCAACGTGCGATCCGTCCAGACTTCCGCTTGCGCCCAACCCCAGCGCGAACGTCGGGCCGCCTTGAGGCTGGATTCTCCGGCTTGCTCAGCCACGTGCGCCCCCGCCACTGCACGATCACTGTCTTCTGATCAGACAACGGATCGCCCGCCGGCCACCGCCGCGCCGCGATCAACTCCGCCTCGCCCGGCATCAGTTCCACGTGCCAGTCCCGGCAACACCGCGTGCAGCATGGCATGTGAATCGCACTTCTTTCGCCACATCAAGCCTCATCATCACATCATCACCGCGCCATCCTCGGCGCAGCCTTCATGTCACAACTCTTGAATATGCCGGCATTTCCCGTGTTTTCGCCTCGCGCCGAATGAGCCGAAATGATCCCCATGATCCCGAAAATCCGCCTCGCGCCGGCCGACGCCCGTATTTTCCGCCCTGCCATCCTCACAATTGCCATCACCAGCGGAACTTAAGCCAATCATCGTCGCGGAACCCCCTCCATGATCTCCCATGATCCCGGATCATCCGCCAATCGCCGCAATCCTCTTGATTCCATACGTTTAG
>JADLAP010000234.1 GCA_020848195.1 Phycisphaeraceae bacterium
CGTCCGCATCGCGTGGCAAGCTCTTCTACCGCCTGGCCCAACAAGCCGTACGGGTCGAGCCTGCTCCGTTCGATTCGCTGGTCGCCCCCAAGATGTAGGGGGTGGTTGAGTCAAGTAAATACCCCTTATGACGAATGACAAGACCGGTTTTACGGCGTTTCGTCATTCGGATTTGGACCTTCGTCATTTCCCCTCGTACATCTCCTGCTCCATATGCGCCGGCCCCAGGCCACGGCATGACAGAGGACACTTCTATTGAGCGTTCACACATGGCATTCGGGTCCGACACCTTTTCTTGGGGGAACGTAACATGGCAAAGTCTCTACACCATTTCCCGGCTGTGGCGGCGATGTTCGCCGGGGGTGCAGCGGAAGTGACGGCGAAAGGCCAGATGAAAGTAGTGTTCGTCGGCGAAGCCCGTCGCGTAGGCGATTTCCTTCACGCTGGCGGCGCTGATGCGTAGCTGACTGGCCGCCTGGCGCAGACGGTACTGAGCGAGATACGCCTTGGGACTCTGGCCATATGCCTGACGGAACAGCTTACGGAACTGCACGGGTCGCAGCCGGACTTCGTCGGCCAGTTGCTCCACCGTCAGCGGCTGCTGGAAGCGGTCGTGCATGATTGCCGCGGCCTGGACGACGCGGGGATCGACGCGAGTCCGGGCGTTGCCGGCGGAATCGCTCCGTTCCAGGGTCCAGAAGATCAGCCAGTCGCGGATGAGTGATTCGCCGAGCTTTTTGCCCGTGTCCGGCTCGACGTGCATCAGGTGCACCAGCCTTGCTAACCGGTTTTCGCTGGCGGTCAGGTCGGGCAACGAGGGAAACGGATCGTCGATCAGTTGATCCAGCCTGCCGCCCCACTGAGGCAGGATGTTCGCGTGCAGGCTGACGACCTGCATCTGTTCGCACGCGGGGATCATCTTCGCGCTGTGCGACTCGCCGGTGCGGGCCAGCAGGCACTGGCCGGGCGCAATGCGTTGACTTCGCTCCTGCACTTGCGCATCCAGCCCATGGGTCATGGGAATGAACAGAAAGTCGTCCGTCTGCCGGCGCGGCTTCATCGACCAGCCGCGGCGAACCTGCCACCAGATCGCGGTGGTGACTTCGATCCGTGTCTCGAACATGATCCAGCGCAGCCGGCGTCGCTGGTCTTCCGTCAGATGATCGGGCAGTCCGGTGGGCGTCTGGGTCGTCATGAGTGTCGAAAAGTATACCATATTGACCAATATTTACAGTAGTTATACGTTGGAAAATCATCTAATCTTCCTTGTGTCGATCACGCGGACGAGGGCCGCCCGCCACCCTCGAAGGAGTCTGGATCGTGACTACCGCCGTGGCTTTTACCGACGTGTCGCTTGAGGGAAAAACGCTGACCGCCGACCAGTTGTGGTTCTTCAACGAGAACGGCTACATCGTGCTCAAGGGTTTGCTGACGCCGCGGGAGGTCGACGCGCTTAAGCAGTTGCGCGACCGCGCATCGAAGCGGGCGGAGGAGGTGGGAGGCAGTTTCCGCGACGGCCCCGCGCATTACGACGTGGAGAAACTCGCCGGCGATCCGACGGGCAAGACCCTGCGGCTGCGGAAAATTCAGGAGGTCTTCAAGTCCGAGCCGGTCTTCCGCGACATGCTTTCACAGGACAAGCTGCTGGACGCGGTGGAGGATCTGATCGGGCCGAACATCTACTACCACTCCAGCAAGCTGATGTGCAAGCCCGCTCGCGGAGGCCGGCGCAAGCCCTGGCATCAGGACTACGCCTACTGGGCCACGATGAACACACGGCAAGTCACGGTCTGGATCGCCATCGACCAAGCCACGAAAGAGAACGGCTGCATGCAGGTGATCCCCGGCTCGCACCGGCGGGGCCTGATCGAACATCACCAACTGGAAGACTTTCAGATCGACGAAGCGGGGATCGAGAAGGAAAACATCGTGTTCGCGGAGATGGAGCCGGGCGACGTGCTGATCTTTTCGGTGTTGACGCTGCACGCTTCGGACACCAATCACAGTCCGAATCCGCGTTTGTCGGCCATCATTGATTTCGACAGCGAGCCGGCGCCGACGGGTTCCGCTCTGGGATCGAATACGCCCCTGCGCAGCCGGTGATCGAATTGTTCCTGGACTCGGGAGAAGAACATGAATCAGGCGACGTCATCCATGACCCCACGACAGCGCGTGGAACTGGCCTTGCAAGGCCGGCTCGGCGATCGCGTGCCCTTCACCATCTACGAAGGCAAAATCCCCCAGTGCGTCGCCGAGCGGCAGATGCGCAACCGCGGCCTGTGCATCGTCAATCGCCTTCATCCCGTGTACCGCGCGCACAGCCCCAATGTCCAGGTCCGCGGCGAAACCTACACCGACGCGGCAGGCCGGCACATGACCCGCACGTGGTACGACACGCCTGTCGGCGTCGTCAGCTCCCTTTCCGAGCCGGCGGGGTTCACCACCTGGCAGCACGAACGACTCTTCAAAAGTCCGGATGACTACAAAGTCCTTCGGTTTCTGCTTCAAGATGAGCAGTACGAGCCGACCTATGACAGCTTCCTGCGTGCCCAGCAGGCGCTCGGCGACGACTTCATCCTCCGCGCGGGCCTGGGCCTCGAACCGCTGCAGAGCCTGATCTCCGGCAATCTCATCGGCATGGAACAGTTCGCCATCGAATGGATGGACAACCGCGATGAAATCCTCACGCTCGTGGACATCATCGTGGAGCAACGCCGCAAGCTGTATCCCATCGTCGCCCAGTCGCCGGCCCTGATCACCAACTACGGCGGCAACGTCGTCCCCGCCATGATCGGCCGCGATGTCTTCCGCGATTACTACCTTCCCCACTACAACGAAGCCGCCGACATCTTCCACAAGCACGGCAAACTCCTCGGCTGCCACTTCGACGACAAGTGCGCCCTGATCGCCGACCTCATCGGCCAGACCCGACTGGACTACATCGAAGCCTTCACCCCCGCTCCCGATACCGACATGACCCTTGCCCAAGCCCGCAAGGCCTGGCCCGGCAAAATCCTCTGGATCAACTTCCCCTCCTCCCAGCACCTGAAGTCCGACGCCGAGGTGAAACAGATCACACTCGATCTGCTCGACCAACTCGACGATCTGAGCGGCCTGATCTTCGGCATTACCGAGGATGTCCCCGAACACCGCTGGCGTCAGAGCTGCACCGCCATCATGGACGGCCTGGAGGAACATGCCCTGCGGCATCCGCAACGGTATCGCTGAGATTGAAGGTTGCAGGGGAGGGAATGCCGGACACACAGTGTCCGGCTCAGACGATGCGCCGCGTAGATCGCTTGTCTCCAAGTCGGACTTTGTGAGTCCGGCATGGCGTTGTGACAATCAGGGATTTTCGCACCATTTGAGGTGGCCGACGCCTTCGGCGACGGTGGAGCCGTCGCCGGGGGGCAGGCCCTGGACGACGTTGTCGATCTGGATCTGGTTGAGCGCGCGGTCGTAGACAGCCAGGCGTTTGAACGTGCCCAGCCACGCGGAGCCGCCCTGAGGCAGATTGGCCAGCGTCAGGCCGTAGGCGGTGTTCCAGTTGAGCAGGTTGCCGGTCTGGGCCAGCGACGCCACCTGTGCGCCGTCGCGGTAGATGCGGACTTCCTCGCCGTTGTAGGTCAGCAACAGGTGGTACTGGGTTCCGACAGCCAGGCCGGTGTCGCTGGTGACGGTGGGCGGCGAGTCGGCGGTGGTAGAGGACCGCACTTTGGCGCGGTTACGTGTGCCTTCCTGCCAGAGGTCGATGTTGCAATCGGATGATCCGGAGCTTGGGCCGTACCAGAGCATCCGGGTGGCGGAACCGCCGGTGGAAGCGGGGACGGCGATGACTTCGATGGAGAACTGACCGGTGGCGGTAGCGCCGTTGAGGATTTTATCCGGTGAGGATGGCGCGCGGATGACGGTGGCGGAGTTGAGGGTCAGGCCGCCGTCGGCCGCCCACGTCACGGCGTCGGTGCTGTCGATGAAGAGGTTCAGTTCCTGACCGTTGCCGCTGGTGTCCTGAACGACGTAGCCTGGCGCGGTGCGGTCACCGGGGTCGTTGCCGGCGTGGATGCGGCTGATCTGGGTAGCGTCGAGGACGCCGTTGTAGATGCGCAGGTCGTCGATTTTCCCGGCGAAATACTCATTGAGGGGCAGATGGGTCAGGTCGCCGGCGGTGGTGGTTCCCGCGCCGACGATCAGGGCCTGATAGTTGCCGATGCCGCCGGAGCTGGCGCCGAGACCGCCTGGATAGGCGATGGTGTCGACCAGCGAGCCGTTGAGGTAGAGCCGCAGTCCGCCGGCGCCGAGAGTGACGGCGACGTGATACCACGTGTTGGTCGCCAGGCCGGAGGCGGTGACGACGAAGTCGTTGCCCGTGCCGTAGGGGCTTGAGCCGTTGGTCTGAAGTTGTGCCTTGAGGCTTGTGCCCTGGGTCCAGACATGGAAGTGACCGCCGGCGTCGTAGCCGGAGGAATCCTTGGAGATCAGCGCGTGATTGCCGGAGAGGTTGGTGGAGCGGAACCAGAAGCTGAAGGTGGCGTGGTCGAGGAGGTAGAGGTCGTGGTGGGGAATCTGGACGAAGTCGTTGGAGCCGTCGAACTGGAAGGCGTTGCTGGTGGAGGCGATGGCGCCGGACTGGGCGAAGCTGACGCCGCCGTGGGCGAGTGCGTTGTTGTTGCCGGTGGCGTCAGCGACGGGCAGGATGGCGTAGCCGGGTAGGTTGAGGTCGACGTGGATGGCGGAGGTGTTGCTGAGGATCAGGTCGTCACCGACGTAGACGGCCCCGTAGATCACGGCGGAGTTGCTGAGGGTCAGGTCGCGTTTGACGTACACCGAGCCGCAGATGGTCGCGGAGTTGCTCATCGTCACGTCGCTATTGTCGCCGTAGAAGATGAGGTCCACTTTGCCCGCGGCGGTGGTGTCCACGGCGGCGCTGGAGCTGTTGGAGACGGTGTTGACCACGGTGGATGTGCCGGAGAACGTCGCGTCGTCGGCGACATAGAGCGTCAGATGGCTTCCGGAGGTCACATAGATGCGTCCGCCGGACATGGTGAAGTCGTCGCCGACCTGGATGCGGACGTTGCCGCTGATGGTGATGACCGTGCTGGAGCCGGAGATGGTCAGGTCGTCGAATCGCTGATCAGTGCTGATGGTCCGGCTGGAGTTCCAGGTGATGTTGCCCTGGTTGGAGGGCATGCCCGTGGGAGCCGAGAGGGTGGGGAAGGTGAACGAGGTGGACTGCTCGTAGCGGCTGCCGGTGATGACGGCGGTGCTGCCGAGGTTGACGACGGTGGTGGGATTGGAGCCGGGTTGGTTGTAGGTCGTGCCCCAGATTTTCGCGGTGCCGGAGAGGCTGATGCCGCTGCTGCTGCCGGTGTTGGTGACGAGAATAATGTCTTTGTTGATGTTGGTTCCGGAGTAGGCTCCGGTCTGGCCGTTGTAGCCGTCAAGGTAGGCCGAGTCATTGAGCGCGATGGTGTCCTGGATGATCATCGCGCCGCCCTTGCCGGGATCATCGAAGGTCCAGCGTCCGATGAGATCGACGGAGGGCTGCTGCTGGCTGAACTCGTAGAGGGCCAGGAGCTGGGCGATGACGCCGTTGCCGGCGGAGTTGGCGCGGGGCTGGATGACGGCGGAAACCAGCGTCTGGCGATTGGGAACGGTCGAGCCGCTCTGGATGGCGTCTGCGGTGGCGGTGACGGTTCCGGGGTTGCCGGTGACGGCGAAGTCGGCGGTGGTGTGGCCGCTGGTGGAGCCGCGGTTGTCGGTGCCTTCGACCAGGGGTGAAACCCAGTCGTAGTAGAGCGGCTGGCCGTTGCTGGCGCCGGAAAAGACGTAGTCGCCGTTGGAGACGGTCATGGCGTTGGAACTGATAGGCGAAGCGCTGGCGTTGGTTGTCGCGTCGGTGACGCGAAGCGGCGTGGACTGGCTGACGTGCTTGTACAGCCGGCTGGCGACGGTTTCGTCGTCGCGGCCGCCGCTGGTCCATGTGACGCGGATGCGGTTGTCGGTGGCGGCCTGAAGGTGGGCCTCGCGCATGTAGTACAGGTTGTTGCGATTGCCCACGCCGGTGGACTCGAAGGAGGAGATCGCCAGCGTCATCGGCTGGTAGCCGTAGGTCACGGAACTGATGGACGCCAGCGTTTCGCAACTGATGTTGGTTACGAGCAGACGGTCCTCGCCACTGGCGAGGTTGACGGTGGTGCCGGTGATCCAGTTGGAGATGGGGATGACGGTGTCGTGGGCGGTGGTGGTCTGCGCGCCCCATTCGAGCATGCGTTTGAGCAGCAGTTGTCCGTCCTCGGTGAGGTTGTCCGCCATGAAGCCGGCGAACGGGGAAACGCATCGTCTGCCGGGTGCGCTGCTGCCGTCGGAAAGCGTGCTGCCGGCCTCAACGGGGGCGACCACGCGGCTGGTGGTGTTGGGGAACCACGCCAGCGGCCTCAGCGCCGAGGAAACGGAGCCGGAGGGACATTCCATGCGGGCGGAACTGCTGGCGATCACCAGGTCGCCGATGACGAACGGAGGCCGGGTGATGTAGTGCGTCGTGTCCACGATGCGGATGGTGGCGCCGGTGTACGACGCCTGCTCGCTGGACAGGTGAAATTCATCGTTCATGTCGCCGTCTTCGTAGACGACGCCGACGCTCGCCGAAGCCAGACGGGAGCCGATGATGTTGGACCCGCCGTCGTCGGGCACGTAGACGACATGGATGCCGCTGATCGCGGCATTGAATTCATCCTGCGTGGCGGAGGCGGCAATCAGGCCCACCGTCCAGCCCCAGCTTTCGATCAGGTCTTTGCGCGTGTCCTCCGCCGCGGTCAAGCTGCCGGTGTGATCCACGACCATCAGCAGATTGATCGGCCCCAGCGCGGTCTGCCCCGGCGTCACCACCACCTTCAGCACATGGCTGGCCCCCTCGAAGCGCGAGGTGATCGTCACGGTGACTTTGTCGTTGTTGTCGTCCGCCAGATCGCCGTCGCCATCGACTGTGCCGTCGCCGTTGGTGTCTTCGCCGTCCTCGACGGTGACGGAGTAGGTTCCGCCGTTGAGGGATTGATTGGTGAGCCACACGCCGTTCACGTGCGTGTCCCGCCAGTCGTTGTTCGCCTGAATCTGGGCGACGATCGACGCCATGGCGGACTCGGCGATCACGCGGGCGCGGGCGTGGCGGGTGACGTTGACGGAAATGCCCGCCGACGTGCTTTGTCCGACGAGGAAGGTCACGCTGAGAATGACCGTCAAGGCGATGCTCAGCAGGACCAGCAGCAGAGCGATGCCACGTCGGCGGTGCGGACCATAAGCGGCGGGATCAGCGCGCATGGACGGACTCCCTAGGCCCAGTGCCTGTAGGCGCTATCGGATATCCGGGGAGGCCACGCCACGCGCGGCGGCAGGCCGGCGGTCAGGTGAGGTCAGGAAATGCCGTCACAATCGTTACAGACGTCACGAACGCGACAACCCGCATCGCATCACATGCGATCACGTAGCGCCGCGACTTGTCGCGCTCTTACATCTTCCACCATTCCAACTCGATCGCCGGGAAGATGATGTCGTGCAGCTCCGCGTCCTGAACCTCGAACTGCTCGACCTCGTTGAGCC
>JADLAP010000235.1 GCA_020848195.1 Phycisphaeraceae bacterium
GTTTGCTCATACGGCGAGCAGTATAGCCGATGCGGAGTTGATGTCGTTTGGGACAGGCAGAGCGACCGGGGGCCCGGGGGCCCGGGGGGCCGGGGGACCGGGGGCCCCCGGTCCCGGGGGCCTGCCCAGAGGTCCGGGGGGGCACGGCTGGTCGCACGTCAGCCAGGCAAGACGGGGACTGACCATGAAGAACACAAAGAAGCAGGTAGAACGCAGCAAATAGCCAGTTGGATGGTGTAGGTCTTGAGCCTGAAGAACTCATGATCCCGGAAGCCGCAGGCTTGTCGCTACACGGTTGGTCTTGTTGTTGGTTCCTTCCAGCGGGACGGTTGATATCGGGCAGCCCGCAGATCATCGGAGCGGGATCGTGACGATGCTCAGCGGTTTTGTTGAAACGAAACTGTCCTCCGCTACGCTTTCTCCACGGTGACCGACTGTGCGATTTCATCGAGCACGCGATCGGGGGTGACGCCCTCGGCCTGGCCTTCAAAGTTCAGCAGGATGCGATGGCGCAAGGCGTGTTTGAGCACGGAGCGGATGTCCTCCACGCTGACGTGGCCCCGGCCGTCGAGCAGGGCGCGGCATTTGCCCCCCAGCGTGATCGCCTGTGCCGCACGCGGCGACGCGCCGTACCGCAGATACTGTCTGGCCATCGGTGTGGCGAACTCGCCTTCGGGATGCGTCGCCAGCACGCACCGGATCGCATAGTCCTGCACGTGCGGCGCGATCATCACCCGACGCACCAGTTGCTGGAACCGCACGATCGCCTCCGCGTCCAGCACCGCCTGCACCTTCGGCTCCTCCACCGTGGTCGTGCGGTTGAGGATTTCGTGCAGGTCCTGCCGCGTGGCGTAGCCCACATCCAGCTTGAACAGGAAACGGTCGAGCTGGGCCTCCGGCAGCGGATAGGTTCCTTCCTGTTCAATGGGGTTCTGCGTCGCCATCACGAAGAACGGCTGGGCCATGCGGTACGTCCGGCCCGCGACGGTGACGGAACGTTCCTGCATCGCTTCGAGCATGGCGGACTGGGTTTTCGGCGTGGCGCGGTTGATTTCGTCCGCCAGCACGATCTGCACGAAGATCGGCCCCGGCTGGAACTTGAACTCGCGCTTGGTCGAGCCGTCCTCCATCGGCGTTTCCGCCACGATGGTCGTGCCCGTGATGTCGGCGGGCATCAGGTCGGGCGTGAACTGGATGCGTCCGAACCGCAGGGACAGCGCCTGACTGAGCGTGCGGATGAGCAGGGTTTTGCCCAGGCCGGGGACGCCTTCGAGCAGGACGTGGCCACCGACGAAGAGGCACGTCAGCACGCCGTCGACGACGTCCTGCTGGCCGACGATCACCTTGCGGATTTCCTGCTGCACCGCGGCATAGGCGCGATGGAACTGTTCGATCTGCTGCTGGGCTTTTTCATCACGTTCGGCCATGGTCGAACTCCTTGGTCATGTTTCATCCGGTTGGTCCGATTCATCCATGCGCTGCCGGGCGCGTCGTTTGGCGTCGAGCAGGCGGCTGGTGGTCGGGCCGGAGGGGGTGGCGGCGGGACGTTGGGGTTTCGGTTTGGCGGTCGCTACGGGTTTGAAGACAACGGATTCCGTCGGCTGTGCCACGGGCTGCGGCGATGTTGGCGCAGGCGGTATCCGCGGGACCGTCTGCACCACCGGTTTCACGCGGTCCATGCCCATCCGCCACTGCTGGAGCAGCACATCCCACGCCACGCGGCGGATGGCGATGTCGAGCATCAGGGCGATCAGCAGCAGGACGAGCAGGACGCGCCAGGCGGGGCGGATGGCCAGGGTGGGACGGATGGCGTCGCTGCGTTCAAAGAGCAGATCGGGCCTGGTTTGCGTGGGATCGAGGACCCGGCCGCCCGTGACGGCGGCGATCTGTTCGAGCACCTGTCGATTGGACCGCATGTCGCGCAGCTCCGCGCCGGGGGTTCGCGTCGCGCCGCCGATGACGAACTGACGCCGACCGTCGGTCCCCGCCAGCGCGAGGTTGACCATGTAGCTGCCTTCCTGCTCGGCGGGGATGTCGCCTGCATAGACGCCGGGACCGATGCGGCGGACGTTCATGTGCTTGATCTGGCCGTCGGGGGTGAGCACGGTGGCGAGCACAGCCGCGGGCGTGGCGTCGCGACTGGTGGCGGCGGTGTCCAACCGCACGTGAAGCTGACCGTTGCGGACGACGCAGTGGACTTCGTACTCCTGCGTGGCGGCGGGGCGAGCGACGGTGCGGACGAGTCGGGTCCAGAGGTCGGTGTAGCCGGGCCATGCGATCCACGCGGCCGCCCAGCGGTTGGTGGCGTCGGAGGTGAACGCGGCCGTGCGACCGACGCCGACCTGCCAGTGGGCCAGCACCGGCTCGTTTTCCAGCCCTTCCAGCGGGACCGACACCCGCGCGTCCGGCCGGCGTCCCGTCAGCACCAGGCCCTTCAGCGGCGGCATGTCCTCCAGCCCCGTCGTGATCGGCGACACATCCCCCATCCGCGGCACAAACGGCTTTTCATGGATCAGATGCTTGCGGATGGTCCTCGCTTCCTTGACGAAAATGTACGGCAACAGCGCCGCGTCCTGCACGGCATGGAACGTGCCTCCGCCTCGCTGCGCCAGCTTTTCCAGCAGTTCCGTGTCCACGCCGTTGCCGATGCCGACGGTGGAGACGGTGATGCCCCGGGCGCGGATTTTCTGAGTCAGTTCGTTGAAATCGGTATTGCCCTGCGTCCGGCCGTCGGTCATCAGCAGGATGTGCCGCACCGCCGCGTCGCGCTCGGTCAGCGGAGCCAGCGCTTCGTACGCCAGGTTCAGTCCGTCGTAGATGTTGGTTCCGCCGGCGGCGTTGATGGCGCGGATCGTCTTGAACACATTCGCCCGATCCGCGTGCGTGCCCAGGTCGATGACCCAGTCCGCCTTGCTGTCGAAGCCGACGACGCCGAAGCGATCCTGCGGATAGAGCGTGCTGACCGCGAGCACCGCCGCTTCGTTGGCGACCTGCATCTGCGTGACGGTGCCGGTTCCGACGGTCGCGTGCATGGATCCGGAGCGGTCGATCACCAGCACCAGCGCGCCCAGCGGTGCGATGCGCTGGCTGGGCACATGGCAGGTGACGGGCAGGATGGGATCGATGGGCGATCCGGTCCACCCGCCGGCGCCGAAGCTGTCCGGCCCGCCGATCATGATGAATCCGCCGCCGAGATCGTTGACGTACTGGCGGATCATCTCCTGCCGCGCGGGGGGAACCGCTTCGGCGGGCACGTTCTGGAACAGGATCGCGTCATCCTTGACCAGTTCAGCCGGATGGTCGGGCAGATCGGCTGGGTCGATCACCAGCACGTCCATGCCGCGCCGGCGCAGCAGATTGGGCAGTATCTGGCCGCTTTCGCCGCCGACGCCGTCGACCACGACGATCCGGCCCTTGCCCTGCACGCGCGTCATGGCCTCGGCGCGGTTGTTGGCGGGCATCTGGTCGCCAACCTTGGCCGGCTCGAAAAAGGCCTCGAAGCGATGGGGTCCCGATTCGGCCATGTCCACCTGAAACCGTCGCACCAGCACATACTGGCCCCCGGAGGCGTTTGCCGAGGCGGACGCAGGGTCCAGGCCGGTCGCGGCGGATTCAACGGTCCAATCCTGGACGTGAACGGGCATGCCGCCGGCGCTGTCGGGCACGAGACTCAGCGGCTTGCCGTCGTGGCGCAGGTGCAGCGTGCCGTCGGCCGGAGCGGTGGCGCGAAGCACCACGCGCAATGCGGCCGACTGGTCCTGGTGAAGCTGCACGGGGGCGATCAGGCGATCGACCATGACCTCGTGCGTCAGGGCGTACTCCAGCGGCAACACGTCAATCAGCACGCCCGCGGCGGCGGCTTCGCGCGCGGCAGCCAGCAGGTCCGATTCACCGCTGCCGGTGTTGCCGTCGGTGACGAGGACCATGCGCCGCGCCGAGGCGGCGTCGAAGAGTGCCATGGCCATGCGGATCGCGCCCGCCGTGTCGGTGCCTTCCACGGGTGAACTGATCGGCACGGCATCGGTCAGGCCGTCGACGCTCGGCATGGCGCGCACCGTCGGCCGGCCGTCGTACGTCACCATGCCGAGGCGGTCGTCGGGCCGACGCTGCCGCGCCTGCTCCGCGATCCACTGCTGCGTCCAGCTTTCAATGTCCTGGCTCGCATCTGTCCCGGCCTCGTGCGCGGGGGGCTGCGCGAAGCGACGCACCGATTCCGACCGATCGACCACCGCCACCACGGTCAGCGCGTTCTGACGCCGGGTCATCTCCATGCCCGCCAGCATCAGCGTCAGCAGCAGGATGACCAGGCATCGCAGGGCGAGGATGGCGTGTCCGCGCCAGGGATCGACGCCTTGCAGTCCGCGCCAGCCCCATGCGATCACCGGCCCCAGCAGCAGCAGCAGCGACAACCAGACAGGATGATCGAATCGGATGGGCATGGGCTACGGCGAAGCCGGCGCGGTCGTTGGCGCCGCGGTCGAACCCTTCGGGGCCAGTTGGTTGAAATAATCCTGCACCGCCGCGTGATAACGGCGAGGCACGTGGTCTTCCGTGATGGCCCGCTGGGCGTCGGACTTTGCTTCCGTCAGCGTCTGGTCGAATTCGGCGCTGGCGTTGCCTTTGGTCAGATCCTGCGTGTTGACCCAGGACGCGATGACCCGGCCACGCCATGGAGCGATATCGCGTCGCTCTTCCGTGGCGGCATGGAGTGGCGCGGGAGGCGGAGCGTTCGGTGGCGTGACATGGGCATTGCCCGCGCCGCTGCCGGTTGCGGAGCTGGGCGTGGAACCGGGCGTGGAGCCTGGGCCGGGGGCACTGCCGGGGACGGTGCCGGGGGAGTTGGAGGGGGATGGTTGGTTGCCGGATGATCCCCCACGATTCGCGGCGCTCGACGTGGGGCTTGCGGGGTTCGCGCTGGGAGCAGGTCGATTGCCGGGGGAAGAACCTGCACGGTTCGCGGCGCTCGTCGTGGAGCGTCCGGGTTTGCTTCCGGGTGAACTTCCGGGGTTGCTTCCGGGGGCGCTTCCGGGGTTGGCGCATTGCTGCATGGCTTGGCGGGCGGAGGATTGAGCCTGGCGCAACTGCTGGGCCGATTGCTGCTGCTGGGCGAGTTGGCCGGATTGTTGCGCCAGTTGCTGAAGTTGTTGCGGCGTCTGCTGGCCGGACATCGCCTGGGAGAGTTGCTGGAGTTGCTGCTGCGTCTGGTTGGCCAGGTCGCATTGCCTGCAATCCTGGGCGATCTGCTGCGCGGTCTGTCGCGCCTGCTCCGGTGACTGGCCCGCGTTGCGCAAAGCTTGTTCCACGGCTTTGGGGTCGTACCGCTGTGCTTTGAGTTTGTCGGCGGCAGCGCGATCGACGCCCGCTGATTGCAGGCGATCCCGCACGGCCTTTTCGGCTTGCTGAGCCTGCTGCTGTTGCTGCTGCGCCTGCTTGCCAAGCTGGTCCGACATGGACTGCATCTGGTTCTGGAGCTTTTCTTTGTCCTGTGGGGACATGTTCGGGGTCTGCTGCGCCAGTTGGGCGGCTTCCTGCTGAGCCTGGTTGTAATCGCCTTTGCGCAGCGCGTCGGCGAAGGCGTCCGCCGGGCCGGGCTTGGGCGGATCCAGACGGCTCAGCGCGTTGCGGACCTGGTGAAGCTGGTTGTCCTTCTGGTCCGCCTGCTGGCCGAGTTGCTGCTGCATCTGGTCGAGTTTCGCAGCCGCGTCGCGGCGGGATTCCGGGGTTTCCATGTTCTGCCGCGACATTTCCACCAGTTCCTGCCGCAGCTTGGCCATCGTGTCGCCCGCGGGCTGCGTGGCGGGAGTGGAAGGCCTGGTCGTTCGTTCCGCTTCCTTCACCGCTTCGGCCGCCTGCTTGACCTGCTCCTTTGCCGCCTGGGCCTGGGTCTGCTGTCGCTGACGATTGAGCCTGTTGCCCCGGATGCCCAGCAGGTCCGCCGACGGCAGCAGCCACGCCAGCAGGAGCAACATCAGCACCACCGCGGCGAGGTAAGCCCAGTTGCGATCCAGCTTCACCGCAAACGCCTTGGGCAGAGCCGACGACGCGGCGGCCGCGGTGCGTTTGGCTTCGTCGAGGACTTTTCCGGTAAAAGGCTGGTCGATCTGCTCGCTGGCGTACAGACCCGTGGCGATGCTGTCTTTGAGCTTCAGGCGCTGATCGATCTCGACGGCGACGTTCAGATCGCCGGGCCGGCCACGCCAGGTCAGCCACACGGTCGCTGCGATGGCAGTCAGGAACATCAGGACATCGAGCAGCCAAGGCAGCGACATGCCCGCCCAGCGTCGCAACAACAAGAGCATCATTTCCCCGGCTGTGGCTGTCAGCAGCAGACGGGCAAGATGATCCAAACCCGCCTGGGCCACCAGACGCGCTTTCGCCCGCTCCACCAGTTGATGAAGCTCAACCATGCGGCCACCTGTTCGCATCTTAGGTTGGCAGACACATCAATGCACATCAGAACGAGCCGGAAGCGTGAGCGACGGCCCTTTGGCGAACGACCATCACGGGTGATTCGTGGGGAAGACCCTCGCTCACGCTTCCAGCTCGTACGGGCAAAGGGTAACTTCCGGCTCGTTCAGGCGGAAGTGTCCACCACGCGGACGAAGATCGCCTTGCCATCGCCGGGTCGGTAGAAGTCTTCGAGGCCGGCGTCGAGCGTAAAGCCGCAGCGGATGTAGAACGCGCGGGTCGGCGCGTAGTCCGGGCGAAGCGAGGTGTCGATGTAAATCCGTTTGCCGCCCATCAGGCCGATGCGGCGGGCGGTTTCGTTCATCAGAATCTTGCCGATGCCGCGGCGCTGCAGCGTCGGATCGACGGCGATCCAGTAGAGGTCGTAGCTGGCGTCGGAGCCTGCGATGGGGCCGAAGCAGGTGTAGCCGGCGAGTTTGCCCGCGATTTCCGCCATGACGAAGAAGTACTCACTGGCGTCGCCCTTGGCCAGGCGTTCATCCACGAGTTCCACGGCGATGCCGACTTCCTCTTCGGTGAAGAATCCGGTGTCTTCCACGAGCTGTTTCAGCGGCAGCCGGTGGCGTGGTTGAACATCATCGAGCAGGAGGACGGGGTCGTTGTCGGCCGGTGCGGTCGTGGTTGGCGTGGAGGATGTTGAAACGCCCGTGGCGGCGACGATGCGCCGCACAGCCTCGGTGAAGCTCAGGCCCGCCTGCTTCACCGCCGCGGCAAAACCGGCGTCCGGAGAGAGGCAGGGATTCGTGTTGGCTTCGAGAATCCACGGATGCCCCGCCGCGTCCACGCGGAAATCCACCCGCGCGTAGCCGCGAAGGTTGAACGTTCGTCCGCACTGCCGCGCCCATTCGATCAGTTCGTCGAGGAGGGATGTGTCCTGCGGTGCGCTGACGAACTGACGCGGCGTGTGGTCAAACTCGAACGAGCCTTCGACCCACTTGGCGCGGTAGCCGACGAGGCGCGGCTTGCCGTCGGGGAACGCGCTGAAGTCGATCTCCGCCGGGGGCAGCACCGTCATGCCTCGTTCGCTGTCCAGCAGGGAAAGGTTGAACTCCCGGCCGTCGATGTAGGCTTCGGCGAACCATTCACCGCCGTGTTCGGCGTGCTGTCGCCGAAGCCGCTGCACGACCGCAGCCGCGTCGGCGGCATCGAGCAGGGAATGTTCGTCAAGCCCCAGCGAAGCATGATCCCATGCGTTTTTGACGATCCACCTGGCGGGCAAGGCAAACGAACCGAACGCCGAGCCGTCGGCTTCGATCCACGGCGGCGTGGGCAGCCCGGCCTGCATGAGCAGGCGCTTGCCGGTGGGCTTGTGCGAGGTCGTCATCAGGGCGGTCAGCGGCGAGCCGGTGTAGGGCAGTTGGAGGATGTCCAGCAGGCCGGCGACGACGAAGCTCAGCCGATCGCTGCCGCCGAGGCTTTCGACGAGGTTGAACACCACATCCGGACGGGCCAGTTCCAGTTCGCCCCGCAGACTTGCCAGGTCCAGCGTGCAGGGACGTACGCGGACGCCGTGGCCCAGCGACTGCAACGCTTCACGCACCACGCGAACCTGCACGAGCACGTCCCGCTCGGCGAGGTCCGCGCCGTGAGGGATCGCCTGATGAAGAATCAACACACGCATGATGGGCCTTGGTTCAGGAGTGAACGCGCTCGAGCGCGGAATCGACGATCTGTCGGATCAGTTCCAGGTAGGGCAGGCCGAGTTTGTCGCAGAGGATCGGCAGGTCGGAGTGGACCGGATTGATGCCCGCCAGGGGATTGACTTCGATGAACTGAGGCCTGCCGTGGGGATCGCACCGCAGGTCGACGCGGCCGGCGTCGCGGCAATCCAGCGCCCGCCAGGACTGCACCGCGACCTCTTCGGCTTCCTTCACCACGGGATCGGCTTTCGCGTCGGCGAGGCGGTATTCCACCAGCGTTTCGCACTCTTCCTTGTTGACGTAGGAGTAAACCTCCGCCTCGGCGTTCTTGAGAAGGATGATTTCCATCGTGCCCAAAGCGCGGGCCTTGTCGCCGGTGCCGACGATACCGGTGGTGAACTCCCGGCCGGGCAGCAGCGTCTCGACCAGCACGGGCTGGCGGTAGCGTTCCAGCAGCAGTCGGCATTGCGTATCCAGGTCCGCCCAACTGCGAACGATGGATTTCGGCGTGACGCCCTTGCCCGTGCCTTCCGCCACCGGCTTGACGAACAGCGGCAGCGGAAGATTCACCGCCGCGATATCGCGCGCGCTCTGCACCACGGTAAACGCGGGCGTCGGCACGCCGGCATCCCGCGCCACCCGTTTGCAGACGCCCTTGTGCAGCGTCATCGACAGCACGAGCGCGTCGGAGAAGGTGTAGGGGATGCGGTACTGGTCGAGGATGGCGGGGATGGCCGCTTCCCGGCCGAAGCCGTACAGACCTTCGGCGATGTTGAACACCATATCCCACCGCCGGCCGTCCAGCAGCGCCTTCATGAGATGGCGCATGTGGCCGATGCGCTGGGTCTGGTGCCCAAGCTGTTGCAGCGCAGCTTCAATGGCGTCGATCGTGTCGGGGCGATCGAACTCCGCCGTTTCCTCTTCGCCGTAGCCTTCCGCCAGGTAGTCGCGTCTAAGGTCGTACGTCAGGCCGATGAGCATCCCCTTGCCCTTCCAACATCGCTTCGTCGCGGATTTCGCGATAGAGCTGGCTGTGCCAGCGACGGGCATCGTCGATGTTCATGCCCATGGCGTCAAGCAGGTTCTCGCCTTCCTGGAGCAGGCCTGTGGGGCAGCGGTCGGGATCGACGCCGTCGATGCCCTGGTCGTTGTAGGTGAACGGGTACATCCGACAGACCAGGGGCCGGGTATCCAGAGGCAGCACGCAGCCGGCATTGCCGAGGAAAAGGCAATCGCCGTTGTCCCGTCGAAGCAGGACGCGGCGGGTCCCGTCCGGGCGCAGCACATGCGTGGCCCAGATGGGATCGTCATCCTGGTCGGCGTAGGAGGGATTCTCAGGCTTTTGGAGCCGAGTGAAGCCCGTCCTTCCGGTGTGCTGTTCGATGCGCCGGACGTCGCCCTTGGTGGCGTAAATCTCGCTGGTCTGGCAGCAGGTCTTCTGGTGGCTCGCACAGCGCGCGCAGATGCACTGCGTCGCGACGACGACCGTGAGTTCCATGGCTTATGACACTCCGTCCTCCGGCGTAGCCACGTAGGTGGAGTCCGAGACGGGCACATCCGCCTCCTCCGTGGTGCTTTCCACGGTCTTGGACTCCGAGGGGCAGGCCTGTTCGTGTTTCTCCGTCAGGGGGTCGGGGTAATGATACACATGGCCTTCAAAGTTGCGAAGGACCAGGTCATCGCCTTCCCGCCCGACGACATAGTTGGGCAGGAGGGGGATTTTGCCGCCGCCGCCTGGGGCGTCGATCACGAACGAGGGCACGCCGTAACCGGTCGTGAATCCCCGCAGGCCCGCGATGATTTCGAGGCCCTTGGAGACGGACGTCCGGAAGTGGGACGAGCCGGAGATCGGGTCGCACTGGTAGAGGTAGTACGGCCGGACGCGCATCATCAGCAGGTGATGCACCAGCCGTTTCATGGTTTCCACATCGTCATTGACGCCGCGCAGCAGCACCGTCTGGGAACCGAGCGGAATGCCCGCATCCGCCAGCCGGGCACAGGCGCGGAAGGCCTCCGGCGTGCACTCGTCGGGATGCGTGAAGTGAATGCTCATCCACAGCGGATGGTGCTTGCGGAGCATCTTGACCAGTTGCGGCGTGATGCGCTGCGGCAGCACGGCCGGCATCTTGGTGCCGATGCGGAGAAACTCCAGATGCGGAATTTCACGAAGCCGGGTGAGAATCCAGTCGAGTTTGTCGTCGTTGAGGCTCAGCGGATCGCCGCCGGAGATCAGCACATCGCGGATTTCGGAGTGCTGGCGGATGTAGTCGATCATCCGTTCGAGGTGGGCGGTGTTGGGCGTGATTTCACCGTGGCCGACGACGCGGGACCGGGTGCAGTAGCGGCAGTAGGTGGTGCAGAAGTCCAGCGCCAGGAAGAGGACGCGGTCGGGATAGCGGTGGACCAGGCCTGGGACGGGGCTGTGGCCGTCTTCGCCGAGCGGGTCGTCCGCTTCGCCGCTGGTGCGGACGAATTCGCGGCTGCTGGGCACGACGGTGCGGCGGATCGGCTGGTTGGGGTCGTTCGTGGACACCAGGGCCATGTAGTACGGCGTGACGCCGACTGGCAACATGGTTTCGCCGGTTTCCATCGCTTCGCGCTCATCGGGCGCGAGGTTGATCATTTGTTCCATCTGGGCCAGGCTGCGGATGCGGTTGCGCGTCTGCCATTTCCAGTCGTTCCAGTCGACGTCGGTGACGGCGGGGAAGAACTTGCGGCGGAACTTGCGCACCAGCGGACTGCTGCTCTGGCGCATGCGTCCCAGACGGCTCGTGGCCGCGGGGGGGGTGATCCCGAAGGTAGAGGTGGCGGCGGGTAGGATCGAATCGAAGAGGGGGAGAGGAATCGTGCGGCTCGACCGTTTCGACGTCACACCGTCGTGGCCTTGCCGAGGCTGCCCGACCAGACTACTTGGAGGGTCGAAATCCTCGTCGCTCAGCGACGTGGTGATGGACGGGCAGCCCTGCTGGTTTTCATTCATGAGACATATCTCCTTGTTGCGGAGGGTGAGGCCGGGATTGGTAATGGGGATGGCCGCGATCTTGACCGGCCTGCTCAGAGCGGCATCCTTGCACTTGTCTTCGCGTCGATCTCGCTTTCCTGCGATGCAACGTCGTTCAGTTGCGGTATGAGTCTAATCGTAGCGAATAGGAAGTAAAGAGCATTTTTTATCGTTGAACGGACAATTTATCGTTATCCCGACTTTGAAGGGGGCCGGACGGGGGTAAGAAGCCTCCGAAAGACCTGTCGAAGCGGGAAATGCCGGACTCGCAGAGTCCGGCTCCGATCACCTTGAGCGTCGGCATCGCCTGTTTGTCGGAGCCGGACTCTGCGAGTCCGGCATTTGTTTCCGCGTTTGCCTGCCTCTCAGTAGACTTTTTCCGTCGCCGCTTCTATCATCCCGCCGACAATCCGACTTGCACCGTGACTTATCCAGAGTGGCTGAGGGAAAGGGCCCGACGACGCCACCGCAACCGACCCGACCTGTCTGACGGGATCTGGTGCGACCTCCCTCCCATCCGTCGCCCGGCGACGAGGTGGGGAAGATAAGAAGCGGCAAACACTCCAGTATTCCCGTGGAATGTTGCCCCTTCCTTCTCTGGCTGAGCAGGGGTGACGGTCGTGTTTCATGGGAGCCTGCCGATGAGCCATGCCCAATCGCTGGTCTGCAAGGAATGCGGAGCCAGGTATCCCCTGGAGCCGCGGACGGTCTGCGACATCGACTTCGGCCCCGTCGAGGTGGCGTACGACTACGACGCCATGCGGGGCCATGTCACGCGACAATCCATCGAGGCCGGCCCGCGGAGCCTCTGGCGCTACCGCGACCTGCTGCCCATCGACGGCCGGCCTCGCGCGGGCCTCAAGTCCGGCTGGACCCCGCTGGTCAAAGCCGACCGGCTGGCAGCCGAACTGGGCATCCGCGAACTGTACATCAAGGACGACAGCGCCAACTATCCCACCTTTTCCTACAAGGACCGCGTGGTGGCGGTGGCGCTGACCAAGGCCGCCGAATTCGGCTTCGACACCGTCGGCTGCGCGTCCACCGGCAACCTGGCGCACAGCGTTGCCGCCCATGCCGCCGCCGCCGGGATGAGGGCCTTCGTCGTCGTCCCCCACGACCTCGAAGAGGGCAAAATGGTCGGCATGACTGTCTTCGGTCCCCGCGTCGTCCGCGTTCGCGGCAACTACGACGACGTCAACCGCCTCTGCTCCCAGATCGCCGACAAATACAACTGGGCCATCGTCAACGTCAATCTCCGTCCGTACTACACCGAAGGCGCCAAGACCCATGGCTTCGAAATCGCCGAACAGCTCGGCTGGCGTCTGCCGAAGCACACCGTCGTGCCCGTGGCGGGGGGGACCATTCTCCCCAAGGTCGCCAAGGCCTACCACGAACTGATCACGTTGGGATTGGTCGAGGACAATCAGCCTCGCTTCCACGGCGCTCAGGCCGCCGGGTGCAATCCCGTCGTGGACGCCATCTGCAAAGGCGAGGATATCTTCCATCCCCAGAAGCCGAAGACCATCGCCAAGAGCATCGCCATCGGCAATCCCGCCGACGGCTACTACGTCATCCAGACCGTCCGCAAGAGCGGTGGAACGGGCATGTCCGCCACCGATGACGAAATCATCGCCGCCATCAAACTGCTGGCCCGCATGGAAGGCATCTTCACCGAGCCGGCAGGAGGGACCACGCTCGCCTGCGCCATCAAGCTCATCCAGTCGGGCGCGATACCCCGCGATGAATCCCTTTGCGTCTGCATCACCGGCAACGGCCTGAAAACCCTCGAAGTCATGCAGGGCCAGTTCGCCCAGTCCCCGGTGATCGAAGCCAGACTCGCCGACTTTGACCGGATCGTGCAGGAAGCGACCGAGCCTGCCGCCGCGAATCATGTGAAAGGAAATTCCTCATGTCAGACTGCGTGAAAGTCCAGATCCCCGCCGCGTTGCGTACACAGGTCGGCAACCAGGCCGCCGTGGAAGTCCCCGGCTCCTCGGTCCAGCAGGTTCTCGGCACGCTGGCGGACCAGTACCCCGACTTCGGCAAGCGGCTGTTCAAAACCCCCACGGAACTCAACCGCTTCATCAACGTCTACGTCAATGACGAAGACATCCGCTTCATGGATAATCTGAGCACCGCGCTCAAGCCCGGCGACGATGTGGCCATCGTGCCCGCCATTGCCGGCGGATAAGGAACTGCAACATGCCCACCATCACACGCAAATGCTGGCTGACGTTTGAAGGCGGATGCCAGGACCAGCCCTGCATCTGGCGCATGAGCCGGCGATATCCCGACGTGGTTTTCGATGTCCGCCAAGCCAGCGTCGGCCAGCAGATCGGCATCATGGCCCTGAAGTTCGACGGCGACGAGGCCGAGATCGACGGCGCGATCGCTTTCCTGCAGGAAATGGGCGTCAAAGTCGATCCCGTCGAAGGCGGAAGCCTCGTGGAAAGCTGATTGTCCCGCAAGCCCCAGAACGAGTCTTCGAGTCCTGGGGGTATGTATTGGTCATGGATTCACGCAGGAAACTGTTCATGTCTACCCCGGAACTCGACCGCTACCACCGCCAGATGCTGTTGCCCGGCATCGGCGAAGAAGGCCAGCGCAAGCTGCTGGCGTCCAGCGCCCTGGTGCTCGGCTGCGGCGCGCTCGGCACGGTGATCGCCAACATGCTCGCCCGTGCCGGCGTGGGCCGTCTGATCATCGCCGACCGCGACTTCATCGAACTGACCAACCTTCAGCGCCAGGTGCTGTTTGATGAAGACGACGTGGCGCAGGCCATTCCCAAAGCCGAGGCTGCGCGTCGGAAGATCAGCCGCATCAACTCGCAGGTGCAGGTCGAGGCCGTGATCGACGACGTGAACCACGGCAACATCGAACGACTCGTCACCGGCGTCGATGTCGTCGTTGATGGCGTGGACAACTTCGAGACGCGGTTCCTCGCCAACGACGCGGCTGTCAAGCATGGCAAGCCGTATGTCTACGGCGGGGCGGTGGGCACGGTCGGCATGAGCTACGCCATCCTGCCGCATACCCCCGGAAGTGATTCAGCATGGGAGAAGGCGGGACATGCCACGCCGTGCCTGCGTTGCATTTTCGAGCAGGCTCCGCCGCCGGGAATGAATCCCACCTGCGACACGGCCGGCGTGCTGGGGCCTGTGGTGTCCATCGTCGCCAACTTTCAGGTCGCGGAAACCATCAAAATCCTCACCGGCAACTGGGCGGCACTACGTACTACACTGCTGTCGATGGACGTCTGGGAGAACGAATTTCGCCAGCTTCGCGTGGCCCGGGCTTACGACGTCGGCGAATGTGCCTGCTGCAAGAAGCGGCAGTTCGAGTATCTCGACGGCAAGTTCGCCAGCTCGACCACCACGCTGTGCGGGCGCAATGCCGTGCAACTGACGACGAAGCTGGGGCAGGGCGAAAAGCTCGATTTCGACGCCATTGCGAACCGGCTGCGGCCCCACGGCGAAGTCGCGGCCAGCAAGTTCATGATCCGCGCCCAGATCAGCGACAACGGCTCGCCGTATGAACTGACCATCTTCACCGACGGACGCGCTATCGTGAAAGGCACCAAACAGCCCACCGTCGCACGCAACATCTACGCCAAGTATGTCGGCGCGTAACTCTGGAGTCTCCACATGATTCAGCACCTGATTCCCCTGTACGACAAGAACCTCGACTACGCCCGCCTGCTGGTCAAGGACTTGCCCGACGCGCGCCTGGCCGAGCAGCCGGCTCCGAAGGTCAATCATCCCGCGTGGATCATCGGCCACCTCTCCTCCACGTGCGATTTCCTGCTTTCGCAACTGAATCAACCGACTTTGCTGACGCAGGAATGGAAGACGCCGTTCGGCCGGGGATCGCAACCGACGCCGAACCGCTCGGACTATCCCGGCAAGGAGGAACTGATTGACGCAATGGCCAGAGGTCATGAAGCCGTCAAGGCGGCCCTGCGATCCGTGGACCTGGCCATTCTCGATCTGCCACCGTCGGCCGAACCGATTCGCGCACGCTATCCCGTCCTCTGGCACTTCACCATCCATGCGATGACCGGCCATGAGCAGATGCACCTGGGGCAGATATCCACATGGCGGCGAGTCCTCGGCTTTCCCTCGGTCTATTGAGTTCAAGCGGTACTGACATGAGTGATGAATCGCTGATCTATCTGGACAACGCCGCCACAAGCTGGCCCAAAGCGCCGGGCGTGGCTCAGGCGATGTCGAAGTTCCTCGCGGAAGATGCCGCCAATCCCGGCCGGTCGGGCCATCGCATGGCGGTCCGCGCCGAGGCCATGCTCGACGATGTTCGTTTGCGCCTGGCCCGGCTGATCGATGCCGAGGATCACCATCGCATCGTCTTCACCCTCAACGCCACCGATGCGCTGAACATGGCCATCAAGGGCGTCCTCGGCGGTATGTTGGGTTCCAGCCCGCGTCCCCATGTCATCACAACCGTCCTCGAGCACAACTCCGTCAGCCGGCCTCTGCAATCGCTGGCGGATCACGGGGCCATCGACCTGACCCGCGTGGACTGCGACGATCAGGGCTTCGTCAATCCATGGGAAATTCAGCGGCAGATCAGGCCCGCCACCCGGCTGATCGTGATGACTCATGCGTCCAACGTGCTGGGAACGATTCAGGACATCGGCGACGTGGGCCGGATCGCGCGGGAACGCGATGTGCTGCTGCTGGTCGATGCGGCGCAATCCGCCGGGGCGGTCCCCATCTCCATTCGTCAGATGCACATCGACCTGCTGGCACTTCCCGGCCACAAGTCGCTGCTCGGTCCCACGGGAACCGGCGCACTGTACGTCGGCCCGCGATGCCCGGACCCGCTTTCGCCGCAAAGCGAGGCGTCGCATCGTTCGTTTCTCCCCTGGCGCGAAGGCGGCACGGGCGGCGATTCATCAAGTCCCACCCAGCCGGCCATCTATCCCTACTTCCTCGAAGGCGGCACGCCGAACACCGTCGGCATCGCCGGTCTCGGCGCTGCGCTGGACTACCTTGCGAAACAGGATTCCCACGCTTCCCTCCAGCACGAGCAACAGCTCGTGCAGCGCATCATCGACAATCTGTCGCGGGATGAACGCTTCACCGTGCTCGGTCCGCGTCACGCCGACCGCCGCGTCGGTGCTGTTGCCCTGACGTTGCGGGACATGGAGCCGTCGGATTTGGGCGCGATCCTCGACGATAGTTTCCATATCGCCGTCAGGCCCGGCCTGCACTGCTCGCCCTACATCCACAAGCGCATGGGAACCTATCCCGCCGGCGCGGTGCGCGTCAGCCCCGGACCTTTCAGCACGGAAGCCGATGTGGACGCTTTCCTCGACGCCGTTACGCAGATCGCCGGGTGAACCAGCCCAGCGCCCACTTCGCATGAACGTGCTCATGCACGTAGCTGCCGGGGATCAGGGCGGTCACTTCGCCGTTGCGGTCGATGATCATGCAATGCCCCGGCTGGAAATAGCCGTGTTCCCGGTCCAGCCCCGCCTGATTGGCGGCGATGAACGCCATGTTCAGCCGCCGCGCGTCGGCCTTGCCCTGCATGGGCAGGCAGACCGTCGGCTCCAGTTCCATCCACTGCCTGCACGTCTCCGGCTTGTCGAGATCCGCTTCACGCAGACCGCGCGACCATTCGCCCACGCCGCCGGTGGAGACGATCACGCCGTCGCAGCCCATCTCCGCGAACCGCTCGCAGATGCGGGGCCGACCGAAGTCCGCACAGATGATCAATCCCAGCTTGATTCCCATCCACTGGATCGTCGTCAGTTCCTCCGGCCCGGCCAACAGCCCGTACGTCACGTCAGGCCCGGTGATCACGTGCTTGCTGTTGACCACCACCTGACCGTCCGGCAGCCAGGCGATCTGACTGTTGGTCACGCCCTCCGGCTGCTTCAGGTGCAGCCCCGCCACGATGGCGATGTCCTTCTCCTTCGCCAGCTTCGCAAGCGGAGCGAGCCGGCGATCATCCAGCGTCACCGCCGCCGCCGCGCCGAGGCCCGCGAAGTCGTAGCCGGTGAGCATGCACTCCGATCCCACGATCAGCTTCGCGCCAGCTTTCGCCGCCTGTTTGACCATCTCGGCAAACGCCTTCACATTGGCCCGCACCTGGCCCAATTGCACCATCGGCTGCGCTGCCGCGGCTGGAATCCGTCTCAAATCGTCATTCACGCGGATCATTTTGCATTTTCCTTCACATCGAAAAGGACGCTGTTTTCCCGCTCAAATGAATCTGAAAGGGCGAATGCTACCATTCCTCAATGCCCTTGGCAGCAGCCGGACGCATTCCTGAACTGACGATTGGATATACTGCGGCCATCACATGTGTTCGTGGGGGGTCGAGGACTCGGTGACATGCATGATGTCCTCATCAGTCTTGCAGGCGTCACATTCGGGCAAATCCCCGCGACATTGGCTGAAGTGTTTCCACTGAGGCCGGTGCTCGTGCTGATTGTCGCGGTGGTCCTGTGTGTGATCGCAGGTTACATGGCGGGCCAGGTGCTTGTCGTCGTTGCCCGGTGGCGTTACCAACTCGCCGTTCCCATGTCCATCGCTACCGTGACCATGTCGGCGGCCATCGCAGTCTGCGCCGTCGTCATGATTGTGTGCAATCAGGTGCAGTTCAGCACGTCCATGGCTTCCCTCATCGCGCTGGGTTGCAGCTTCCTGACCTGCGCGGCCGTGGGCGCTTATCTCATCCCCACGGCACGGAAACGAGCCATCGGCTGGCGCAAGGCCGCCTTTCTCTCGTTCATCATGACCAGCCTGGCGTTCGTCGCGTTCGCGGTCATCAAGCTGCTGACATGAGATCGCCGCAGCCTGTCCGATGCCCCGACATTTTTTGTTCCGGATCGCGGACGTCACTCGTCGAAACCGCCAACCTTTGCTAACATGCGTTGCTTCTTCTGCCGGGCATCTTCGTGCCCGACAGGCGTGCGACCGGGTAGCTCAGTCGGTAGAGCATCGGCCTTTTAAGCCGCTGGTCGTGGGTTCGAATCCCACCCCGGTCACTTGTGGACGATTGTCATTTCTCGGCTGCGTATTTCCATGCGGAAAAAAGAGGTCTCGACCTGAGTTCGGGATAAGCCAAGCCAAAGGCAGCCTCCTGCCGACGTGGATGTTGTTCAGACACCACCAACGGCAAGGAGGCCCCGCGATGGATTTTGCCGGCCTGTACGTGGATGGGGACGACTTCTGGCAAAGCTTTCGTGGCGACTATGAACATCGCCTGCTCGCCGACGGGCATCGCCTCGGCGACGCGACGGCCAACTCAGCGTCAGCGAAATCATGACGATCCTCGTCGCCTTGCTGGCCTTCTGCCTGACCCCCGGCAACGTCGATGACCGCACGCCGGTGGAGTCCA
>JADLAP010000236.1 GCA_020848195.1 Phycisphaeraceae bacterium
AGATCCGGCGGCGAAGCCTGTATTGCCACGAGATCTTGCCGGAAAGCAGGACGGCATCCTTGCGTTCGCTCCAGGGCCTGCGCGCCGTGTCGAAATAGACATCCGGGACGCTCCAGGGCATCCAAACGCACTTATGTTGGAAGCGCCGGTAGGCGCTGAACTTCATGCCCTGATGGAAGCATGGCAGAAACGCCAAGTCCGCTCGCTCCAGGAAATGCGCGATGGGGCCGTTGCGGGGCACGTAGACCAGCGGCGTTCGGGCCCAATGCTTCAAGATATCATCGTGCCACATGACAATGCGAATGCCGTTCCGCTTATAGTGCTGGATGTGCGCCTCGGACTGGATCCCTATCGTGCGGATCGACAGCACGATGTCGGCGTTGTCTTCCGACATGAGGTCGGATTCCGCGATGCAGCGCACATCCAGGCCACGCCCGACGCCAATGGCGACGATCGCCTCCATCATGGTTCGGAAGTTCTGGTTCGGGAGATTCAGAAGGCGGTCGGTATAGGGGATCACCATGCGCACGGTCGAGTCCTGTTGTGCGGGGTCAATCGGTGCGCACCACATCCCACGTCCCACGGGATGCCACCACCCCGTCCTTTGCGGGCGGGATTTTTCCGGTTCCGAAGACATCGGCCTCGACAATCTGAAAGGCGAGGCCGGGATGCCAGGGAGCTAGCAGGCGCCCGGATGCTTCCACGGCCAGTTCCAGTGCGTAGCGACCGGGCACCAGCATAAGCTCAGGACATGTGCAGCGGAGCATCAGCCGGCCGCGCAAGGTAAAGGCGGGACAGGGCTGATAACGCGTATGAAAACTGGTCACGCAGTGGCCCGTCTCATTCCGAATATGGAGCCCGACGGCCAGGTTCGGGAGGTGATCCGCGGATTCCATGTCGATGTCAATCGTACAAGCCTCTCCCAAGCGGAGAACATCGGTGGGGGTCAGTGTTGCATTGCGCAGCATCACGCGCCTGACCGGTCCGAACGCGTGTTCCGGCGCAACGAACTCGCCGGGCTTTCGGTTGGGGCCCCCCTGCGCACCGTAGACGTCGGCAAGATAGCGCGTAATGATGTCGATCGTGGGGCCGGCTTCGCGCAGACGGCCGTGATCCAACCGAATCGACCGGGGGCAAAGCGATTCGACGGCGGCCATGTTGTGCGACACAAAGATCACGGTTCGGCCATGCCCGGCAACCTCATCCATCTTTCCCATACACTTCTTCTGAAAGGCGGCATCGCCGACGGCCAACCCTTCGTCGATCAAGAGAATTTCAGGTTCGAGATGGGCCGCCACGGCGAAGGCGAGGCGGACGCGCATACCGCTGGAGTATCGCTTGACGGGCGTATCCAAGAATGACTCGATCTCGGCGAACGCAACGATTTCATCGAATTTGGCTGTGATCTCGCGGCCCTTCATCCCAAGGATCGCGCCGTTCATATAGATGTTCTCGCGCCCGGTCAATTCCTCGTGGAAGCCCGTACCGACCTCGAGCAGACTGGCAAGCTTCCCGCGACTTCGGACTTCGCCCGTCGTGGGCTCCGTGATTCCCGTCAAAATCTTCATCAAGGTCGATTTCCCGGCGCCATTGGCCCCGATCACCCCCAGCACTTCCCCTTCCTGCACATCGAAGGAAACGTCCTTCAGTGCCCAGAACGTCTTGCGGGACGGGACGTCTCCGAGTCGCCCCCGCCCCACGCTGCGCGCCGCCGCACGCATGATGAGATCGCGCAGCGTATCCCGCGACAAGGTTGCACCCAATCGGTACTGCTTGCCCAGGTTGTGAACCCTGATGACCGTCTTTGACATGGGGATTGCGGGGGCCGGCACGCAGGTCCGCGGCGGCTACACCACATCGGCAAACGTGCGCTCGACAAACTTGAAGTAGTAGGCGCCCGTGACTAGTACCACGAGCACGGTCACCAGGCCGACCCAGAAACCGGGCCAATACGGCTCAAAGGCGGGACCCAGCAGGCACCAGCGGAACCCGTCAATAACGCCGACCATCGGGTTCAGGCTGAACCAGAAGCGATACGGCGGACTGATCTTCGATGACAGAAAGCCCACGGGACTGACAAGGAGGCCGAGTCTGACGAGGAACGGGATGATGTGCTTGATGTCGCGGTACTTCACATTCAGCGCACTCAGCCAGAGTCCGGTTCCCAAGGCCGCCAGCATGGCAATAGAGGCAAAGACAGGCAACAGGAGCAGATTCATCGTGGGAGCGATTCGGAACCACATCAGCAACGGGAGGAGAATAACCATGGCAACGGCCAAGTCGACGGCCGAACTGATGACGCTTGTGGTGGGCACGATCAACCTGGGGAAATAGACCTTGGTGACCAAGCTGGATTGTGCCACGAGCGATTGGCCGCTGCGGCTGATGCCATCGGCGAAGAACTGCCACACCACTACGCCACACATGGTGACCAACGCATAGGGAAGCGGGCTGTCCGCGGCAAACCCGGCCAGATGGCCATACAGCACGGTGAAGACCACCATGGTCATCAAGGGCTGGATCAGAGCCCACAGAATACCCAGAGCGGTTTGCTTGTAACGGATCGTGACCTCGCGCCAGGCCATAAACCAGAACAGCTCACGATAGCGCCAGAGTTCCGCGAAGTTCACGGGAACCAGACCGGAACGGGCACGGATAACACGATCCCAAGGACCCTCGCCTTCGGGCGGCGGGGATGCCGATGCATCCGGCTGATGTACTGATTCGGGCGTAGTCATAGTCGTGCTCAACGCTTGGCGGCCAGGCCGCAGGTCTTTGCGCCTATAGCCAGAAAGGATCGGGCCACACTCCGTGCACGTCCCTTATGCAAAGCCCCCACCAGGCAGGGCCATGCATCAGTTTAGGCCGCGCCGCAGCGGGCAGTCAATTAAGGGTGAGGCGCGGACGGGCATGCCGCGGTCACGTCGGGCATTTCCGCACGCCTGCACAACACCCCTGCCAGTGTGGCCGCCAACAGGAGAATCGCGGGAAACTGGAATGGAAAATCCATACCGGCATGCAACGCAACGCCCGCGAGGCC
>JADLAP010000379.1 GCA_020848195.1 Phycisphaeraceae bacterium
AACCTATAAAATCGGATACCGCAAATAAATGATCGCCCATCTCTTGTTAAATGCTTTTTCGAGAAGTATAATTTGTAAAAACAATTAATTCTAATTGCCAAAAAGGGTTATCTATGTTGACAAACAGAAAACTTATAGCCTTTCGCACTAACTTTAGCATTATAGAGATGCTGACCGTTTTACTTATCGTTTTATTACTTATGACTTTAATGGTTCCCATTTTTATCAATATAAAGATGAAAGCCAGAGACGCTGTCTGTAAAAATCAATTAAGACAAATAGGCGTCTTATTTACTTCTTATCAAACAGACTATGATGGTTATTTCCCAAATGATACGGCGTCCAAATCACTAACCTACTATACAACACTAATTGGGGACATTCCAGAACCAGTAAACACCCTTACCTCTAATAACCGATTATACAAAAATTGGAATGGGCATCTTTTGCCATATTTAGATGTAAATTTATCGGATGGCTATACCCGTTATGCTATGGTTACAAAAGTCGGTTGCACTAGATTTAATGATAGTCAATTAGGTGGTCCACCCAATCCACCTCCTGCGGATGTTTTGTCAAAAGGCTGGATAGTTGTTGATGATGCTTTTAGAAAGGGCGGTTATCAAGATCTTAGAGTCTTTATCTGTCCTGAAATTCACCAAAATACTTTTGATATAGATGCGGCAATAAAATATAACAATGTATTGATACCGCGCATAGCTCAGCTTTGTAGCGGTGCAGGGTTTCAAGATCAAAATGGGTCAAGCTACGGAATGGATGGTGGCGTTCCAACTACTTATTTAGCGAATGATATTTATTTTGGCCTTGACACTGTTTACGATAGAACCAATGTCAATAGCTATAGAAGAGACCAAATTACTGATATTTCTCAAAAAGCTTTCTTAGTTGAAGGTGGCTCTGGAACAACTAACGGTAATTTGTCCTCGCCTTATTATTCACACGACCTTTCTAATTCCTCTTACACTGGTGCATTTCGAGCCTGTTTTGATAAAACAAGACCGCAGGTACATAAACTAAGTTATGTACATGACAATTACGATGCATT
>JADLAP010000237.1 GCA_020848195.1 Phycisphaeraceae bacterium
AAGTGGATCGACGCGGGCCTGATCGGCCGGCCGCTCAATTCCCACTGCGACTACTGGTGCAGCGAATTCCATCTCCGCGATTCGTGGCGCAGCCGGAGCAAGGGCACGCTCATCGCCGAGAAACTCTGCCACTACCTCGACCTGCCCCGCTGGTGGTTCGGCCAGCCGGTGACGGAAGTGCACTGCATGACCTCGCCGAATTTCGTCACCTACTTCAATCATCCCGACAATCACAACATCATGTATCGCTTCGCCGACGGCACGATGAGTTCGCTGATGTTCACGATGGGCACAGCCGAGACGTACCACGGCGATCCGCTGCAGGACTACGTGGAAGCCCAGGTCGACGACGGCCACCGGCTGACGTACCTGATCTGGGGCACCAAGGGCGCCATCGAAACCGACGTCTTCCGCCGCCGCGTCCGTCGATGGGAGTTCACCGACAAGCCCGACAAACTCCACAGCTACCTCGTCGAAACCGTGCAATACGATCGTGGCACGGAGATGGAATGGATCCACAACGTTCACGGCCAGAACCAGCGGGTGATCGAACTCGTCGCCGCAGGCAAACGCCCGGAAAATCCCGCCAGCGACGCCTATGAGAGCATGAAACTCGTCTTCGGCGCTGAATTGTCCGGTGTGGAACAGCGGGTCGTGAAGATGAGCGAACTCTGAACTCGGCCAGTGCGTGATCTGATTCTGCAACAACCGCATGAAGCAACCCTCGGCTGACGGGCGATGTCCGTCAGCCGAGGGTTGTCGTTTGGCCTCCTCATGGTTTTGTTGGCAGGGCGAGTCGGCGTTACCATGCTCTCTCCGACAGGGCATTCCCTCCGTGGAGCATTCGGTTTCCCCCTGCATGACCCTTCATACCGTCCGTTCATGCTCATGTGTTGGTGAGCATGGAACAGGCGATTTAACGAGAAATGTACCATGACGATCCACACGCCACGAATGATCTGGATTTCATCGCAATGGCCGGAGAATCTTCGCCGGACGATGCACGAGTTGCACGCGCGGACCGCCGTCTGCGGTATGTTCGCCGGGGTGCGTGAAACGGCTTCGCTGGCGGTGGACACGGTGGTGTTGCAGCCTGCCGGCGAAGGCCAGCCGGTGAAAGTCAAGGCGTCCGCCGTGCGCGACAGCGTGGACGCGTACCAGTGGACCAGCGAGGGACACACGGTGACGATCCGCGGTACCCGTCCACGTGCCGCCGCGTTTGCCGTGTTCGAGATCGCCCGCCGGCTGGGCATGCGGTGGATGACGTGGATCAGCGAGCCGCGGGTCATGGCGCAGTGGGCGGAACCGTTGCCGCGTGAGCATCGCTGGCGAGCGACGTTTCCCGTGACAAGCATGACGATGCACGCCGTGATGAACGGCTTTGAATCCGTCGATCGGATGCGGAGGCAGTGCCAGTGGATGCTGTTTCACCATTGGAATACGCGATGGCACGGCTCTCTGGTTGCGGACGACGCGGTTGCCGACATGGCTCATTCGTTCGATCTGGACATCGAGTTCGGCGGGCACGATCTGCGTCAGGTGATGCCGCGCGATCTGTTCGACGATCAGCCCGACTTATTTCCCGTCATCCGCGGCCGGCGATGCCGGGACATCGGCGATTTCGCCATGACCAATCCGCAGGCCGTCCGCATGGCCCGCCAGAACGCCAAAACCATTTTCCAGAATCATCGCGACGCCCAGGGCCTGCACTTCTGGTACGACGATGTGTTTCACGGCTCGGAAGATGAAACCCTTCCCGAGTCATGGTCGCCCACGCGGCGGAGTGCGGAGGAACTGCGGCTGTTCAGCGGCATGCACCGGAAGACCGCGCCCGGTCAACGACTGATTACGTTGGCGTACAACGGCCAGATTCTGCCGGATTCCGCTGCAAAATTCGATCCTCAGGTGAAAATCCTCTTCTGCCCGCGGGAACGGTGCGTAACCCACGCGCTGGATGACGGCAAGTCCAACCTTGCGTATCTGGATTGCCTCAAACAGTGGATCGACCAGGTCGGCGCGGATCGCGTCTACTTCCTCGACTACAGCCTCGATCACTTCCTCCGCGTCTCCACATGGAACGCGCATCCCGGCGGTGAAGTGATGCTGCACGACGTGAAACTGCTGGCGAAGCTGGGCCTCGGCTCGTTCCATACGCTGACGTTCCACGAGTACACCGATGTGGAAAGTCTGCTGGTGATGCAATGGCTGCTGGCCGCGGTGACCCGGCCTGATGCGTTCGACCCGGCGAAGTTGCGGGATGAATATTTCACGCTGGCGTTCGCCGATCTGGCCGGGCAGGCGAGGTCGCTGTTCGACCTGTACGCGCCGCTGCAGGAAGCGTTCCTGTGTTACGACACATACGACGGCGTGCGCCGCCGCGACATGCGCTTCGCCGGCCTGCTTCAGACGAAAGCGTCACTGCGCCACGCGGCGAGGTTGCGCGGCGTGCTGAAAGCCAGGGGCGGAAAATTAGCCCAGGCGCTGCGGCAGGTGAAAGTCATGCACGCGATGACCGCCGAGCAATGCATGCTCTCCCGCATGGCGGAAAACATGCGGTTCAGCATGCGCCAGTTCTCCATGGCGGCGAACATGCTCGAAGGCGTGCCCTACATCCGAGGCGAAAACAACACCGCCGGCGGCAAACGGGCGTGGCTGGCGGCACGCAGGGAAATCGCGGAAAACACCGCCATGCTCAACGCGGTGAAAGATCATCCCGTGCACGGCGGCACATGGGCGGGTTCCTGGCTTTCCGGCTGGTCGGCCCAGATGAAACGCTGTCTGCAGTTCGGCGACGTCGACGAACGCGACTGAGCGAACCTTCAGATGCACATACGCAGGATCGGGTGGCTGTAATCGCACGCCATGCGCGGTTCGCCCCATCCCCGCTGCGTGCCCGGCTGCATCAGGTGAACGGCATACGCGCGCCGCTGCCTCGTCGTCGTGTTCGGCTGCGTGTAGTGCAGCGTCAGGCAATGGTGGAACATGCACGCCCCGGCCGGCAGATCGACCACCACCGCCTGGCTGACGTCCACCTGATCCTCGACGTTCATCAGCACTTCGCTGCCGCTGCCGGGCTGATGCCAGATGGGCTTGAGGTGGCTGCCGGGGATCAGTTGCATCGCGCCGTTGTCGCGGTCGACGTCGTCGAGGGTCAGCCAGCAGGAGATCAGCGTCGCCGGCCTGCACTTCCAGTAGGCGTTGTCCTGATGCCAGCTCACCGCGCCGCCCTCGAACGCGGGCTTGAACAGCGCCTGATCGTGGAAGAGCTGGAGATTGGGGCCGACCAGGTCCGAAGCGACATCGAGTATCCGCGTGTCGTGAATCAGCTTGCGGAAGTGGATGTTGCGTTCGCACAGTTGCAGGATCTGGAGCACGCGTTTGGGCGCCACCGCCGTACCGCCGCCGGCTTCCGGCTCGCCCACCAGCGTCCGGAACTGGCCGCTCCGCTGCGCCAGTTCAAACTCGCGGTCGTACTCCTGCCTCAGCAGTTCCAGTTCGTTGTCGTCCAGAATCCGCTGCCAGGGCAGGAAGCCGTCGTGCCAGAAGGTGTCGATCTGCTGCTGGGTCAGAGCCATGAGGTTTCTCCTTTACCTTTGTCATCGGATCAAACAGGTTTCTATTCATCGGCACGGGAAACGGCCGGCTTGCCCAAATGCCGTATGAAAGTCGGGTATCATGGCGGTCAGTCGCATCCCGGACCATGGACGGGCCGATCAGCAACCTTGAAGATCGGATCATGCCTCAAGCCTCCCACGATGTTCGTCCGCTGCACCCGGACCCGATCATTTCGGGCCATGACCAGATGCCCGCCGCTGCGGTGTACCGTCGTCCGCAGGGTTTGAAGGACCATGTGCTGGTGCTGACGATTGAGGGCGTCGGCTATCTGGGGCCTCAGCGTAAGAAGCTGAAGCTGGAACCCGGCGATCTGGTGCTGGTGGACCCGGAGTATCCGCTGGATCAGGACGTGCCGATGTCGGGGCCGTGGCCTCGCATCTGGGCGAGCGTCGCGCTGCGTCCGGCGTGGAACGACTGGGTGAATTGGCCTCGCCCGCTGCCGGGCTATCGCCTGCTGCGACTGCCTTCGGTTCAGCCCGACGCGCCGGTGCGGGTCGCGCTGGAAGCCATGCACCATCACATCACCGGCGCGCAGCGTTGCCGCGGCGAACTGGCGCTCAATGCAATGGAAGCGGCTCTGCTCCACTGCGACGCCCACAATCCGCGAACCGAATCCGCCCGGCTCGATCCGCGACTGTCCGTGCTGCTCGAAGAGATCGGCAGGAGGCTGGAGACCCGATGGACGCTGGACAATATGGCGGGCGTCGCAGGCCTCAGCGTGCCGCACCTGACGCGGCTTTTCCGCCGGCAATTTCACGTTTCACCTATGAAGCTCATCGAACGGCTTCGCCTGCAGCGCGCGGAACAGTTGCTCCAATGGTCCGCCGAGCCTGTCGCCGAGATCGCCCGACAGGTCGGATTCGACGATCCGTTCTATTTCTCCACCCGATTCCGTCTGCACGCCGGCCACAGTCCACGCGACTACCGCCGGCATAAACATGCATGATTGCCAAGCCGGACTGCGTTGCCAATAGGCCGGTGCATACGAGGGCTACTTGAACCAGGCAAGTCCCGGACAAACGCCCGCGGTACACTGGGCATATGAGTCCGAGCCAAGCCAGGCGGGATGGAGTGGAACAATCGCGGCTGTGGCTGCCGTATGCCCAGATGCGCACCGCCGCGCCGCCGTGGAAAGTGGTGCGCGCCGAAGGGGTGCGCCTGCATCTGGACGATGGCCGGTCGCTCATCGATGCGGTTTCGTCGTGGTGGTGCGCCATTCACGGCTACAACCATCCCGACATCACCCGCGCCGTCAAGGCGCAGCTCGATCAGGTTCCGCATGTGATGCTCGGCGGGCTGGTGCATGAACCGGCGATCCGGCTGGCCCAGCGGCTGGTGGAGATCACGCCCGCTCCGTTGACGCACGTGTTTTTCGGCGACAGCGGCTCGGTTGGCGTGGAAATCGCCCTGAAAATGGCGATCCAGTTCTGGCGCAACCAGGGCCGAACGAGCAAGACGCGCATGATGACGCTGCTCAAGGCGTACCACGGCGACACCACCGGGGCGATGGCGGTGGGCGATCCGGTCGAGGGCATGCATCACCTGTTCGCTCCGCTGCTGCCGCGGCATGTGTTCGCGCCTTCGCCGCGAGGCGGATTTGATGCGCCGGACAATGTCGTGCGCGACGATCTCGATCAGCTTGCTCATCTTTTCGCCGGGCATCATGAAGAACTGGCGGGCTTTATCGTCGAGCCGCTGATGCAACTGGCCGGCGGATTCAATTTCTACAGTCCAGCCTATCTCCAAGGCGCGAGCAAGCTGTGCGACCAGTACGGCGTGCTGCTGATTTTCGATGAAGTCGCCACGGGATTCGGCCGGACGGGTTCGCTGTTTGCCGCGGATTTGGCACAGGTTTGCCCCGACATACTGGTGCTTGGCAAGGCGTTGACAGCGGGCTACAGCGGCCACAGCGCCACGCTGGCCACCGACCGCGTCTACGACGCCTTCCTCGGCGACGATCCCGCCCTCGCGTTCATGCACGGCCCGACCTACATGGGCAATCCCACCGTCTGCGCCGCGGCCCTGGCGGGACTCGACGTGTTCTTCCGCGATGATTACCTCGCACGCGTCGGACGCATTCAAACCCTGTTGCGCCGTGATCTGTTGCCCCTGTCATCGCCGAAGGTGCGGGATGTCCGCGTGCTCGGGGCGTGCGGCGTGGTGGAAGTGCATGACCCCGGAAGTTTGATCGGCCTGCAACAGTTCGCCGCCGACCGTGGCGTCTGGCTGCGACCGTTTGATCGTTACGCCTACCTCATGCCGCCGTATGTCATCACGGACGATGATCTGCGCCAGGCGACGGCGGCGCTGCGGGAGTGGTTTTCATGATGAAAAGCCTGCGATGCGTGCTGGGTTTGGCCGTGCTGATATGGTTGACGGCGTGTGCGTCGCCGGAGGCGGCGCCGCAGTCGTCGCTGTCGGCTTTTGCCCGCCGGTTGCCGGGGATGGAATCGCAACTCCCGCGGATCACCGCCTCGGCGGAGGCTGCGGCCAGGCGCGTGGCGGAGAAACCGCAAACGAATCTGATCTATCCCGCGAGCATGGACATGGTGGGCTTCGCCTCGGAATTTCTCGGTCGGGCCGGGGGTTTGGCGGCGACCATCACGCGAGTCAGCGCGCAACAGCCGGCTGGCGACGGCGACATCGTCGTCCTTGGCATCCGCAACTGGCGGCTCGATGAGCCATGGTTGATGCCCATGCTGCTGGACTATCGCGGTCGCGGCTGCACGGTCATCGTCTTCGGCCCCAGGTCGCAGATGCCCAGGGACTTGCCGTGCGACGCGATCATCGACAACGGCGCTTCGGCTGGTGAACTCGGCGATGGCCCGACCAATCTTGCCGCCAACGTGGCGCTCGGCTGGATGTGGACCTGCGAGTATGCCGCGGCGCTCAGCCGCCTCGGCAAAGCGCCGGGCATCCTCTGGAGCGTGGCGATGAACGACAGCCGCGAGCACAACCAGCCGTTGCAGACGCCGGAAGGAAGGCACAAACTGGAGCCGACGGATCAGGCCGTCGCCGCCGGCGTGCTGGGCAAGGCATACCTCCAGCGTGTCCGGCGACTGGTCCGCGAACTCGGCGACACTCAGGTGCAGTCCGTGCTCAACCATGCCGCCGAAATGATCGCCGATCATCTGCGTCAGGGACATGCGGCCTATCTCTCCGGCTTGGGTCACCTGACGTCCTATGAACTGGCCATGGAAGACGGCAAAACGCCGTGGAAACCCGTGGCGATCTCCAGCCTGTTGCCCGCGATATCCAACATGGATCGCCGCGATTTCCTCGTCTGGATCGGCTACGTGGGCCTGGCCGGCTTACCCGTGGAAACCATGAGCCATCTTCAACAGCAGGGCGTGGACATGGTGCTGTCCGAAGCGCCGATGCCCAGCCGGCGGAACATGCCCGATGATCTGCTCAGTCGCGTGAATGTGACGGGCTTACGAACACTGCCGCAGTCGTCGCCGGTGCTGGCGACGATCCCGCAGCAGTGGCTCCCGCCGGACGCGGAGATTGCGGTTCCATGGTCCCCAGGCCGGATGGCGCCGATCAGCGGGCTGAACGCCGTGCTTCTGTTCCGCATGTTGGACGATGAAGTGGCGCGACGACTGCCCCCGCGATGACGCGCATTGCCCCTGCATTCCCCCAAGCCCCATGGCGAGTCTTCGAGCCGTGGGGGGATGACTTTCCTTTTTTTCATCGTATCCGGGAACCATCGCCCTGATCCCGCGTCCAACCTGGCAGGCTCTTCCTGGAGACATGCCATGATGCGACGCGTTGCGTGCGTTTGTTGGATCGGTCTGTTGGCGACTTCCGCCTGGGCGCAGCATGAGCCGGCGTGGCCCGCGGATTCCATCATCATCGTGCCGCAGCGGCGGGTGATTCCCGTGGTTCCCGACCTTCGTGGAGCCGTGGAAATCACACGTATTGCCGCGGATATCCGCATTGACGATCAATCCGCCGTGACGAGCCTGGACGTGTTCCTGTCCAATCCCACGTCACGACGCATCGAGGCGCAGGTGCTGTTGTCCGTGCCGGCGGGCGCGGTGGTGCGGCAATTCGGCTTTCAGGGCAGCGGATCGGAATCCACCGCGAAACTGCTGCCCCGCGATGAAGCCAGACGCATCTACGAACGCATCGTCAGCCAGATGCGTGATCCCGCGCTGCTGGAGTTCGTCGACTGCGATCTCGTGCGATCCAGCGTCTTTCCCGTGGAGCCTCGCGGCACGCAGCAGGTGCATCTGACCTACGAAAACCTGCTTATACTCGACGGCGACCGCATGGATTACGTGCTGCCCCGGTCGCAGGCGATCGACTACCGGATTCCCTGGGACGTGACGCTGACGATCCGCGGCCGGCGTGCCGTGGCGTCGCTGTATTCGCCCAGCCATGAACTGGTGGTCAAGCGTGCCGGTGCAGGCGAAACATCCGCATCGCTGGCGTCTTCGTCGCGCACAAGGCCGGGGTCGCTGCGCATCTGCGTCCTGCGGGAAAAGCAGGGCGATGACGCGGCCGCCAGCGTGCTGACGTATCCCGACCCCACCAGCGGCGGCGGCTATTTCCTGCTCCTGCTCTCTCCGCCTGCGCCGCCGGAAGTTCAAGCTGGGATCGAGAAACGTAAGGTGATCCGTGAAGTCACACTCGTCTACGACCGCTCCGGCTCCATGGCGGGTGGGAAACTGCAACAGGTCCGCGAGGCGGCTCTGCAGGTCGTCGCGGGTCTGGATCACGGCGAACGCTTCAACATCATCGCCTACAACGACAGCATCGAACGTATGGCGGAAACGCCGCTGGTCAAGGACGATGCTTCCCTCCCGGCCGCCACCGTCTTCCTCGATCGCTGCCCGGCGCGCGGCGGAACCAACATCCACGACGCCCTGGTGGAAGCCCTGCATCCCAGGGCTGACGACCATGCGTTGCCCATCGTGCTGTTTCTCACCGACGGTCTGCCCACCGCAGGCCCCACGAGTGAAACGGTCCTGCGCGATCTCGTGGAGAAGGGCAATCCGCATCATCGCCGCATCTTCACCTTCGGCGTCGGTGTCGATGTCAACACGCCCTTGCTGGACCGCATCGCCGACGCATCGCGTGGCCGATCCACTTTTGTCCTGCCAGGCGAGGATGTGGAACTGGCGGTCGCCGGCGTGTTCAAGCGGCTGACCGGCCCGGTGCTGACCGATCCCGTCTTGTCCTGTGACGACCATCGGGTCAAGGAAGTGATGCCCGCGACCTTGCCGGACCTGTTCGCCGGCGATCAACTGGTCGTCGTCGGCCGGTATGCCGGCGAACAACCCGTCACGCTCCATGTCGCCGGCAACGTGCGGGGAACGCCGCGATCATTTCATGTGGTGCTCGATCCCCGTCAGGCGACGACGCGGAACGCGTTCGTCGGCCGGCTGTGGGCGGGGCGGCGGATCGCGTTTCTCACCGATGCCCTTCGCGCTCTGGGCGCGGACCCGTCGAAGCCGGTGGACGTCAACGATCCCAAGGTCAGGGAGTTGGTGGACGAAGTGGTGAAATTGTCGCTGGAATTCGGCATTTTGACGCCTTACACCGCGTTTCTGGCGCGGGAGGGAACGGACCTGGCGCATGTGGACAACCTGCGCCGTCAGGCGGAAGCGGAAGTGGCGCAGCCTGCGATGAGCGTGCGAAGCGGAGCGGCCTCCGTGTCTCAGGATGTCGCCAACGCCGCGCTCAAATCCACCTCCGCGCCGGCGCCGGTCAATGAATTCCGCGATGCTTCGCTTCGCGTGGTGCGTGTGGACAACGTGCAGCAAATCGCCGGAGGCGCCTACTTCCGGCAAGGCGATCAGTGGGTCGATAACCGGCTTGTGCAGAAGCCGGAAGCGGTGCGCAACGCGCGGGAAATCGTCATAGGCAGCGCCGAATACTGGAAGCTGGTCGACGAACTGGCCGCGCAGGGCCGGCAATCGCTGCTCAGCGTCGACGGCGAAATCGTGTTTGAACTCGATGGCCAGGCGTATCGCATCAGGTGAAATCTTCCGACAATCACGGAAGTCATCCTGCGATCCTGATAGAATGACGTCATGTACGCCGTCGAAACGGAACAGGAACAAGATGGCCGCTGGATAGCGGAAGTGCCTGAGTTGCAGGGAGTGCTGGCCTACGGTCAAACCCGCGAGGAAGCCGTGCGCCGTGCCCAGGCTCTTTCGTTGCGCGTTCTGGCGGAACGTCTCGAACACGGTGAAGATATTCCCCAGGCCCAGGCCGTTTTTTCCATCGTGGCTTGACCCATGCCTGACTGGCCTTCGACTCGTGCTTCACGTGTCCTTGCCGCGCTGCGTAGGCTTGGTTGGACCCTCAAACGGCAATCCGGTTCCCACCGAACGCTTACGCGCGAAGGCTGGCCTGATGTCGTGTTTGCCTTTCACGATCAGGAAGAACTGGGGCCGAGGATGCTGGCACGGATCGCCAAACATACCGGTTTGACGCCTGAGGATTTGTAATTTCCCGTCATTCTTCCAGCGAAGCCGGCAACAGCCGCCGCGTGGGCGGCGATGCGATGATCTGGCCGTCGTCCACCACGATTTGCCCGGATTTCAGCACCAAACGCGGCTTTTCAAACATCGTTTGCGGATCGCCGGTCTGATCGCGGTAGAGCGTCACGTCAGCCATCGCGCCATCGCCGAGGTGGCCTCGGTCGGCAAGACCCAGCGCGCGGGCCGGGGCGTCGCGGGTCAGCACCGCGATGTCGTGCAGGCTCAGTTCCCGCGCGAGGGAAGCCAGGCCCGTGCGGTTGGTCGCGTGGCGATGGCAGGTGGCCAGTTCCTCGTCGCGGCGGGCTTTGCTCATCAGCAGGGCGATCAGGTGCGGATAGTTGAGGAACGACCCGCCGTTGGGATGATCGACGGTCAGCGCGAAGCGTGTGAGGTCGTCGGCGAGGAGGATCAGTTCCAGGCCGGCGGCCCACTGGATGGCGTGGTAGGACTGCTTGCGTTGGTGATTGAGCGGCATGAGGCCGAAGCAGTCTTCGTTGCCGGCCTCGCGGAAGCTGCCGGGCCGGGCGGGGGAGCCGAGTTTGCGAAACAGACCGTGTTCCAGCGGCAAATCGGCTGTGGCGGTGAAGGCGGGTCCGAAGGCGACCAGGCCCATGTCGGCGGTGATGGTGGGGTGCTGCCGCAGTGCGTCGAGCAGGCGAGGCACGGCGCTTTTCAGGCCCCCGCGTTTGGCCTGGTCGTAGGCGTAGTACTGGAGGTGCGCCAGATGGGCACGCCTGCCGTCGAGGGCGTGGATCATCCGCGTGGTGATTTCCACGTTGCCCGGCTCGCCGAGTTGCGGGCCGTGGATGTGCGTGGGATGCGGCAAATGCAGCGATTCCTGGGCTTCGGTGAGCCATTCCAGCATGATGCGGGGGCTGACGCGATCCTCGCCGGGCAGCGCGTCGTCGATGCCGTGGACGTGCCGGCGTGACGCATCGCGTCGCCACGCCGCGACGCCGACGGGATTGACCGCCTTGATGCCGTAGCCGCGATGATCGCGCAGGAGCGAGCGGACGAGATTGAGGGCGGCAGACTTGTCGTGGTTCTGGATGTGTCGAATCAGGGCTTCATGGTTGCCCATGAGCACGAGCAGGCCGGCGTCGAGGATGGGCAGGTCGTCGAGTTGCCGGTGCGCGGATTCGGCGGCGGCGGGGGCCACGGCGGCTTCCATCACCGTGGTGTAGCCGAGTTTCGCATACAGCCGGCCAGTTTCGGGGGCGGTGGGGATCACCGTGTCCCACCCACATGCCGACTGCAGACGCCGGCCCTCGTTGGCGGTCGCCGAAGCCACATGGGCGTGCATTTCGATGCCGCCAGGCATGACGACCAGACCTTTGGCGTCGATCGTTTGCACGTTTTCCAGCGGATTCAACGAGGAAACGACGCGATTGCCGCGGATGAGAATGTCGCGGACCTCGCCTCGCAGGTTGTGGCGCGGGTCGTGGACCTTGCCGTCGGCGATGCGAAGGGCCTGCGTCATGACAGCGCCTCCATCGCCTGGCCAAGGGCCTCTTCGCCATGCAGATGCACGACAGGCAGGTCATGAGATGTCCGTGAAGGTTGCAGCGCCACGAGCAGGTCAACCGCCTTGCGATCCAGCAACGTCGGCAGCGGCGGGCAGGGTCGAGGCGGCGTGTGCGCGAAGTCCAATCCGCCGGAAGCGGGGGAGACGCCGGTGTGCCAGAGCATCGCATCCACCGCGTTTTTCCGGTCGTTTTCCTCCAGCACCGCCATGCGTGTTTGAAGCTGAACCTGTTCCGCAAGGCGATGCCATTGTTCGATGATACGGGGATCGACTCCGGCATCGATGCGAACCACGGCCGAGCCGGCGGCGAGGATGTCATTCGATGATGGATCGGCGGAAGCAATCGCCTGCCGCAGGGCCAGCACATCGTCCAGCGTTGACGTGCATGTGACGTGCAACTGAAGTTTCGCGCTTTGGGCGAAGGCTTCGGACGCTTCCCATCGCACGCCCATGCGATCGGTCACGGGCCAGGCATGGAGGAACACCGCTTTGGCCCGCAGCTTCGCCGCCAGCTTCACAGCCAGCGCAGCCGAGGCCAGGGGCAAACCTTCCCAGCCCGTCATGACCGGCGCGCAGGCTGATCGCAGCTTCGTCAGCACGTCCGTCGGGATGGCGTCTGTGGTCTTCATGAGGACAATCGAGTGTAGACCTGCTGGGCGGTGTTCCGCAACCGGGCCAGGCAATCTTCCGTGCTGTCAGCCTGCGTCAGGAGCGTGCAGATCGGCTGATGACGAAACAGCCTGCTGCCCGGCGCGGGGATGTCAGCGATGGTGATTCCGTCCGGGACGATCGATTCAAAGTCAGGCACGACGCCGTTGGCTTTGGCGAAAAGCACGGCTTTTCCCGTGGGTTTTCCTGAAAATGCGGGGAAGGGATTGGGCAGCAGCAGGGGCGTGTCCGCGCCGCGTTCGATGACTTCGATGCTCGCGGTGTAGCGGGGATTGATCTCGACGGGGCGCAGGATGCCGTTGCATTGGAGGATCAGATCGACGCCGAACAGGCCGCGCAGATCGCAGCGCTGCGCCAGGGCGGCGCCGAGTTGTGAAAGGTCGTGCCGGGCCTCGTCGGACAGATCGAACGGCCAGAGGCTGCCGCAGTAGTGGAACGGCTGGGCGGCGAAGGCGGCGTCGCCGATGATCTGTCGCGTGACGCCCAGCAGCCTGGCGCTCCAGCCATCGGTGAAAAACACGGCAGACAATGGAACGCCATCCACGCGGCGCTGGAGATAGTGATGTTCATCCAGCGGCTCGCCGCGACGAGGCTCGCGCACACCCGACCCGCCGGCGCTGCGATGGGATTTGCACAGATACCGGCCCGGCGCGAAACGCGTCGTCAGCCGCCACGCCAGCCGGGACGTCATCGTGTCGGCGGTCAGGATGGGGCACGGATGAACGTGACGCAGCCGGCGGCAGGTCGCCAGCGTCCACGGCTCGCGGGCCAGCGCCATCGCATCCGCGTCACTGCCGAGCAGGGGGAAGCGTTCAGTAATGGATCGCACGACGTCGAGATGGTTTTCCATCGCCCCGGTCAGCAGAATTGGCCCATCCGGCGCGTCACGGAGCAGATCGGGGATCGCCTGCGGATACTGTCCCGGCGGACACAGCCGCGCGTCCGCGATGCGGCGCAAGTCCACATCGGCGAAGCGGTCGATGCACCACGGATCGTAGCCGGCGCGTTTGGCCGACTGCGCGGCCGCCCGCGTCGATGCTCCGACGATGATCAGGGGGCGAGGCATGGGGATACTTCCGTTCTCATCCCGTGAGAACGCACTCGATGGCTTTCAATTCATCCTCGCCGAGCGGGGCGGCGTCGAGGGCTTTCACATTGTCGAGCACCTGCTGCGGCTTGCTCGCGCCGATAAGCGCGCTGGTGACGCGCGGATCGCGCAGCACCCACGTCAGCGCCATCTGAGCCAGCGTCTGGCCTCGCTGCCGGGCGATGTCGTTGAGCTTTTGCGCCTGAGCGCGAAGCTGCGGCGTGATGCGGTCGGGCTTGAGGAAACTGGTCGGGTCGGCTGCGCGGGAGTCGCCGGGAATGTCGTCGCCGAGGTAGCGATCCGTCAGCACGCCCTGCGCCAGCGGGCAGAAGCAGATGACGCCCAAACCCGCGTCGCCGGCGGCAGGAAAGACATCCGTTTCCGGACTGCGGGCGAGCATGTTGTAGTGGACCTGATGAATCAGCAGTGGAGTCATGCCGGCGATTTTCGCTTTTTCCGCAGCCAGCGCGGTCTGCCGGCCGTTGTAGTTGCTGATGCCCGCGTAAATCGCCTTGCCCTGGCGCACAGCCGTGTCCAGCGCGGAAAGCGACTCCTCCACCGGTGTGTCCGGGTCCGGCCGGTGATGGTAGAAAATATCCACGTAATCCAGCTTCAGGCGTTTGAGCGACTGGTCGAGGCTGGCGAGCATGTATTTGCGGCTGCCCCATTCGCCGTAGGGGCCGGGCCACATGAGATAGCCGGCTTTGGTGGAGACGATGATTTCGTCGCGGGGCAGGTCGGGCAGGATGTCGGCGAAGCGGGATTCGGCGCTGCCGGGCGGTGGGCCGTAGTTGTTGGCCAGATCGAAATGCGTGATGCCGTGGTCGAAGGCGGTGTGGATGATGCGGCGGGCGACGTCGGCATCGGAGCTTTCGCCGAAGTTGTGCCAGAGGCCGAGACTCACGGCGGGGAGTTTGAGTCCCGACCGGCCACAGCGGCGGAACCATGTGGGTTGGCGGCGAGTGTAACGCTGAAGATCGGGGATGTAGGCGGCCATGGTGGGATGGTAGCAGACGCGACATGTCGCGGCGCAACATCGTGCGGGACGCGACATGTCGCGGCGCTGCGTACAATGCCGCCGCGATGGATGATGGGATCGACAAATCGTTGGACATCCAGCGGCGATATGCGTGGCCCTCGGCGCTGGCGCTGACGTTCGTGATGCTGGCGTTGTACCTGTTCACCGCGACGCGGACGACGCTGTGGGACCGGGACGAGCCGCGGTATGCCACGGCGACACTGGAAATGCTGGCGTCGGGCAACTGGATGTACCCCACATTCAACGGGCAACTCCGGGCGGCCAAACCCATTTTGATCTACTGGCTCATGGCGGCAAGCGTGAAGCTGTTTGGGCCGACGGAGCTGGGCGTGCGGTTCTGGGCTTCGCTGGGGATGGCGGCTTCGGCGCTGCTGACTTATGCGATGGGGCGGAAGCTGTTTTCACCGCGTGCCGGCTGGTGGGCCATGGCGGTGCTGGCGACCAGTCCGCTGATGTTCCTCACGGGCACAGCCGCGACGACGGATGCCGTGTTGCTGGCGTTCATTCTGCTGGCAATGTGGCCGTTTGTCTGTGCGTGCGTGGATGGCGTGCGTCTTTGGCATGTGCCGGTGATGGGCGTGGGGATCGGGCTGTCGATGCTGACGAAGGGGCCGGTGGGTCTGGCGGTGGTGCTGCCTGCGATGCTGGCGGCGATGGCGGTGGGACGCGACAAGCTGGCGCTGCGGTGGAAGCATGTGGGCTGGCTCGCGCTGGCATCGGCGATCGGCGTGGCGATGTTCCTGGCGTGGGCCGTCCCGGCGAACCTCGCCACGGCAGGAAAATTCGCGCAGGTGGGACTGGGCAAAAATGTGTGGGAGCGCATGTTCAAGGCGCAGGAGAGCCACGGCGGGCCGGCGTGGTACTACGTGCCGGTGGTGCTGGCGGCCTTTGCGCCGTGGACACTGCATCTGCTGGGCGCGGGGCGGATGCTGCTGGGCAAACGGGTGGAAGGGCATCGCGGCCTGGCGGTGCTGGCGGGGTGGTTCGTGCCGACGTTCGTGCTGATGAGTCTGATCGCCACGAAGCTGCCGCACTACATTCTGCCGGTGTTTCCCGCGATGGCGCTGATGATCGGCGGTTCGCTGGAAGCGATCCGGCAAGGCCGGTTCACGGAGCCGGACCGCAAGTGGATGGAGACGGGGCTGTGGGTGTACCTGCCGGTGGGCGTGGGGCAGGGCGTGGGACTGCTGGCCTTGGGGCTGGCGTCGTCGTGGTGCGATTGCTTCACCGGGAGGGCGCATGAATTGTTGTCGCTGGCTCAGCCGGTGGCGGCGCCGGCCATGGCGACGGGACTGGTGGTGCTGATCGTGGCGGGCAGGGCTTCGTGGCAGCACTACCATCAACGTTACGTCCGCAGTGCCGCGACGTTGCTCGCCGGCGTTTCCGTGACATTTCTGCTGATGTCGATCTGGCTGTTGCCGGCCACGGAACATGTGGTGAAGCTGTCTCCGTCCGTGGCCCGGGCGATCAACGAAATGATGGTCCGACAGCCCATGCCGGCGGATGAGCCGGTGGCGGCGTATCAGTACAACGAGGGCAGTCTGAACTTCTACCTCGGCGGCCGGCATGTGGTGCAACTGGGCACGGATGAGGCTGTGGCGGCGTGGGCACGTCAGCCCGCATTCGGCGCGATGGTGATTCCCCTGCGTGATCTGGAGCGGATTGAACGGAAGGAAGGTCCGTTGCCGGTGCGGAAACTCTTCGTCATGCCCGGCATCAATCACGCCAACGGGAAATATTACAACTTGGTGGCGTTGTGGCGTCCGGCCTGTTCCGACGACATCCGCGAGGAAGCGGCGTCCAGTCCGAAGTGACGCAGCATCTGCCGGGCAAAGAGTGCGAAGAAGACGCCGACCCATGCGCCCACGAGCACATCGCTGAGATAGTGCGCGGTGACGAAGATCCGGCTCGCGGCGATCAGCGTTCCCAGGGCGATCCACGCCGCGGCGGCGCGGGGCCAGATCATGCACAGCGTCATCGCCAGCGCTCCGGCCGTACAGGCGTGGCCCGAAGGAAACGAGTTGACCACATAGCCGGCCTTGAAGAACACGAAGCCAAACTGCTCATGCTCGAACCACGCCTTGGGCCGGTAGCGGGCGAAGATGACTTTCAGCAGGTTGACCAGCAGTCCGCTGCCGCCGACGGCGACGAAGACCAGCAGCGCCCATCGCGCCGGTCGCAGCCGGCGCATTCCCAGCCATGCGACGAAGAAGATGACGGCGGAAACGAGCAGCGTCCACTGGGATTCCCCGGCATGGGTGACGATCTGCCAGAAGCCGGTCCATGCTGCGGATCGGTTGCCAGCCCAGATGGTCAGCGGCATATCGAGCCAGCGATACGCGGCGGCGGCGACGAGACTGACAGCCAGGCCGGTGGTCAGCGTGAGCAGAAGCTGTTCCATGCGTCGCATGGGAGGCCTTTCCGCGGGCCAGTGTAGCGACGAGGCTCGGGACGAGGAACAAAACGACCCCGCGCAAGGGCGGGGTCGTCAGAAGTCGATGCGTCGGAAACCGCGAAGGCCGGTGGCGTCTTACGCGGCGGGCGCGGCGGCGGTGGCGGCCTTGCGGGCGTTGAGCCGCTGCGTCAGCCGGGACTTGTACCGCGACACCGTGTTCCGGTGCAGCGTGCCCTTGGCTGCGATCTGGTCCAGCATCCGGCACAGGGCGCGGAGCTGCGTCTGGGCGTCCTCCACCGTGCCATGCAGCAGCGTGTCGCGGTACTGCGTGATCGCGGTTCGGTACTGCCGCTTGCGCCATCGATTGACGGCTTGGCGTGCAGTGTTCTGACGGACTCGTTTCTTGGCGCTAAGCGAATGGGCCATGGTCGGTTCGATCCTCGGGGCCGGTTCAGGGACAGTTTCGCCGCCGAAGGGCCTGATCCTTCGCAGCGGAGCCCCACATTATGATGAGTCAGGACAAGGATTTCAACCTCGCCGGTCTCCGCGACGGTCCAGGAGCCTTGCCCGACAGGCTCAAACCGAGGTTAAGACGTTGTCAATTCATGTTTTTGAAGTTACAATTCATCTTCTTTTTCGGCAGTGCCAGGGAAGATATCGGATGAGTGGTACGGCGCAAGAGATTGATCTCCACGGGTTGCTCGAACCTGTGGGCCAGGTCGAGTCTTACCTCAAGGACTTCATCGATCAGCGTCCGCTGCCGGGCAACCTGCGGGCGGCGATCCACTACGGCGCGCTCGGCGGCGGCAAGCGGCTGCGGCCCCTGCTCGTACTCCGCTGCTGTCAGGCGGTGGGGGCGGACATGAAAGCCGCGCTCGCTCCGGCGGCGGCGATCGAACTGGTCCACTGCTTCAGCCTCGTCCACGACGACCTGCCCGCGATGGATGACGACGACCTGCGCCGAGGCCGGCCCACGCTGCACCGCCACACCAACGAAGCCATGGCCATCCTCGCCGGCGATGCGATGTCCAGCCTCGCCTTTGAACTGATCGTTACCCGCATCGCCGATCCCGTCCTGGCCTGCTCGCTCGTGCGGGAACTGTCCATCGCCACCAACGACATGATCGCCGGGCAGGTTTACGACACGCTGCCCGACTTCGCCCCCGGCACGAGCGACATGACGAAACTGACCACCATCCACCACCACAAAACCGGCGCGCTGCTGCGATGTTCGTGCCGGATGGGCGCGTTGGTCGGCAAGGCGTCGCCTGATCGCCTCGCTGCCATGACCGCCTACGGCAAGGCCGTCGGCCTGATGTTCCAGGTCGTCGACGATCTCCTCGATGTCACCCAGACCACCGAACATCTCGGCAAAACCGCCAAGAAGGACGAAGCTCAGGGTAAGATGACGTATCCCAGCGTGATGGGCGTCGACAAAACCCGCGCCGAGGTCGCCCGGCTGCACGCCGAAGCCCTCGCGGCGCTCGAACCCCTCGGCGCTCCGGCACAACCCCTGCGGGACCTGTGCCACTATATGGCTACCCGTTCCCGGTAAGTCCACCATGCGATTCGGGAACGTTCAATAAGGACTGTCTGAAATGACCAAAGCAACCGGCGCCGCTGCCAACACCGCGGCCAATCCCGTGGATATGGCGGACCTCGAATTGCCCCTCCTGCGCGGCATCCATGGCCCGGCCGACCTACGCAAGCTCGCCATCGACGAACTGCCCCTCCTGGCCAAGGAAATCCGCAACGCCATCTGCCACCAGGTCTCCAAGACCGGCGGCCATCTCGCGCCCAACCTCGGCGTCGTCGAACTTTCCATTGCCCTTCACTACGTCTTCGACTTCGCCACCGACCGCCTGCTCTTCGACGTCGGACACCAGTGCTACCCGCACAAGCTGCTCACCGGCCGGCTCGATATGCTCGGCAAGCTCCGCACCAGCTCCGGCATGTCCGGCTTTCCCGAACCCAACGAAAGCCCGTATGACCTCTTCAGCGTCGGTCACGCAGGCACCGCCATCTCCACGGCCGTGGGCATGGCACGCGCCGATCAACTGACCGGTGAAACCCATCGCCGCGCCGTGGCCCTCATCGGCGACGCCTCCATCGTCAACGGTCTGGCCATGGAAGGCCTCAACAACGCCGGCACGCTCCAGCGGCAGTTCCTCGTCGTCCTCAACGACAACGGCATGAGCATCGCCAAGCCCCAGGGCGCCCTCGCCCAGTACTTCGACCGCGTTCGCGTCAACGCCGTGTACGACGACCTCAAAAAACGCGCCCACGAAGTCCTGCAGCGCATCCCCGGCGGCTCCGCGCTTGAAGAGGTCTATCACCGCATGGGCGAAGTCGCCAAGGCGGCTCTCTCCCATAACCACATGTTCGAGCAGTTCGGCCTGCTCTGCCTCGGTCCCATCGACGGCCACGATATCCCCACCCTCATCGACATGCTCAATGAGATCAAGGACATCGACCGTCCCGTCCTGCTCCATGTCAAAACCGTCAAAGGCAAAGGCTTCGCCTTCACCGAAGGCGACGCCACCACGTTTCACTCGCCCAAGCCCTTCACCGTCGAAGGCTGCCGCGTGGAACTCAAGAAGACCGGACGCTCCTTCACCACCGCCTACGCCGACGCTATGGTCGACCTGATGCAGCGGGACGAAAAAATCTTCGCCGTCACCGCCGCCATGCCCGACGGCACCGGCCTGTCCAAAGTCCTCCCCCTGTTCCCCCAAAGGTCACTGGACACCGGCATCTGCGAATCCCACGCCATGGCCATGTGCGCGGGACTGGCGAAAGTGGGCTTCAAGCCGTTTTTCGCCGTCTATTCCACCTTCAGCCAGCGTGCGTTGGACCAGATTTTCCAGGAAGTCTCGCTGCAGGGCCTGGCGGTCCGCGTCTGCATGGACCGCGCGGGCTTCGTCGGCGGCGACGGCGCGGTCCACCATGGCTTCATGGACATCGCCATGTTCCGTCAGTTCCCCCAAGCCGCGTTGCTGGCCGCATGCGATGAGCCGACCCTCCGCGCGGGATTGGAGTTCATGCGCCAGTACGACGAAGGCGCGTCCTTCATCCGCTACCCGCGCGACAACGTGGCGGAAAAGCCGCTGCAGGCCGACTGTCCGCCGTTCGTGCTGGGTAAAGCCAATCTCATGATCCCCGCCCGCGGCAGCAAGCCCGACGTGGCCATCCTCGCCTACGGTATGCCCGTCTATGCCGCCGCTTCCGCCGTGGATCAGCTTGCCGTGCAGGGCTACGACGTGGCGCTGTACGACGCCCGGTTCGCCAAGCCGGTCGACGGCGAACTGATCCGTCAACTCATCGAAGCCGGCACGCCGATCCTGACCGTCGAAGACCACTTCGTCACCGGCGGCTTCGGCGCAGCCGTGCTGGAACATTGCGCCGACCATCGCCTGGACACGCGGAACATCTGGCGTCTGGGCATGGCGGAGAAGTGGATCCGTCAGGACGGCCGCGCCAAACAACTCGCCGAAGCCGGCTTCGACGCCGCAGGCATCGCACGCAAGGTGCGCGAAATCATCGAAACCGGCACACACCAGCCGGCCGCGGATGTGGATGCCGTACGCAGCGATTCAAGATAAAACCCCCGCGCGATTCCATTCCTTTGACCATGTTCGCCGCGGCATTCGTGTCGCGGCGTTTTTTACACCAGTCAGCGAGGACGACATGACGACGCATCACGCCACGACTTCCTCCTTTCGCCCGGAAATGTACTGGGCGGATGACACGCGGTTCGGCCGTCCCTACAGCAAAGACCCCACGGTGGTCCGGTTCAACAATCGCTGCCTGATGTACTTTTCCATTCCGCCGTTTCCGGTCGATCGCATGCCTGCCGGCGGACCGAAGGGCTGGAACATCGGCATCGCCGAAAGCGATGACCTGGTGCATTGGCGCAAAGTCGGCGAACTGCACCCCGAACAGGATCCCGAACGCAACGGCCTGTGCGCGCCCGGGGCCATCGTGTTCCAGGGCAAGGTTCACCTCTTCTACCAGACCTACGGCAATGGCCCGAAAGACGCGCTGTGTCACGCCGTATCCGACGACGGCGTCAAGTTCACACGCGATCCGAGCAATCCCATCTTCATGCCCACCGGCTCATGGAACTCCGGCCGGGCAATCGACGCGGAGGTTGTTCCCTTCGGCGATCGTCTGCTGCTCTACTTC
>JADLAP010000380.1 GCA_020848195.1 Phycisphaeraceae bacterium
TGCCAAGCAAATGTTGAAAATAGATGAGTTGGCATTTAACGACGCATCTGTTTGCAAATTATCAGGTCGGGCTAAAATTGCTATAAAAGATTACACAGTAGAGCTGATAGAGTCTTCTGTTTTTGATCACACTAGTTTGGCACAGGTGATAAGCTCAACACCGCAAATCGCAGAGATTTGCCCGAGACAATAGCGGGAGACGTTCTATGAATACTAATGTATCTATAAAAAGAATTATTTTTTTGAGCCTTATTATTGGCGTCATTGTGTTGGGTGCGTATGTGTGGGTTATTAAAAATAATCCCCCAACAGTTCCTACTGCTTTAGAAACTCAACTTGGAATTAATAAGAAAGAAAAGGGTACACAACTTTATTATTCAGAAGCACTCGGTGTTGGATTTACGTACAAATCATTTTCAGATGATTATGTGCCAAAAATTACTGAATCTGGAAATAAGATTTATGTGGGAGAGTATCAGTCGATTGAGGTTTTTGAAAAAGACCAGAATGTAACTTTAGAACAAGCAATCAAAGACAGTATTTTAAAAGGCGTAAGTGATGCAGAATGTTTTGTAAAGATTTATGAAATGGGTGAGGGAGATGTAAAAGATTATATTTCTGCTGGAATATCTTATCATGGTGAAAAAGGTTCTACTGAGCCTTTGTTCACACAAAAACATATCTGTCCAACACAGTATGCAGAAACTAATGGTGTTCGATATTTTTTGATGAACAAAAATGTACCAACAAAATTTTTATTTGTAGATATTGGGCAAGATTCAATGATGTCAGACGGAAATCCAACTGCAGAAGGTTTTCTGAAAGGTTGGTATAACTCGTTAAGAATTGTAGAGTAGTTTTATGGATAAAATAAAACCCGGCATTTATTACCACTACAAATCAAAAGAAAAATTGTACAGAGTTATTGGTGTGGCAAAACACACCGAGACTATGGAAGAATTAGTCGTGTATCAAGCCCTTTATGATATTCCAGAACTTGGTGGAGAGGGTGTGGTGTTTGTTCGGCCGCTGAAGATGTTTTTAGAAAATGTGATTGTGGATGGAAAAGAAGTTCCGCGGTTTGTATTTATATCAGATCATAATAAA
>JADLAP010000238.1 GCA_020848195.1 Phycisphaeraceae bacterium
CGGCTGGAGAGCATCCCCCCCGCCAGCCCGGAGTATTCGCTGATCCTGACCTACCTGGAACTGATCGCGGACCTGCCGTGGAACAAGGCCAGCGAGGACAATCTCGATCTGGACCGCGCGCGGCGGATCCTCGACCGCGACCACTTCGACCTGGACAAGGTCAAGCGCCGACTGGTCGAATATCTGGCGGTGCGGAAGCTCAATCCGAAGGGCCGCGGGCCGATTCTGTGTCTTGTGGGGCCGCCGGGGGTGGGCAAGACGAGCCTGGGCCAGTCGATCGCCGACGCGCTGGGCCGGCGGTTCGCGCGGATGAGCTTCGGCGGCATCCGGGACGAAGCGGAAATCCGCGGCCATCGCCGGACGTACATCGGCGCCATGCCCGGTCGCATCATCCAGGAAATCCGCCGCGCGGGGACCAACAACCCCATCATGATGCTCGACGAGATCGATAAACTCGGCAGCGATTTCCGCGGCGATCCCGCCAGCGCCCTGCTGGAGGTGCTCGATCCGCGCCAGAACAACAGCTTCGTGGATCGCTACCTGGATGTGCCGTTCGACCTGGCGCAGGTGCTGTTCATCTGCACCGCCAATTACATCGAGAACATCCCGCCGGCGCTGCGCGACCGGATGGAAGTCATCGACATTCCGGGCTACACGGACAACGACAAGCTGCAGATCGCCAGACGTTATCTCGTGCCGAGGCAACTGGGGGAAAACGGGCTGAAACCGAAGCAGTGCAAGTGGACGCACGCGGGCCTGCGCAAGGTGATCGACGACTACACGCGTGAGGCCGGCGTGCGCGAGCTGGAGCGTCAGATCGGCTCCGTCTGCCGGGCGCTGGCGGCCGAAGTCGCCGCCGCCAACGGAAAATCGCGGAAGGTCTATACGGTGACGGACAAGTTGGTCCGCGCGAACCTCGGCCCGGAGAAATACTTCCGCGAGCTGGACACCCGCGCGACCACGCCCGGCGTCGTCGTCGGTCTGGCGTACACCTCCGTCGGCGGTGAAATCCTCTTCATCGAAGCCACCAGCTATCCCGGCAAAGGCGTCATCACCATCACCGGCCAGCTCGGCGAGGTGATGAAGGAATCCGCCACGGCAGCGCTGAGCCTGTTCAAGAGCCGGGCCGCGTCGCTGGGGTATGACGCGACCAGGCTGGCGAACCTGGACCTGCACATTCACGTCCCGGCCGGCGCGGTGCCCAAGGACGGCCCGTCCGCCGGCGTGGCCATGTTCACCGCCATCTGCTCCCTGCTGCTGAACAGGCCGGTCAAGGCCAGGCTGGGCATGACAGGCGAGGTCACCCTCCGCGGCCTGGTGCTGCCCATCGGCGGCGTCAAGGAAAAAACACTCGCCGCCTGCCGGGCCGGCATCCGCACCATCCTGCTGCCCAAGCAGAACCAGCGGGACTACGAAGAGGTCGACCGGGAAGTCAAAAAGAAGTGCGATTTCCAGTTCGTCAGCACGGTGGATGATGTCCTGCATCTGGCGCTGGGGCTGGATCTAACTCGGTCGGCCAAACCCCGCAAAGCCTGATCCGCCATCCGATTGCATCTCTGCGCCTTCCGGCGAAGATGCCGCCATCACGATCAACAACAAGGGTGAATCACCCCATATCTGACCCGCAATTCCGATACCCATAAGCAATAATTAAAGCATGAGTTAAGCACTTCCAGCAGCGGCAAGCTAGCCGAATTTCGCGGATTGAAATCAAGCGTCATCTTCCGTTGGACGAATACTTAACTGGCTACCCAGATGCCGGCGTTTCGGGCTATGGTTGTCCCGTGAATGTCCCGGCGATCTGGTTATGCACGCCTGCTGTGTCAGGAGATGGCCATGAAACTCACCCGTTTGCCCCTGAGCGTGAAAATCACCCTGATGGTCATCCTGGCGGTGGCACTGAGTTGCTCGCTGCTGGCCGGCTCCGTGCTGATCAAAGGCAAGCGGACGACGCGATCCATCCAGCTTGTTCTGGAAGAGGTGATTCAGCAGGAAACCCACAAGATCGCCCGCGACATTTACCTGATGGTCCAGGCACAGCATGAGGGGCTGATCCAATCGCTGCAGAGCAGCGTGACCGTGGCGCAGCTCGTGTTGGAACAGAAGGGTTCCGTGAATTTCGACGACAGCCGGATGGTCGAGTGGTCGGCCGTCAACCAGTTCACGAAGCAGGGCCAGACCGTTCAGTTGCCGCGGATGCAACTGGGTGAACAGTGGCTGGGGCAGATCACATCCCTGACGGAACGCGTGGCCGTGGTCGATGAAGTGCTGAGGATGACGGACGCCAAATGCACGATCTTCCAGCGGATGAACGAAGCCGGCGACATGCTTCGCGTGGCGACGAATGTGGCGACCGCGGACAACGCGCGCGCCATCGGCACGTACATCCCCGCCGTCGGACTCGACGGCAAACCCAACCCGGTGATCGCCACGCTGCTGGAAGGCAAGGAATACAGCGGCCGGGCGGACGTGGTGAACGTTCCCTATCTGACCGTGTACCGGCCGATCCGCGATGCCGCGGGCAAGGTGGTTGGGGCGTTGTTCGTCGGCGTGGAAATCGAAAAAGTAAAATCGCTGCGCAAGGGCATCATGGACGCGGTGGTGGGCAAGACCGGCTACGTCTACATACTCTGCGGCAGCGGGCCGAAGAAGGGCAACTACATCATTTCCGCGCAAGGCAAGCGGGACGGCGAAAACATCCTGGAAGCCCAGGACGCCGACGGCCACAAGTTCATCCAGTCCATCATCGACAAGGCCAGGAACGTCAAGGAAGGCCAGTGCGACTACGAAACGTACATGTGGAAAAACAAGGGCGAAACGGAAGCACGGAAGAAAGTGGCGGCAGTGATGTATTTCGAGCCGTGGGACTGGGTGATCGGCGCGGGAACGTACTTCGACGATTACAAGGACGTGACGGACAAGGTCGCCAAGGCCAACATGGAACTCGTGCAGTGGACCGCGATGATCGCCGGCGGCTTGCTGTTGGCGCTGATCCCGCTGAGCATCGTGGTTTCCCGCCGGCTGTCCCATCCCCTGCTGCTGCTGGTGGACCGGCTGAAGGACATCGCCCAGGGCGAAGGCGACCTGACCAAACGGATGGACGTGCATAGCCGCGATGAAGTAGGCGATGTGGCGCGATGGTTCAACACGTTCCTGACGAAGATTCACGACACGATCGCGCAGGTCGCCGGGTCCGCGCAGGCCGTGGCGGGCGCGTCGACGGAGATCGCCGGTTCCTGCGACCAGATGGCGTCGGGGATCCGTCAGCAGTCGGACCAGGTGACGCAGATCAGTGCCGCGCTGGAGCAGGTCAGCGCGTCGGTGGTGGAAGTCGCGCAGCAGTCGAACCAGGCCGCCACCAGCGCCGCCGAATCCGGCGAGGTGGCCCGGACCGGCGGAGAGGTCGTGGCGCAGACGATTAACGACATGCAGGCGATCAGCAAGGCCGTGGAGGCGACATCGGAATCCGTCGAGGAACTGGGCAAGCGAAGCGAGCAGATCGGCAAGATCGTCGAGGTGATCAACGACATCGCGGACCAGACGAATCTGCTGGCTCTGAACGCGGCGATCGAGGCGGCGCGAGCGGGCGAGCATGGCCGGGGTTTCGCCGTCGTCGCCGACGAAGTGCGCAAGCTCGCGGATCGGACGACCAAGGCCACGGAGGAAATTGCCGGCTCGATCACCGCGATTCAGACGGAAACGAAGCAGGCGGTGGAGCGGATGAACGTGGGCGCCAATCAGGTTCAGGCGGGCGTGGATCGCGCGAAGGAAGCGGGCAAGAGCCTGGAGAAGATCGTCGCCAAGGCCAATGACGTGGCGAAGCTGATCCAGTCCATCGCCGCCGCCGCGGAGCAGCAGTCCGCCGCCAGCGAAGAGGTTTCCCGCAGCGTGCAGAGCATCAACGAAGCGACCCGTCAGACCAGCGAAGGCACCGCCCAGACCGCCGAGGCCGCCGGGCATCTGTCCGCCAAGGCCGAGGAACTGCAGAAGCTCGTGGGACAGTTCAAGCTGGCGAAGTGATGAACGCAAGCCGAAATCCGCGACGTTGTCGCGGCGTGACGTGGCGGAGTGTGGTGCAGGCTCAGGCGTACTGATCGACGATCTGGTCCCACTTGCCCAGCAGCTTCAGGACATGCTCGATCGCCTCGCGGGCAGCGCCGTAGCCGCCGGGCACCGACGTGACGTAGCGGACTCCGGCGCGAACCTCTTCCACGGCGTCCTTGACCGCGATCGGATAGCCGCATCGCAGCAGCGCGGGAAGATCGATCAGGTCGTCGCCCACGTAGGCGGTTTCCTCGGGCAGCACGCCGGCGTTCTGGCACAGCCGTTCGAGTCCCACCAGTTTGTCCCCGCAGCCCTGGAGCACGTGGCGCACGCCGAGGTCGGTCATGCGCAGCGTCACCGCCATGGTGCTGCGTCCGGTGATGACGCCGACCTGCATGCCCACCTTCATGGCCGCCTTGATGGCGAAACCGTCGCGGACATGAAAACGCTTGGATTCGACGCCGTGGTCGCTGACGATGATGCCGCCGTCGGTCAGCACGCCGTCGACGTCGAAGACGATCATCTTGATGGAGGGCGTGTGGGGCATGGGTTCGTCAACAGCATACCCCCCACGGCTCGAAGACTCGCCATGGGGCTTGGGGGCTATCCTTCGATGACCTTCAGCGAAACGAGATCCTGCACGTCGATCAGGCCCAGCGGCTTGTCGTGGTCGTCCACCACGGGGATTTCGTCGATGCGCAGCTCGCGGAAAATCGCCACGGCGTCGCGGACCAGCGCGACATGCCTGAGCCGGCGAGGCTGGGCGGTCATGATGGCGTTCATCGGCTTGTCCATGGCGTCGCGGGGATGACGGATCACCAGCCGGCGCAGGTCGCCGTCGGTGAAGATGCCCGCGAGCTTGCCCTGGTCATCGACGATGAGCATGGCGCCGGCGCGGCGCACGCCCGGCGCTGCCGCGGCATCCGCCATGTCATACGCATGTCGCAAGGTCACGGCATGGGGAATCAGCGGCAGATTCTCACCCGCCTTGAACCGCATGGCTTGGACCACGGGCATCAGTTGCCGGCCGAGGTTGCCGCCGGGATGGAAACGCCGGAAGTCCTCTACGCCGAAGTCGCCCTGCCGGCTGACGCACAGCGCCAGCGCATCGCCGAGGGCGAGCATGGCCGTGGTGCTGGCCGTGGGCGCGAGGTTGTGCGGACAGGCTTCGGTGACGTCGCCGATCCAGAGCGTCACGGTGGCCAATCGCGCCAGATCGCTGTCCCGCCGGCCGGTCATGGCGATCACCGGCACGCCATCCTGACGCAGGATCGCGGCGAGGCTGACGACTTCCTCCGTGTGGCCGCTGAAGGACAGCAGCAGCACGACGTCGTCGCGGCGGATGCGGCCAAGGTCGCCGTGCATCGCTTCCGTGGGATGGAGAAAGTGGCTCGGTGTTCCCGTGGAGGCGAAGGTGGCGACGATTTTCTGGCCGATGAAATTGGACTTGCCCAGGCCGCTGACCACCAGCGCGCCTCGCGCGGGATCATGCGTCAGGCGGTAGATCAGGTCCACCGCTTCGCCGAACGCCGCGTCCACCGGCACCCCCGCCACCGCGTCGGCTTCAGCGCGCAGCACTTTCCTGGCCAGTGCTTCCATCCCATCGCCGACTTGCTCGTTCCCCATCGGTTATTCCGCTGCTTTCCCCATACGCCTCTGAACGATAATGTAATGCCATTATGGAGCCTGCCGGGATCACCGGCAAATGGCGCTCCGGTTGGATCGAAGACTGCACCGAAGACGGTGCAGCTATGAAAGACGTTTTGAAGGATCGCTTGTGACCCCTGAGCCGACGCTTGAAGATTACCGCATCGACCTGGACTGCTACAGCGGCCCGCTCGATCTGCTGCTCTACCTGGTCAAACGTCACGAGGTGGACCTCGTCGATCTGCCGATCGCTCGGATCACGGAGCAATATCTGGCCCACCTGAAGCTGATCCAGGAACTCGACGTGGACCTGGCGGGCGAGTTCCTCGTCATGGCGGCCATGCTGCTGGAAATCAAAAGTCAGATGCTGCTGCCCCGCCCGGAGGAAGCCGCCGAGCCAGCCGACGCCGAGAGCGGCATGACTCAAACCGACCCGCGCTTCGAGCTGGTGCAGCAGCTCCTGGCGTACAAGAAGTTCAAGGACGCCGCCAACGAACTGGAAGCCCGCAAGGACGAATGGGAACAGCGGTTCGCCTGCCACCCGATGCGCAAGCTCACCGCCGAGCGGCCTGCGCTGGTGGAAGGCGAGGCGGGAGAGACTGAAGCTGCCGCGACCGACGTGGATGTCGATCCCGACGCCGACGAAGGCCCCGTCGAGATCGACCTCGACGACGCCAACGTGCTGGACCTGTGCGAGGCGTTTGCCCGGATTCTCGAATCCATCGGCAAGACCCCGGCCATGCACGAGGTGGTCAATGACGACACGCCGATCGCGTTGCACGCGGAGGACATCGTGGATCGGCTGCGTCGTGAAGGGACGCTGACGCTGCAGGCGATCTTCGTCGGCCGATCGTCGCGCAACGAAATGGTCGGCTTGTTCCTGGCCATGCTGGAACTGGTCCGGCAACGGCAGGTCCGCGTGCTGCAGGACACGCCGGGATCGGAGATACAGATTTCATTGCAGGACGAGGCGGACGCGAAGCCGGAGGACGACAAGCCGCGCGACTGGCGCAATCCCCAGACGGGCCAGATCGAGTTCGACTGGCCCAGCGAGTTTGAGCGCCGTCGCGCCGAACGCCGCGCCAAGCTGCGGGCCAACTACGCCCAGCGGTTCAAGCAGGAGCCTGAGCCGGTGGACGATACGCTGAGCCTGGAAGACGAACTGCCCGCGGAAGACCCGGTCAACGAAGCCCTGGCGACCGAGGACGAACAGGCGGGACTTGAGGCCGAAACCGACGAAATATCGGACGCACAGGCCTGAAGTTCATTCCCCATCAACTGCGCCTGTCATGCCGCCTGTAACGGTTTTTATGGGCCTTGCGCAGCTTTTGCGCGGATTATCACGCGCCCTTTCGTGATTCCATCACTTTGAATTCCGATGCTTCCGTCGAGTCCATCTCCTTTGGGGAGAGCACGATGGTCCATATGCGCCCACGACGTTGTCATGGTGGAGTGTGTCGCTCCACCCACGCACGCCGGCGGGGATCACTGATGATCCTCGTCGTGGCGGCCCTGGTCATGCTCGCCATGCTCGGTATGGCCTACCTCCAGGTCGCCAGGCTCGATCGCGTGGCGGCGGCCCAGATCACCCAGAACAATATCGATGTCGTCGCCAACGCCACCGTCGCCTACCTTGCCGACGTGCTGCGCAACGATGTCGTCGGCGCCAGCGGCGTGGCGCTCAACACAGCCGATCACGTCGAAGCCATCGACTATCCCTATACCAAAAGCTCCGCCAGCTTCACCGTCAAACTCGCCGACGGCAGCACCCGCACCGCCAAAGGCGGACAGGACGACGATACCTGGCTCGCCGCCACCGAACCGACATCCTCAGGCAGCATCAACTGGCCTCACGTGACCAATCTGAACGGCATCTTCCTCCGCTTCCCCAAAACCAATCAA
>JADLAP010000239.1 GCA_020848195.1 Phycisphaeraceae bacterium
ACCGTGCGGATGCTGGATCTGCCTTCGACGGATCCGCTCGAAATTGCCGACATGGTCGAGTTGCAGGCCGGCAAGCTCACGCCCTATTCCAAGGAAGAGATTGTTGCGGACTACAAGATTGTGGGGCCGGCGCGCGATGGTTACACCAAGGTGATGCTGGTCATCGTGCAGCGCAGCGTCCTGCGCAATCGCTTCAGCGTGATGGAGGAAGCGGGGATCCCGCTGGCCACCATGTCCATCGGCACCGAGGGCGTGCTGAACTGGATCCGCAAGGCTTTTCCTGCGGCCGGTGCGCGTGGCGCGGTGGCGGTGCTGGACGTTGACGCGGCGTTCAGCGACTTCATCGTGATTGCGCAGGACCGGCTGCTCTTCACGCGCAGCATCCTGGTGGGGGCGGCGACCCTGGCGGCGGACGAGGGGGCGCGCGAGCGGCTCACCAAGGAAGTCGGCAACGCCCTCCAGACCTTTGCATCGGAGAATGCAGGGGTGAAGGTTGAGCGTCTGCTGGTTACCGGCGCGGGCATCCGCGTGGCCGGACTGCCGGCCCTGCTGGGCGAACGGCAGGATTTGCCGGCGGAAGCCGTGGACTGTCTTCAGATCTTTCGCAAGACGCCCAGTCAGCCGGACATGAATCAGGCTCCCTACGATACCGTCTCGCTGACGGCGCTGGTGGGCCTGGCCATTGATTTGGAGCGGCTGGAATTTCGACTGGTACCCGAATCCGTCAAGCTGCGCAAGGAGCTCGTTCAGAAGGCGCGCAGCCTCACCGTGCTGGGGTGTCTGATCGTCAGTGCGCTGATGCTGCTCTCCATGTGGGGCACGCTACGGTACTTCTTCAAGCGTGCCCAACTGGCCGACTTGAGGCGCGAAGTGACGGAGCACGCCGATGCCGTGCGGGCGATCGACCAGAAGCTCCGGTTGGTGGAAGTGGTGCTGCAGCGCAGCGATCAGCGTCTGGCGGTTTTCCATGTGTTGTCGGCCTTGCGGCAGGCCTTACCCGAGCCCGCACAGATCACCGTCGATACGGTTGAGTTTGATGGCGAGCGTGGCACCCTGCAGGTGAGCGGCTCTGGCGCCAGCGCCGGCGATATCGGCAATCTGGTGCAGCGGCTTGAAGAATCGGGGCTGTTGGCCGACGTGCGTGAGGATGGGTCGACCACCCGGGAAACCAGCGGCCGCTATCGCTTCCGCGTCTTGTGCCGGCTGGAGGAGAACGCCGATGTTAGCTGAGCGCCTGAATCGGCTGGAGGGGCGCGAGAAACTGGGACTGCTTTTGGTCGTCCTGGTGCTCGTGGTGCTCGTGCTTGATTTTGCGGTGATCCGGCCCATCAACACACGCTGCCTGTGGCTGGATGGCGACATTGAACGCGAGACCAAGACGCTGGTGTATCAGGAGAGCGTTCTGCAGGCGGGGCCGCACGTGGAGGCGCAGTTCAGCGTGATCCACGACCGCATCGGCGATGCGCTGCCGGCGGCCGAAGCCCGGCGCGAGATGCGCGGCGCCATTGACACCCTCGCGCAGGAATCTGACGTCACCCTCATCTCCGTCAAGGATCGTGAGCCTCGGCGCACGGAGAACTTCGACGAGTACGCCGTGGACATCGCGGATTTCGAAACGGACGAACAAGGGCTGGCGCGCTTCCTGCATGCGCTGATGGGGGCTCCCGGGACCTATCGTGTGACACGCATGAAGATTGCGCCGGACAGCTCCGGCAAGCGTGTCAAGGGGTCCATGACCGTTACCCGGGTGACGTTGCCAGCGCCGACGGCGGAACCTGTGGCAGCGGCTCCGGCGCAGGGATGAAGCCGGGACGGGCGAGTTTTCGGTGACGACGCCCCTGCGTGCTCACGACAAATGATGTTTTGTATAGAGGGGTGCGTACCGCACGGTCCACCCGCCGCCGGCAGACCGCCGCAGCGGCAGCGAAAGCAGCATGGCTGAGACAGACAAAACGCCCGGTCGCGAGGGGCTGCGCATTGACGAGTTGATCCTGACGCGCGTGGGGGACGATGCGGTCATCCGTCCGCTGGACGGCGTGACGATGGAAGAGGTCAAGCGTTACGTCCAGGCGGAGCGCAGCCGCAACCGGCGCGCCGTGGTCTGGACAGCCACCCTGCTTCTGGGCGTGTTCCTGTTCTTTCTCGTGATTTTTCTGTCGATCGGCATGTACGTGAGTCACGCCCGGCGTGCCACGGGGGATGCCGTGTTCGCGATGCGCGCGCAGCACGCACAGGACACGGCCGCCTTGTCCTCCGTTTCCAACCGCGTGGCGCTGCTCGAGAACGTGCAGGTGGATCTCAACCGCTTGCTGGTTCAAGTCGAGTCTTCCGACATCACGCGCACGCGCGAGTTGGATGGCGTCCTGGCCGACATTTCCAAGATTCGCAGTTGGGTCGACGAAATGGATGCCGAACGCCGGGAAAGCGTATCGCAGATCGACATGCGACTTCAGGACATACGCAGCAACGCGACGCAGGAGATTGCGTCCGTGCGCGTGGAACTCGAGCGCATGCTAAGCACGCTGCAGGCGGGGCCTGGAATCGCCGAGACGGCGGGCATTCCACCCGGATCGCTGGAAGGGCTTCCCGATTTCGGCGAGATTCCCAGCCAGGCGCCCACGCCCAGCCTTGATCTGGAGCAGGTGCCGCTGACGGAGCAGGGGTTGGCTGATGCGGGTGTGTTTGTGGCGGCGGACGCCGAGCCCTTCGATCCCGGCGCGGAGCGGCGTGAACTTTCCGTGGTGGATTTTCCGAATGGCGATCACTACGAGGGCGAGATGGATCGTGGGCTGTGTCACGGTTGGGGCATCTGCAGTTACCGCAATGGGGATCGCTACGACGGTCAGTTCCAGGATGGATTGAAGGAGGGACGGGGGACGCTGGTGTATGCGAACGGGGACAAGTACATTGGCGATTTCCGAGCCGACTTGCGATCAGGCGGTGGCACGCTTTCGTATCAGAACGGGGATCGTTACGCCGGCGATTTTGCCAACGACACGCCCTCCGGTCGGGGCACGATGCTTTATGCCAACGGCAACAAATATGCGGGTTATTTCCTGGGTGGCCTGCGCCACGGGCCGGGGCTCTTGCGCTTTGCCAATGGGGATATTTATCGGGGCGAATTCCGTAAAGATGGACGCACGGGCAAAGGCACCTACGTGTTTTCTGACGGTTCGCGCTATGTGGGCGAATTTGTGGATGGGCGCCGGCAGGGAAGCGGACAATACGTGTACTCGAGCGGCGAGGAGTACGAGGGGGAATTTCGCGACGGCGTCCGCCAAGGGGTCGGTATCTCGATATTTCCTAATGGTAAGCGGGTCAAGGGCTTATGGGAAGGCGACCGGTTGGTGCGCTACCTCCCGGAGAAGGAATGAGTAACCATTTAACCAAAATTGTGTTTTTTCCGTTGACAAATGAAGCTGTTACCAGCCATACTACGTGTGGACAATAAAAGGGTAACTTTTTGGTCCTGA
>JADLAP010000240.1 GCA_020848195.1 Phycisphaeraceae bacterium
ACCCGTCCGCCACTTCGACTACACCTGGTTCCGCGCCATGAGCCGCGGCCAGGGCTCCACCCCGCACTGCGACCTGGTCTACATGGGCCGCGGCACACACCAGCTCCTCACCTGCTGGATACCCTACTGCGAAACGCCCCTCTAAATGGGCGGCGTGATGCTTCTCGAGGGTTCGCACCTGAAGTCCGAAACCATCAAATCCTCCCTCGAGGTGGATGTGGATGCCTACTGCGAGAACCGGCCCCACGAAGTGGACAAGGTCGTCAACAAAAACGGCTGGAGCCACCCCGGCTACCTGAGCAAGAACCCCGCTTCGCTCCGCGAGAAACTCGGCGGCCGCTGGCTCACCGCGCCCGACTGGAAGGCCGGCGATTTCATCACTTTCGGCATGACCATGGTGCATGGCGGCCTCGACAACCAGATGGCGCGCATGCGCCTCTCGTCCGACACCCGCTACCAGCGCGCCAGCCAGCCGATCGACGAACGCTGGATCGGCTCGAACCCGATCGCCAACACCCGCGCCGGCAAGCGCGGCCGGGTCTGCTGAGCCAGGTCAGCGTTGTTGATTAAGCGCAAAGACGCGAAGGCGCGAAGTTCCGATCCGAAGGCATTGGCTTTGCTCAGTCCTTAGCGCCTTTGCGTCTTCGCGCTTAACAACCTCACGCATTCATATCCGACCACTTCTTCGCCATCCGGCCGAAGATCCACAGCGCCACGGCCGCCAGCACGCCGATGGCCGCGAAGGGCAGCCAGACATGCACGTGCGGATCGTAAGTATCCCACAATAGTTTCGTGGCGGCGGTCGCATCGAGGCCCGTGACCTCCTGCAGCTTCAGCATCGCCTCCGTGCGCGGCACGCCGAGCGTCTGCTCCAGCGACGCCACATCGCCATTCCAGTTGTGTCCGGCACCCAGCGGAGTCTTCTCCACCAGGTAGCGCAGGGCCAGGCCGGCCTTCTCGCCAAACTGCCCGTAAACATAGCCGGCGATCTTTGACCCCGCATAAACGCCCACGCCCACGGGGATGTTCACGTAGCCGAGATAGAGTCCCTTCTTCCCGGGCGGCGCGATCAGCGCGAGATACTCGCTCTTCTTCGGCCCGGTCGCCATTTCGCCCAGCGAGAAGAACAGGATGCCGAAGACCAAAATCCAGGCGCTCGTCGTCAGGCCCGCGATCAGCAGGCCCGCCGTCGCCAGCATCATCCCGAACAGCATGGCCGTCAGCGTGCGCATGTGCCGCGTCAGCCAGGCCACGCCCACCACGCCGATGATGATGAAGAGGGAATTCGCACTCAGCAGCACCTGCTGCGGGATCATCGGCCCGCGCGTGGTCTGCTGCACGAGGGTCTGGTACAGGTTGGCGGGCAGCCAGCGGAGACTCTCCGCCATGCCCCGGCTGTCCACCCAGTCCGCGATGAAGTTCGGCTGCAGGTCCCAGAGCTGGTACATCATCATCCAGAAGCACGACATGATCGCCATCCAGATGATCAGCCGGATCTCCAGGATGCCCTTGATCGTGCGCCAAAGCACGGCGAAGGGCGACTCCGTCTTCGACGCCCCGGTGGGCGTGTCCCGCAACACGAACAGCAGCCCGAGGTTGAACGACGAGAACAGGGCCGACGCGAGGAACAGGTTGCGCCACGCCCCCGCCGAGTTGGCCTCCGCATGCAACGCCCCGGGCAGCAGCGCGCTCAGCGCCAGCAGGAGTGACGGCAGGTAATGGCCGAGAAAGGCGCCCACGTTGACCACCCAGTAGAACAGGCCCCAGCCCACCGAGGAGTTCTCCTTGGTGAGGTTGAGGGCCAGCGCGCCTTGGATGCTCGGTTTGAAAAACGCCGTGCCGGTCGCCAGCATCATGACGCCCGCGAAGAACCCCCAGTAATTGCTGACGAACGACACATCGCGGAGGAAGGCGATCATCAGGTAGCCCGTCAACATCAGCACCCCCGAGAAGCCGAGGGTCTTCTTGAAACCGTACCGGTCCGCATAGCCACCCGTGATGATCGGCAGCAGCGACTGGAAGGCCGCCCACCACGCGTAGATTGTTCCCTTGTCCATCGCCGTCAGGTGCAACCCGCCCGGGTTGTCCGCCTGCATGATGTAGATCGGCGCCATCACGCGCAGGTTGTAGAACGCCAGCCGCTCCCACATCTCGATGGTGTTGAGCGTCCAGAACGTCCGGCTGAATCTCGGTTTGGCCGGAACCGCCGGCGTGGCAACGGGGGATGAACTCATACGGGGGTTAGGAAAGAATCATCGCACCCTGCCGCCCCCCTCAACCCACGGCAAGCCCGCGCCGCCGCTTGCTCCAATCGGCGTATGAACCGAAGAGCCGACCCAACCCGCCGTCGGTCCACCCAAGCGCCGATCCGCCATGTAACGCATTACGTTACTTCTAACGACCGTTTGCAGCGCCCGGCAAAAGTAGGGCAAGTCTTTGACCTGCCCTTTGACCGGCCGCGTCCATTGCACGCTGAATCCGTGGTGCGGCGTCCCGAGGCAGGTCAGAGACCTGCCCTGCTGGCAAGCCCGACGTCTCAACCTCCGACTCCTGCTTCAGCTCGTGATGAACTCCAGCACGGTCGGTTTCACGAGGGCATCGAAGTCGGCGTACGCCATCTTAATGATCTCCGTGTGCGAGCCGGCGTTGAACGCGATCTCCTTTTCCGCGGCCAGGCTGGCGGCCACATACACGGGCAGCTGGTAGAGGTTGCCGAACGGCGGCATCGCCCCCAGTTCGCAATCCGGGAACTCGTCGCGAAACTCCGTCTCGGTCGCCAGCCGCGCCTCCGGCGATTCCAGCAGCTCGCGCAGGTCGTGGAGCACGATGCGGCGGCTGGCCGGCAGCACCACCATGGCGAGATGACCGCCGATCCACACGATGACGGTCTTTGCAAAATCGCGCCCGGCCACATGGGCCGACGCGGCTACCTCCGCCGCCGTGACCGCCGGCGAATGCCGGATCGTCACGTATTTCACCCCGCGGCTGTCCAGGAATGCCCTGACTTTATTCGCTGGCATA
>JADLAP010000241.1 GCA_020848195.1 Phycisphaeraceae bacterium
ACATCCGGCGCGGGCTCACTCGAGTCCAGGGCGCCGATGCCCTGACGGATCTCGAAGGCGGCATCTTCTCGTCCGAACAGCAAACCTTGCGTCGCCCCTGCCAGGTACATGGCGGCCCGCAGCAGGCTCTCCTCCGCGAGACGCACGTCAGCGGTAATCCCCAGCAGATCGTGCTGTACCCGCTGGACCTCGCGGAGGACATCCGCATCGACGCCGACGGTTGCCGCCGACGCGGTCTGCGCCGGGGGCACGCGGGGGGGCCTTCCCTCCTGGACCAGACCGTCGGACATGATCTTCTCCCCGAGAGCCGCCGTCGTCGTGGAAATGCCCGCGACGACTCGCTATGATCGCGCCCAAACCACTGTCTGGAGCACCGACTTGAAAACCCAACGGATGCTGATCGCCCTGATTGCCGCCGCCACCATGGGGATCACGGCCCCGGGCGAGGCACAGGAAACGACCGCGCGACCCACGGGACCGATACTCCACCGCGCTGCACCTGGCGACTCGCTCGCTTCCTTGTCGGCAAAACATAGCATTCCCGTGGAAACGCTGGCAAGCAACAGCTTCCTGGAGCCGAACGCGCGTCTGGTTCCCGGCGAGATTGTGCTGCTCCTCGCGGAGAAGATCGACTTCGAGAATCTGGGCGCGGATTTCATCAAGCCGGCGCTGATCGACGACGCCCAGCTCACCGACCTCGACGGGGATCCGGAGCAGGAAATCGGCATCATCGGTTCCAGTTGGGAGCGCGACCGGACTCAACAACTGATCTTCGTCGAGCGCCGACAGCGGCAGTGGAAGGCCGTCATGGTCTATCAAGTCCGCCAGGAATCCGATCCGTGTCGAATCTCGTTCTCCGTGTTGGTGGGAACGCGTCCGCAGGTCGTGATTTCCGGGCGCGAGGGCGTGCGCACGGCAAGCTGCAAGGAGCTGTACACCATCATTCTGGCGTGGACCGGCCGCGAAGGCCGAGAGATCTTCCGGGAACTCGAGTACTCCCTGCTGGAACCGGATGCGTGGGGCCAGCGACGTCTGGTGGAATCCGAGTTCGCAATTGCCGACCGCGACCACGACGGGGCGCCCGAAATCGAGCGCTCCGTGCACGACCGCATCGAGGGCCTGGGCGTCGAAAAGGGCGTCGTCCGCTACGAAGACCGTTCACGCGAGAGTTTCCATTGGGATCCGCGCCAGAAGACGTTCTACCCGGTCGAGCAGGAGGTGCCCAAGTTGGACAGCACGAGCCGGGCAATTCGGTTGCGGGCGGTCGAGCGCCTCGGGGCTGCCGGGTCGCGTGCGCCGGCCACGGCGTTGGAGCGATTCCTGACGGATCCGGCGCCGGAGCTGCAGCGTGCGGCGGCGCAAACGCTGGGCATGATCGGCAGCCGCAGTTCGCTGGAGCCGATTCTCGACCGCCTCAAGCAGATCCCACCCGCGGAATTGGCCTGCGACCTGCTGGAGGCGCTGGGCGAAATCGGCGATCCGCGCGGCGCGGAGGCCGTGCGATTCTGGATGGAGCACAAAGAGATCTTTGTGCGCGGGTACGCTCACGTCGCCGGATCCCAGTTGGGCATGGACGTGTCGCTGGCAGCGCTGGTCGACTGCCTGCAGGACGATCAGCCGGACCAGTTGCGCATGCTGGCCCTCAAAGAACTGACGCGGCGGACCGGTGAGGACTTCGGCACCGAGTGGGCCACGTTCAAGGACTTCGGCGCGGCGGTGCAACGCTGCCGCGACTGGTGGCGCGCTCGCCAGGAACAGCGGTAGCGCCGGCACTTGCTTTCATCGAGCAGGCTCCTGCGATTGCCCGACGCCTTCCTGCAACGAGAGCTGCTGGGTGTTCTCGTCGTAGGCGAGCAGGTCCCCGAATCGCGCCCATCGCACCATCGTCTCGAAGATGTGTTCGTAATTCTCGAACGGCAGGTGCTGGACGATCAGTTCGAGAATCAGGTCGCGTTCGAGGGACTTTTCGGGCTGACGTTCGATGGCGTCGCGAATTTCCCGGAACAAACGCAGCTTGAGCAACTGATCGCGCCAGATCGCCTGGCGCGCCTCCTGCCGCGCGTGCACGAAGCGAATCCCGTCGGGCGACAACTGTACCTGACGACGCGGCGACTCGACGAAGTTGAGCATTTCGCACGCCTTGACGATCGCGATGACCTGTCCGAACTCGCGGCCGGTGTCGGTGGCGATCCGGAACAAATCGTCCTTTCCACCGCGTGCGTCGAGATACTCGATCAATCCGACCATCTCGCTGGACGTGGCCTCCGGCAGCGGCTCCGCGGACAACATGGCGGCGGCGGCGCCGGCGGCCGCCGGCAAGTCGGCCATCTCGTGACCGGTGATGATGTCGTGAATCTCCTCGGTCAGACGCAAGAACTCGGCGGACCGGTAGTCGCGCGGACGCGGCAGGTTGTTGACGACCACTTTCAGAATTCGCCCGGGATCGGCGGCCAGCACCACGATCCGATCGGCCATGTACACCACTTCCGAGATGTCGTGGCTCACCATCAGGATCGACGCCGGATTGCGGTCCTTGACCAGGAAGATGTCGATGACTTCGGCGCGCAGGGACTCCGCCGTCAACGCATCGACCTGGCTGAACGGTTCGTCCATCAGCAGGATCTCAGGCTCCACTGACAGGGCGCGGGCGATGCCGACGCGCTGCTTCATGCCGCCCGACAGCTCGCGCGGATAGGCCTCGGCGAAACCGGCGAGTCCCACCAGCTTGAGCGCCTTCTGGGCGCGTTCCGCCGCCATCGCCTCCGGATGCCCGGCGGCGACCTGGACGACCTTCAGGTTCTCAATGACCGTCAGCCACGGATACAAGGCGAAGCTCTGAAACACGATGGCCACGCCGGGATTCAATCCCGTCAGCGGCGCCCCGTGATAGATCACCTCCCCCTGCGCAGGGTGGATCAGGCCGGCCAGCACGCGCAGCAGCGTCGACTTCCCGCATCCGGACGGGCCGAGCAGCGCGATCACCTCGCCCTTCTGCACGGCCAGGTTGATGTCCTGGAGTACCGTGCGTCGCGTGCCGTCGGGCATCACGAAGTCGTGGGTGACCTCCCGGATGTCGCACAGAGTCTCGACCGCGGGGGCGGCGACACCGTTAGCGGGCATGGGCCGATCCTCACTTGCTCAACGAATAGCGCCGTTCGGCGAAACGATAGCAGCGGCGCCAGACAACGCGATTGAACAACACGACGATGGTGGACATGACGACGATCCCGGCCGCCAGACTGGGAAAGTCAGCCTTCTCGGCGGCCCGGCTGATCTGCGCTCCCAACCCCCAGGAGGTGAGCAATTGGCCGCGGAAATTGACGTACTCGGCCACGATGCTTGCGTTCCATGCCCCGCCGGCGGCCGTGACCCACCCGGTCACCAGATGGGCGAAGACCGCGGGGAAGTAGACGATGCGAAAACGCTGCCAGCCCAACAATCGGTAGGTGGTGGCGGCTTCGCGCAGGTCGGTCGGTATCGCCATGGCGCCGGCAATCACATTGAAGAGAATGTACCATTGGGTGCCGAGCAGCATCAGCAGGATGCTGCCCCAATCGAGCGTGACGCCGCACGCGGTGAGTACCGCAATGGCCACCGGAAACACCATCGGAGCCGGAAACGAGGCCGCGATCTGCACCACGGGCTGCAGCACGCGCGAAAGCCGCGGCGACAGGCCGATCGCCAGTCCCGCCGGCAGCGCCCACAACGTACCGATGACGGTCGAAGCCAGGACCCGTCCCAACGTGCACAAGCCGGCGGTAACCGTGTCCAGCCACCCCTGGGCCGAAACCGAGACCAAGGTCCGAATCAATTGCCAGGCCCCGAGGGCCAGGGCCGCCACGAGCACGCCGAAGGTCAACAGCGACAGCACTGGGTTGTCGCGACGCCGGCCAGCAGGCGGTCCCGCAACCACTCCCGGCGCGCGCCTGCCGCGGCGCTGCAACACGCGCCACAGCCACGCGAGTACCTGCGATCGCCGCAACCCGTCGAGGAACCAGGAGGTCATCTTCTCTCCGCCGCCCGCAGAGTCCTCCAGCCGGAACTTTTGTGCCCAGACTACCACGGGTCGCCACAACAACTGATCGAGCAGGACGATCATGGAGATCATGGCGAAGATGGCGAACGTCATCGCCAGATAGTCCCCGCGCGCCACCGCCACGCTCATGTACGACCCGATGCCCGGCAGCCGGAAGTCCTTGTCGCCGAGCACGAAGGACTCGTTGATCATGAGAAAGAACCATCCGCCGGCCATGGACATCATGCTGTTCCAGACCAGACCGATGGTTGCCCCGGGCAGCTCCACCCACTTCAG
>JADLAP010000242.1 GCA_020848195.1 Phycisphaeraceae bacterium
CCGCGAAAGGCATCCGTCCCGGGAAGCGTGATCGGCGACACCACGGAAGAGCCTCCAATGGCCAGCGTACCACGCTGATATTGTAGCAGGCGGTTGAGGGAGTCGGTCCCGGCGGTGGGGTTGCCGGCTTCGTTGGTGGGAATGTAGAGGAAGCTGCGATTTTCGGCGTGCAGTTCGCGATCGAAGAACTTGTTGCCGGCCTTGTCGTAGCGGGTGGTCACGCCGACGACAGGGGTGGTATCGGCGTAGCCGCCGGCGACATCGAGATCGCTGGAAATGTAACGTTTGGCGATGGTCCGGCCGGTGCCGTCGTAACCCAACCGGTCACTGGCGGCATCGCCCCAGGCGGGCAGAGGAACGGCTGGAAACTGCACGGCGGAGTGCGTACGAGCGTTGTTCAGATAGGTGCAGGTCAGGCCGTTGGCGTAACGCACTTCCGCGACTCGGCCGGGACCGAAGTACTCCCAGGCGGCGATGGCGGAGATGTCCGTGCTTGAAGTGCTGGAGGAGGAAGAAGCGATGGCATCGGAAACGCTTGTCCTGCGGTAGAGCAGGTCGTAAGCGGTTTCCACCTCCCGGCCGGCGGGGAAGGTGACGCCGGCAATGACGCCGGAGAAGAAAGCGTGGTTCGTCGCGTGATAGGTGATCGGAACGACTTCTTCTTCGTCAGCGTACATCTGCGATTCTTCCACCGCCCGATTGACCGAGTCGTAGGAATGGAGCGTTCGGGCCACACCGGGCGCAGGACCAGAGCCTGAAGACGAGGAACTGGAACTGCTTGAGGAGGAACTCGAACTGGACGAGGATTCACTAGCCTCGGAAGTTGCGGAGGCGGACGAACTGCTGGACGAGATGGGGGGTTCCGGGGGCGTAACCACGTCTTCAGTCAGGATCACGCGCGACAGGCCGTCGTACTGGAAAAGTTGCAGACTGGTGCCCGCCACGCCCTCGGAGCGAAGGATGGCGCAGGTGAGTCGCCGGCCCATGGCGTCGTAGCTGTAGTCGAAGATCGAACCGTTTTCGTCGATTTTCTGGAGCACGTCGCCGGCTTCGTCGTAGATGTTCGTTCGTGTCGAGCCGTCCGGGAATGTCATCGCCATCTCCCGGTCCTGCAAGTCGAACTGATAGGAGGTGGTGTTGCCGTGATCGTCGATGAGTGCGGTGATGTTGCCGTTGGCGTCGTAAACGGTGCGGGTGGACACAGCACCGCCGGACTCGCCGGTGGAATCCAGCGTGCGATTCGCTTCCGGCGGATTGACACCCTGACCAAGCTGTCGGAGGTGCTGGCGGGTTTCGATGGTCCGTCTGGCTCCGTCGTAAATCGTTTCCGTCGTGTTGCCTCGGGGGTCGATCAGCAGCGTCTGGTTGCTTCGGCTGTCAGGCCCGGAAAAAGGCATAAGTACATTTATTTATATTTATGCTACACACAGACGGTTCCATGCGTCGTAGCTGTAGGCGTACAGGCCGTCGTAGGTCAGGTTGCCGGCGGCGTCACAGGTCAGGTTGTCCGGCGCGTGGCCTGTGGAATCGACCGTGAAGCATTCCACGTGTTCAAGGCTGTTCGGTGCTCGGTTGCGACTGCGACAGTGAAGGGGAATGAAGACCGCACCGAGGATGGTGCGGCTATGAAGGACGTCGCTATGGGCGCGGTGGGTGGCGGGGGCGTTGAAGACGGTGCGGCTGTGAGGGATGTCGCTGCGGAGTTGCGGATCAGAGACAGACAAAGTGCTGGACAGGGCGGGGTAAAAACGCTAATTTGGTAGCTTTGTCCGATCATTTATGGAAAGGTTCCGTCCATGCCCGTTCAGTTTGATTATGAAAAGTGCACAGGCTGCACGACTTGCGCGGATGAATGCCCCACGGACGCCATTGCGATGAAGGACGAGAAGCCCGTCCTGAACGAGGGTGAATGCGTGGATTGCGGGACTTGCCGGGACAACTGCCCGGAAGGCGCCATCAGCGACAAGTAAGTTGTGGCTGGTGGACCGGGTCGGCGTTGAACGGGACCGTATTCCCGCCGTATTCCCGCCGCGAATCGGTTGACGCATCGGAACCCAGCACCAGGAACGTCGCCTGCCGGCGAGGCTGGCGACGTGCTATGGTTCGTGCAGGTCCGGGCGGGAGTCGGCAGACGCATTCGTGGCGGGTCAACTTCCGCGGGAGTCCGGAGGAAGTGTCGGGGGATGTTCCGGGGGTAGTTCCGGGGGTAGTTCCGGGGTCGGGGATGATTCCGGGGGCATGTCGAGCAGACGGCGCACGTCGGGGAGGGCGAGGTTCATGCCCATGCCATGGAGCAGTCCCGCCATGGTGTAAAGCTGCGACAGCGAGGGCAATCTGTCCCGACCTGAAACCAGAGGTCGATCCGGCGCGCACAACATGGCGTTGTTCCCTTGCGGAAGGCGGGGCAACGGTCAGGGGGCGACCGTCATGAGGACGATACGGTAGTCTTCGGAGGGGGGAACGACAAGCAGACGCGGGACAGGACGCGCGGACAGTTTGTCCGCGGCTGGGACGTGTGGGTTTGAGCGTGATGTGGCGAGGACGGACGTCATTTCGTGTGATTGGGGGGAGATGGTCACGGCGTGAAGAGTTTGGTTTCGTCGAGGACGAGGACGAGCCGTTTGGAGGCCGGCAGTTTGGCGACGGTGACGACGGGGCTGTCTTTGCCCAGTTCGAAGCCTTGTTCGCGGATATCTTCGACTTCGTGGGTCGCCAGTTGGCTGATGGTTTCGACGGCATCGACGGCGAGGGCGAAGGTGGCGCCTGCGACTTCCAGGAGGATGGCGATTTCGCGGATCGTTTCGCGCAGGTGGGCGCGGAGATCCTCGAAGAGCCGGATCATGGTGACCAGGTCGCCGTGGCGGGTGTGCTCGATGATTTTCCGGGCTTCGTCGATTTGGTTGTTTTTCGCCAGGGCGGTGACCTTTTCCGCGATGCCATGGATGCGGGCGTGCGGCTCGGCGAATTTCTGAAGCAGCGCGGTGAGCAGGAGATTGTCGGTTTTGAACGTGTCGTACCACTTGCCGAAGGCGCACTGGTGGGGATTGGTGGCGAGTTTGAAGGGCCGGTTTTCAAGGATGGACTGTTCGAGTTCGTGGATCCATTTTTTGTGGTCTTCTTCTTTTTGCGTGAGCAGGTCGATCAGTTGATCGGTTTCCTGATCGAGGGAGACCATGTTGAGGAGTTTGCGGGCATCGATGACGGGCATGACCTGGCCGCGGAGGTTGAGCATGCCGCGGATGGTGGGGGGCGTATTGGGCACGGGACTGACCCGGGGCAGCAGGACGATGCCCTGCACCTGGTTGGCGGTGATGGCGTAGAGGGTGTTTTTGAGTTGGACGATGACCCAGAGGGTATTGTCGAGCGAGGCGTTGGTCATGATGTCGCTGCTTTCCGTGATGTTGCCCCGGAAAGTGAAGTAAGCGACCGCGAGCGTGCCGTGAACCGCGTTGCGTGTTCAGGCATAGGCCCGTTCAGAGGCGTTGGATGTCTTTACTGGATGTCGGTCGTTTAGGGCAGCGCGTTGAGTTGTTCGAGGAACCGGCTGAAATTCCGGAGCAGATTCAACGATTCATCGGCGATGCCATCGGGGTCGAAGTTGCAGGCTGCCCATGACGGCTTGTCCGAACCCCATGACCGAAGGTCCAAATCCGAATGACGAAGTCAATACGGTTTTCACCACCACGGCACAACGACACGACGGCCCGCGCGCAAGTTGTCGCGCTCCCTCCGCAGGACAGGACAAAAACCACGAGATGGAGTTCAGTCTTCAATTCGCGCGGGAAGCCCATCGTTCCCAGGCGGGCCGTCGTGTCGTCGTGGTGATCGTTGTCTTGACTTGTTTCGTCTTTCAGACTTGGACCTTGGACATTTCTCTCCTGCCCTTCTCGACCGTTCGCGCTGACCTGCTACAATGCCCGGCTCGGCGCTTCACTGGGAAGCGCCATCGCTTTTCTTCAGTATGGAGCCTACCCGTGTCCTCAGCCCCTTGCGTCGCCATCGTCGGCGTCACCGGCGCTGTCGGGCAGGAGTTCCTCCGTGTCATCGAACAGAGGAACTTCCCCTTCAGCGAACTCCGTCTCCTGGCCAGCGCTCGCAGCGCGGGCAAACCGCTCACGTTCAAGGGCAAGACGTACAAGGTGGAGGAACTGAAGGACACGAGCTTCAAGGGCGTGGACCTGGCCCTGTTCAGTGCCGGCGGATCGATCAGCAAGCAGTACGCCCCCATCGCCAAGGATGCCGGCGTGGCGGTGGTCGACAACAGCTCCGCCTTCCGCATGACCGATGGCATTCCCCTGATCGTGCCCGAGGTCAATCCGCAGGACATGAAGCATCTGAAGCTGGGCAAGGGCTGCATCATCGCCAATCCCAACTGCTCGACGATCATCATGCTCGTGCCCGTGACTCCGCTGCACCGCGCGGCGACGGTGAAGCGCATGGTCGTCAGCACCTACCAGGCCGCCAGCGGCGCAGGTTATGCCGCCATGATGGAACTGGAGGAACAGTCCCGCCAGGTTCTCGTCGGCCAGACCCCGGTCTGCAAAATTTTCAAGCAGCAGTACGCCTTCAACCTCTTCAGCCACAACTCCGATATGCAGCCCAACGGCTACAACCAGGAAGAGATGAAGATGCTCAAGGAAACGCACAAAATCTGGTCGGACAACAAGCCGCGCATCACCACGACGTGCGTGCGCGTGCCCGTCATGCGTGCTCATGCCGAGAGCATCAACCTGGAGTTCGAGAAGCCGCTGGATGAGAACGACGCGAGGGAAATCCTTCGCAAGGCCCCCGGCATCACCCTCATCGACGACCGGGCCAGCAACCGTTTCCCGACGCCGCTGGACGCCTCCGGCAACGACGACATCTACGTCGGCCGCATCCGCAACGACATCAGCCGCGACGACAAGAAGGGCCTGGACCTCTTCGTCAGCGGCGACCAGCTCCGCAAGGGCGCGGCGCTCAATGCCGTGCAGATCGCCGAATTGATGCTGTAATCGCGGCGAAATGACCGAATGACGAAATCCGAATGACAAATGAATAGCAACCGGACGCCCATGGATGAGCACGGTACGCCGTGCGAATCCATGGGCTGTCTTTTTCATTCGTCATTCGTCATTCGGACTTGGACATTCGGACATTGCCCCCCTTCGGGTATCCTGTCCCCATGGCATCCACCCGCGAACCACCCTGCCTGCTGATCGCCATGGCGCATGGCGACGACATGGAGTTTTACTGCGGGGGCACGGTGGCCAAGTTCGTCAGCGAAGGCTGGCGTGCGGTGCTGGTGATGTTCACCGCCAACATGCCCGGGGCCGATCTGCACAACGACGGCAAGTTCCTCGAGCATCCTCCGGAAGCTGTCGCGCCCGCGCGGGAAGAGGAAGTCCACGCCGGCGCGAGCGAACTGGGCGTGGACACCATCGTCCAGATGGGCTTCAAGGATTCCGCCTACTACACCGGCCAGCGCGTGACCTGGCTGGGCGATCCCGACTACAACCTCCAACATCCCGTGGGCCACGAGCCTTTGCCCGCCGCGGCGGGGAATTTCCGCTGCATCCAGAAACTTCAGGCGGTACTGGATAAACACAAACCGGAAATCGTCATCACCCACAACTTCTCCAGCGGGTTCGAGCACACCTGCGTGGCCACCATGGTCAACCAGGCCTTCGGTCAGGCGGTACGCGACGGCACGAAGCTCGGCAGCCTGTGGATCGCCGCGGCCGCGCGCCATTCCGCGTGGGAATCCGATGTCCGATTGTTCCCCTCGCCCAACATTCTCATCGACATCACCGATCACTGGACGACCAAGCTCCGCGCGATCCGCGCCCACAAGACGCAGCACGTCGAAAGCGCGATCCCCAAGATCGAAGCTGTCGCTCGGTACTGGGGCATCGCCCGGCAGTGCCGCTACGCCGAACCGTTCAGCATGATCCAGGACGCCCGTTACCGCTGATACCCATGGAAGCCACACCCACCGATGTTGTGATGATGCGTCGCGCCCTGGACCTGGCGCGGCAGGCGGCGGCGCTGGGCGAAGTGCCGGTGGCGGCCGTGGTCTATCGTGAAAGCGACATCCTCGGCGAAGGCCACAACCGGCGGGAGTTTGACGCCGACCCCACCGCCCACGCGGAAATGATCGCCCTCCGCGCCGCGGCCCGGACGCTGGGCACGTGGCGATTGGATGATTGTTCACTGGCGGTGACACTGGAACCGTGTCCTATGTGCGCCGGCGCGATGGTCAACGCCCGCCTGGCGCGTGTGGTCTATGCAGCCGGCGATCCCAAGATGGGCTGTGTCCGCACGCTGTACCAGCTATGCGACGACGCGCGGTTCAACCATCGGCTTGAGGTGATTCCCGACGTGCTGGCTGCGGAAGCAGGCGATATGCTGTCGTCGTTCTTCCGCCAGTTGCGACATCCCGATCGCCCGCCGAAACCCAGGCCTCCATCGAGCTTCCCATGACCAACTCTTACGTTCATGGCTACGACACCCGCGAATCCCAGCGTCTTGCGGATCAGGCAAGCACCCTCGTCGAACTGCTGCACCACGACACCGTCTTTCCCGCCGGCAGCCGGGTGCTCGAAGCCGGCTGCGGCGTCGGGGCGCAAACCGTCACGCTGGCCCGCAACAGTCCCGGTGCACACATCACCTGTGTGGATATTTCGCACGATTCCGTGATGCAGGCCCGCGCAGCCGCTCAGGCGGCGGGACTGAACAACGTGACATTCCAGCAGGCGGATTTGTTTCACCTGCCCTTTCCTCCGGGCACGTTCGATCACGTGTTCGTCTGTTTCGTGCTGGAACATCTGCCCAGACCGGCCGGGGCTTTGCGCATCCTCGGCGAACAACTCAAACCCGGCGGCACGATCACGGTGATCGAAGGCGACCACGGCTCGGCGTATTTCCATCCCGACAGCGAGGCCGCGCATCGCGCGATCGCCTGTCAGGTGGAACTGCAACGCCGCGCCGGCGGCAACGCCATGGTGGGGCGCGAACTGTTTCCGCTGCTGACTTCCGCGGGTTTTGCCGATGTTCACGTTTCGCCGCGCCTGGTCTATGTGGACGGCAGCCGACCGCAGTTCATCGACGGCTTCACGCGCAAAACCTTCACCGCCATGATCGAAGGCGTTCGCGCCCCGGCCTTGGCGGCGAAGCTGTGCGACGAGCACACGTTCGATCGCGGCATCGCCGATCTGTACCGCACTGCATCGCCGGACGGCGTGTTCTGCTACATGTTCTTCAAGGCCGTGGCCCAACGATGTTGATAATGCGCAACGAGCCGGAAGCGTAAGCGACGGCCCTCTGGCGAATGACCATTCATGGTTGTCGACAGAGGGCCGTCGCTCACGCTTCCGGCTCGTCATGCATAGCCGACGTCTTCACGCGTTGCCGTTGGTCGCTTCCTCGGCCTCATCTTCGCGGGCCTGGTCGATGTCGGCGTCGTCGTCGAACATTTCCTCCTGCTCGCCGGAAGCGCCGCCGGAGACGCCGCCCTGGGCCAGGGATTCAGCGGCCTGCTCACGCAGGGCTTCCCATTCGTCGAGCGTCATGTTCACTTCGCGGGCCTGCGAACCTTTGTAGGTGCCGATGATCCCGGCCTCGGCGATCTGTTCGATCAGCCGCGACGCCCGCGAGTAGCCGACGGTCAGGCGACGCTGAAGCAGCGAGACGCTGCCGCGCTGGCTTTCCAGCACGATGCGCACGGCATCCTCGAACAAGGGATCGCGCTCGCCGCTGGCTTCCTCCATCCCCGGCTGCTTGATCTGCACGAGTTGAGGCTCGAACTGCTGCATGGCCACGCTCTTGAGGAACTTGACCGTCATGCGGATTTCTAGGTCGTCCACCAGCGTGCCCTGCGCCCGCGTGAGCTTGCTGGTACGCGGCGAAAGAAACAGCATGTCGCCCTGGCCCAGCAGCAGTTCCGCGCCCTTCTGGTCGAGCACGATGCGGCTGTCCATGCCGGAGGCGACCTTGAACGCCACGCGACAGGGCATGTTGGACTTGATCAGGCCCGTGACGACGTTCGCCTGCGGCCGCTGCGTGGCGAGGATCAGGTGCAGCCCCACCGCGCGGGCCTTCTGGGCGATGCGGACGATGAAGCCTTCAACCTCTTTGTTGGTCATCATCAGGTCGGCCAGTTCGTCGATGACGAAGACCAGCAGCGGCAGTTTCTTGGGGATGCGGGCTTCTTCCTCCTCGGTCTGCGGATTCATGCGTTCCTTGAGCTGATCCCAGCCGAGGTTGTTGTAGCTGGTGATGTCGCGGACGCCGGCCTCGGCCAGAAGCTCGTAGCGTTCGTCCATCTTGGTCACGGCCCATTCGAGGATGGCGGCGGCCTTGCCCATGTCCGTCACCACCGGGCACATCAGGTGCGGAATGTCCTTGAACTGGCTCATTTCGACCATCTTCGGGTCCACCAGCACGAGTTTCAGTTCGTCGGGCCTCTTGGTGAACAGGAAAGACATGATGATGGAGTTCATGCACACCGATTTGCCTGATCCGGTGGTGCCGGCGATGAGCATGTGGGGCATGGCGGTCAGGTCGGCGATCAGCGGCTCGCCGCTGGCGTCCTTGCCGAGGAACATCGGCAGGGCCATTTTCTTGACGGAATCCGCGCCGACGGACATCAGTTCCTTCAGGCGCACCTTTTCCTTGCGGAGGTTGGGCACTTCGATGCCGATGGTGTCCTTGCCCGCCGTATTGGGCACGACGCGGATGTTCTGCGACCGCAGCGCGCGGGCGACGTCACTGGAGACGTTGTTGATCTGCGCGACCTTGGTGCCGGGGGCGAGTCGGACTTCAAAGAGCGTGATGACCGGGCCGGTGTCGATGCCGACGACTTCGCCTTCGATGCGATACTGGTTGAGCGCCGCCGTGAGGCTGGCGGCCTGCTCGCGGACCAGCTCCGCCATTTCATCGTTGAAGTTGGACTCCGGCTCCTCCAGCGTGGCGATTTCGGGGAAGCGGTAGCCGGAGAGATCGACCTCGCGCGGCGGCGGGGTTTTGAACTGGCGCTGCGGGGCGAAGTTGATCGGCAGAGTCTTGAACTTTTCCCGCAGTTCCTCGGCGGTAAGGCGTTTCTGTTCCACGTAGGCGGCCGGGGCGTTGGCGCCGCCGTCTTCGTCGTCCTCGGCTTCAGTTTCGGTTTCGGATTCGGATTCATCCTCATCCAACTCGGCGGGGACTTCCGCGTCGGCGTCGGTTCCGGGCTGACCCGGTTCGATGCCGAACGATTCCGTGGCGGCGAACCCGCCGGCGCTTTCGTCGATCGCCGCGGCTTCGTCCGCGCCTTCGCCGTCGACCACCCGGCCTCCGGCGCGGATCGGCGTCTTGCTCCGCTTCTTCCGCGAGGCGGTATCGGTCTCGGCGTCGGCTTCCTCGTCCATGGTCACGCCGCCGCGGACGGACGGCTTCTTCGCCGCTGTCTTTTTCCATGGCCACGTGATCGCCGGCATCTTCAACCGGCCCGCCATGCCGCACAGGCGCATCAGCACACGCGGCAACGCGAGCACGATCTCATCGATCGCCAGCAGCGATCCGATGCACAGGCCCACGGTGACCACCACCATGACGCCCACGGGACCGAATCGCACATGCAGCTCATCGACGAGGAACAGCGCCAGCAGTCCCCCGAGCTTCTCCGGCGGCAGATTCAGTTGCCACGCCTGGGGCAGGCGGTGGAGCATCATCTGCCCCAGCGCGGTCGGTTCGAGGATGACGACCCAGGCGCTGACGCCCACCGCCATGAGCACGGCTCCGATGACGCGGAGGGTGGGATGCGCGATGCCGCGACCGGAGGCGGTCACGATCAGCGCCACGGCACCGGCCGCCATCAGCGCCCACACGCCGGGTCCGAGCATCAGATACGCTTCATAGCTGACGAACGCGCCGATCGGGCCGACCCAGTTCCGCACGGCGGCGTTGTAGGGTTCGATCGCATGCGCAGGCGGATCGGCCGGGTGATGGCTGACCATCGACGCCAGCAGCAGAAGCCACGCGCCCGCCATCACGATCCAGAGCATCCATCGCCACAGGATCTGCTTGCGCTGCTGATCCTCCCCGGCCTTGTTGCTGTCTTTTTTCTTTGCCATGGGTATTTCGCCGACGGTTGCCGCGCACAGGGACGCAGGCGCGGCAACCGCGCTGTTTCTCAACCCTATCCATCGGCAAACACGGGGTTTTGACCGTAATTCCGGGGCGGATGTTTAGCCGCGGATAAACGCAGATGAACGCAGATCAGACCAATTCAATAAAAAATACGCTCAATTCAAAGCCCGCGGATGCTCCGTCTTCGGAGCTTCCGTGGGGATTCTCGTGACTTATCCGCATTCATCTGCGTTTATCTGCGGCTCACTCAATGCCCCGTATGTCCGAACCCGCCGGAACCGCGTTCGGTGGGGGGCAGTTCGGGAACGAGGTTCCACTGCACGCGGGGGACGGGGAGGATGACCAGTTGGGCGATGCGCATGCCGCGGGTGATGGTGACGGGCTGCGGGCCGTGGTTGATGAGGATGACCTTCACTTCGCCGCGGTAGTCGGCATCGATGGTGCCGGGCGAGTTGGGCAGGCTCAGGCCGTGCTTGAGCGCCAGGCCGGAGCGCGGCCGCACCTGGGCTTCGTAGCCTTCGGGCACGGCGATGGCGAAGCCGGTGGGGACCAGACCGATCGCGCCGGGGGCGATGGTCATCGGTTCGGCGACGCCGGCGTGGAGGTCCATGCCCGCGGCATGTTCGGACTGATAGGAGGGCAACGGCAGATCATCGTGGCCTGGCAGGCGGGTGATCGCGACGGTCAGCGTGGGTCGGTTCATGGGGCCGCATGGTAGCGGGAATGACTGAATGTCCAAATCCGAATGTCGAACGCCGGGACGCGCGGGCAGTCTGCCCCCGGCTGCAAACGTCAGAGGAGGAATGTCGGGAACACCTGCTCCTTCCCAGCCGCGGGCTGACAGCCCGCGCGTCTTGTCATTCGACATGCGGATTTGGTCCTTCGGGCATGGGATCCCCACGCCGCGCGGTTCGTGGTAACATGGATGTCTGTCCTGAAAGCGGGAAAGGACCTGAACCATGATGATGTCCTACCGTCGCGGTGCGGCGTTGTTGCTGATGACGGCGTGGCTGAGCGCATGCTCTGCTTATGTCAACATTCCAGCGCAGCCCGGCGACCATCTGGCGCGAAGCAATCCGAACGACGCGGGCATCGACGAGGTCGTGATGGCGGCGATCCGCGCGGTGTTGGACGACAAGCCGATCGACGGCCAGTACCAGGTGGTGCTGCCGGCGGGAGCGGACCCGCTGACCTACGCGAAACTGCTGCCGAAGCTCGGCGAAGACGCGATGTGGTCCAGCGACAATTCCACGACGAATCTACCCGTGCTGGAGGTGACGTCGATCCGCGTCCGTACGATGGAGGCGGCCGTGGACGTGATCCGTCCGCGCGTGGATGAGATGCCGGCGGAGGAGACGCGGCAACTGGTGACGGTGGAGCTGCGCCGCTACATTGGCGCGGGCTGGATGGCCAACCGCGTGCTGCGGTGGCGGGCTTCCGTGCCGGACGCGCAGCGGATGAGCCTCCAGACCGCCATGCCGCCGGAGTCGCCGTCGCAAGGGGATTCGGGCAAGTAAGGACAGCCGTGCGGAACAGGACGGATTCGCGGGATAAGATTGATCCATCCCGCGTGGTCGTTGTTGTCGAAGGAGCATCGTGACATGACCTGGACGCTCAGCGCTTTCGCCGACGAGGCGGGCATTCCCGTGGAGGAGCAGATCGCCGCGTTGAACAAAGTCGGCATGCGCCGCATCGACCTTCGCAGCGTCGACGGCCACAACATTTCCCAGTTGCCCGTGGATGTAGCCAAAACGGTCAGGCGGAAACTCGATGCCGCGGGCATCGTGGTGAACATGTTCGGCTCGCCGCTGGGCAAGATCGACATCGCCGACGATGTGGAAATCGATCTGGCCAAGCTGCGGCACATGGGCGAGCTGAGCAGGATTCTCGGCTGCAACCAGATTCGCATCTTCAGCTACTACAACAAGCAGAACAAAGCCGCCGAGACGTGGCGGAAGGAATCGCTCGACCGGCTGGGCAAGCTGCGCGACCTGGCGTCGAAGCTGAATCTTGTTCTGTATCACGAGAACGAATCCGACATCTACGGCAGCCGGCTGGAAGCGAACCTTGTTCTGGCGGAAAAGTTGCGGGATGGCCGGAATTTCAAGCTGATTTTCGACTTTGACAACTATAATCGAGACGGCGACGACACGTGGAAGAACTGGCAGGCGCTGAAGGATCGCACGGATGCGTTCCATCTGAAAGACAGCGACAAGCAGGCGCAGCATGTGCCCGCGGGCCAGGGGTCGGGCAAGGTGAAGGAGATTCTCGCGGACGCCATGGCTTGCAACTGGCAGGGTCCGCTGGTGCTCGAGCCGCACCTGAAGTATTCCAAGGCCGTGCTGGCCACGCATGTCAGCGGCCACCAGAACAAGGCGTATTCCGAGTTGACCGAAGCCGAGTGCTTCAACGTAGCCGCCGTCGCGGCGATCGCGTTGCTCAAGAATCTTGGCGTCCAATGGCAGTGAGTTGCGAAACGTGGAAATGGTCGAAGTGAATTGATGAGAAAAGCCGATAAAGGCCTTGGGTCCTGGAAGACGCGAAACAACGGTCCTGTCGGCAAGGTTGGAGAGGTCTACATATGACGTGGGGTCCACTGCTCAAGGGATTGGGGGTTGTGATTCTGACGGCCGGAACGGGGCTGATGCTCATCAGTCCGACGCGGGGCGCGGAAGGCGCAGCCGCGGGCAAGCCGGAAGCGAAAGCGGCCACGGACGCGCCGGCCGCCGGCGCCGCGCCGGCGGGCAAGGAGGACACGCAGTCCGCCGCGGGCGTCGTGGACTCCATGCTCAAGCAGATGCAGAAAAACCCGTTGATCGAGCCGACCGAGCGGCCGGCGGCGGATCCGAAGAGCGCCACCTCGCCCCTGGCTCCGACCCCGCGGGCGGACATTGATCCCCGTGTCGTCGGCGTCGCGCCAGGCATGGCCAAACCCAAGCTCCGCCGCGAGGGTGAATTCGTCGTCAACCGTCGTGGCCGGCTCCTCCGCGCCACCGACGGCGTCCATCTGCTCTTCGTCTTCGACGCCGACACCACCGCCGGCGAAGACCCGCCCATGATCCTCGTGCCCTGCCAGTACCTGCAGAGCATGGAGCAGTTCATCCTCGAACGCGGCGACGCGATCCGGTTCCAGGTCTCCGGACAGATTCTCACCTATCGTGGCGCGAACTATCTGCTGCTGACGATGATGAAGCTGGCGAGCGATCGCGGCAATCTGACGCCGTAATCCATCATCGCAAGACGCGCACGCCGTTGGCGTGCGGCTGCAACAACTCTTTTCCAGCCGCAAGCTGACAGCTTGCGCGTCCCGTTGCGTTCACCATTCACCGCGCCGTGACATCGCCGTCGTGTTTGACGAACTGCGCGATCGCCTGTTTCGTCGCGTGCACGGTGAACGTCAGTTCATAGCGTTTGGTTTCACCGGGATTCAGCCGCTGATGGGCGGCGGGGTGCTTGTCGGTATCGAGTCCGAAGAGCGAACCGGCGAATGGTTCGATGCCGGTGACGTAGCTGCCGTTGGGGCCGTAGTGCTGCCAGTTGGCGATGCGGGGCATGGCGCTGACGGGGAAGTCCAGTTCAAAGGCGAGGCCGAGTTTGCTGTTGACCAGTCCGACGTGGGCTCGGCCGTTGGAGTCGGGTTCGACCTCGATGATCATGCCGCGTTCGTTGGAGCCGCAGTCCTCGCACAGCGGCGCGGGCGCGGTTTTGCGGTGGCGGAGGAACGCGGGCGTGAGTTTGGGCATCGGATCGGGCTTGGGCAGTTGCCAGTACTCGGCTTTGCCGCGGTAGATGAATTTCGCGCCTTCGTCGAGCAGGGGATAGCCGAGGTTGACGTGGTAGAGCCAGTTGTGGTCGACGGGGGTGTCGCCGCGGTTGGTGACCTGGTCGAAGACGCGGATGGAGGGTTCGCCCAGGACGCACTGGATTTGCCGACGCAGTTCGAGCACGGGGCCGAACATGCGGGCGTCGCGGACGACGAGGGAGAGGAGCATTTCCTTTCGGCCGTGGAGCGGATCGGGATTGAGCATCATTTCGACGTCGGCGGGCAGGTTGGAATGCCGTCCGTGGAGTCCGTGCTCCAGGCCGTCGATCTGGCGTGGACCGCCGATGGTGTGGGGACCGCAGCAGGTCATCAGGCCGCCGGGCCAGTTGAAGAGCCAGTCGAAGCCGCGGGTGTAGGCATGGCTGGGCAGACGCAGTCCGACGGCGGAGAGGTAGGCGAGGCTGTGCTGGTTGAAGAAGGCGTCGACGATGTCGCCGCCGCGGTCGAGGGCGACGGTGAATCGCAGGCCGCTGCCGGTGTTGACGAGGACGGATCGCACGCCCTGTTCGAGTCCGTCGCCGAAGGCCGGGGCGAGCTTGGCCAGGGTCATGCCGCCGATCTGGTGGACGTTGTCGTACTTGGCCGGGGTTGTCGCGGATTTGCTCATATGGCGGGGCTCCGGGTCTGTTTTGGGGGTGACGATGACTAGAATACTCGGATTGACGACGTTTGTGTTGGGAGCTGGACGATGCCTGTGTACGAATACGTGTGTCAGAATTGCGGTGCGACGACGGAGGCGCTGCGGTCGATGAAGGAGGCCGACGACCCGATCGCGTGCGGCAAGTGCGGAGGGAAGAAGACCCGCCGGGCGCACAGCGTCTTTTCCGCCGCGGTCGGCAGCGGCAAGTCGCAAGCCCCCGCCGGTCCGTGTGGCCGTTGCGGCGATCCCAACGGCAGTTGCCCGTTCCGCTGAAGCTCAACCCCCGCGAGGCCCCGCCATGCTCAATCTGCCCAGGTCGCAAGTCATCGAACGTGCCGTGCGCCAGCGCATCTGCACCCAATGCTTCAATCGGCCCGAAGGCAGCGAAACCCTGGGCCCAGACGAGCCGAGGCCCTGCCAGCCCAACTGCACCATCTTCATCAACCTGCCCAGGCTCGTGGACGTCACGCAACGGGTGCACAGCCCGTCGATGAGTCCGTACGAGCGCGTCGTCGGCAACGAAATCTGCGAAACGACCTGCGAAGCCAGCGCGACCTCCGGCGACTACTGCGGCGAACGCACCACGCGAGCCTGTCCGCTCAGCCGCTACATGCGGGAAGTGCTGGAGACGATCGAGCGAGTCACGGCCTGACAGGGCCTTGTCGCCGCCGGTTTACCATTCCACGCGGCAGAAGATGCCCCACGCCTTGCCGAAGTTGCTGTCCAGCGCCACGAGAAGCTGGTTGTCGCCCTTTCGGAAATCGGTGTGGAAAGCCAGACTGTCGGCGATGGCGGGGTTGTGGCCGGGGCCGTGGAACACCTCTTTGTCGTTGAGCCAGATGCGAACCGGGCCGTCGTAGCCGAAGAACAAGGTGCCCATGCGATCCGCTTCCGAGCGGATGGTCGTCGCCAGATACACCACGCCCGGCTGCTCGCGGATCATCGACCGGACATCAATGAAATCCGCGTAGACCGGGTTGTCCTTGTTGGGAATCCACGGCTGCGCCTGACGGCCGGCGAAATGCTTCGGCGAAGCCTCGGTCAATTTCAGGCTTTCCACGAGGTTGGTCACCTGCCATTGCGTGATGTAGCGCGAACCTCCCACTTCATTTCGACCTTCGATCCGCACGACAAAGGGCTGGGTCCACGCCATCTTTTCGCCGTCGCCCCAGCACTGGAAGCGGACGTACTTCGCGTCGCGCGGCACTTCCACTTCCATCACGCGGTCATCGACCTGCGCGTGACGCCGGCCGATGTCGCGGATGGCGGCGATACGCCTGGCGTTTTCCGTTTCGATCCGCACTTTCATGCCGTCAACCGTGATGGAGGTGATGGTCACGCCGGTGGAGGCGTAGAACCGGCCCTGTTTGAGAGCTTCAACCACGCCTGCGACGCTGCGGTCCTTCACGTAGGCCGTGTTCCAGCCCAACTCCACGTGGGCCGGGGCGTGGCTGTCGTCATTGGCGAAACCCCAGACCCGTCGGCCGCCGGCCAGCAGCATGTCCCATTTGTTGGTCGCGTAGGGATTGCCGTCGAGGATGGTGATGACGCCGTTGTAGATTTCCATGCCGATATAGCCCGCCCACAGACGCAACTCGGAAATGGAGCAATGGTCGAACTTTTCCTGCCAGTCCGGGTGATTGACGATGGCGAAGCCCCGGCCGGATTGCGCGGCGACGGCATTGATTTCGTTGATGACGTGGCTGCGCGACGGCGCGGGGTCGATCAGGCAGTCGGCGTCAACGTGGAGCAGGTGCGGGCCGTTGGCGCTGATCTCGTTGCCGGGGATCATCACCATGCCGTGCGTGTTCCACGTGGCGTATTTGGCGGCATCGGTGAGGATGTCGTGGTCGGAGATCATCAGGAAGCCGTAGCCTCGCCGGGCGTAATCGTCGATGACCTGCTGGGGGACGCAGCGTCCGTCGCTTTGCGTGGTGTGGGTGTGCAGGTTGCCGCGCATCCAGGCGCCGCCGGTCAGGTCACGATAGGGATGGTCGAGGGTGGGCATGGTTGTGTCTCTATTGATGAGAATGGCGTGAGTGTATCGATACAGACAAGGGGTGCAAACTTTTGTCCAGGCATCGGGCCGATCCGCGTTGGTCGCGGGAAGCCTAAGATCGTAAGCATGGGCGAGCGAGTTACAACTGCGGCGAGCGACGAGTGGACAGTCCTGTGCCGGATCGAGGACGTGCCTCCGGAGGGTTCGGGTGGCAGGTACGTGGTGGTGGGCCGGCGTGCGGTGGCGGTGTACCGGGTGGGGGATGGGGTGCGGGTGCTGGATGACGTCTGTCCGCACGCGGGGGGCAGTCTCTCGGCCGGGCCGGTGGCGGAGGGCTGCGCGGTCTGTCCGTGGCACGGTTGGGCGTTCGGACTGGAGGATGGCCGCTGTCCGGACAATCCGGCGATCGCGGTGCGGACGCATCGGTGGCGGATCGTGGCGGGAATTGTTCAAGTCTGCTTGGCGTAGCGTTGCCGTTGGGCTAAGCTAGGCCGGTTGGGCCGGTCCGTGCCGATGGACGCATGACGTCGATGGCCGCCTGAGGCAGATCCTGCGAGAGAGGAGTCGCGTGTCGATGGATTTCATTACGTCCGACGAGAAGTTGAAGCTGGAGCAGCGGCTGAAGGATTTGATCGACCAGAGGCCGGTGCTTTCATTGCGTATCGCCGAGGCCCGCGCGCTGGGCGATCTGAAGGAAAATGCCGACTACCATGCGGCCCGCGAAGATCAGGGTCTGATGGAAGCGGAAATCCGTCGGCTGGAGGAACGCCTTCGCACCGCGCAGGTGGCGGACAACCAGAACATCCCCGAGGACATGGTGTTCATCGGCGCCCGGGTGAAGCTGCGTGAAGTCGAAAGCGGCAGCGAAGACCTGTACAAGCTCGTGGGCGAAGTCTCTGGCAACTTCGACAGCGATGAAATCGAAGTCTCCGTCTCCAGCCCGATGGGCGAATCGCTGATGAAGGCGCGGGTGGGCGAGACCGTCCGCGTGGACCTGCCCCGGGGCACGAAACGCTTCGAGATTCTCGAAATCCTCTAGGCTCGACCGGCCAATCAGACGATGAAAAGACTAGGCCATGCCGCGCCCGCGCTGTCGTGCGCCGGCGGGGCGGTGGCTATTAGCCGCGGATGAACTCAGATAAGAACAGAAGAAATTGTTCATTAAATTCAGTGCAGTCTTGTTGTTAATGGCACATTGGGATGGGTGGGAAGGTTGAGGACGTCTTGGACTGAATCTTGGATTTGATCTGCGTTTATCTGTGTTCATCTGCGGCTAAATGGCTTTCGCAGCGCTAGGATGACAATGGCCCGACCCGTTACGGGCAGGTCCGATAAAGGAGCGAAAACATGACGCGGCTCCGTCTTTTCGTGGTCGTCACCCTCTCGCTGGGGCTGTCCGCGCCCCTGGCGATGGGCCAGTACCAGATCGACAACAACCTTCAGGTCGGCGGGAACCAGGTCAACCCCGGCCAGGCCTACCAGGGCACGCAGCTTCAGCCCGGGCAACTGGGCAACAACATCGTCACCGGAACCGTCACCGGCGGCGCGGAGTTCCGCGGCAACGTCGGCTATTCCGCGCCCGGCGAGTTCCATGGCAGCACCGGGAGCGATTCGCTCTACCGCTTCCGCGCCCAGTCCGCAGGCTCCGCCTACTCCGGCTCCGCGCCCACCGGCATCTACTACAAAGACAGCCACGCCACCGACCTCGGCTCCGTTCGCACCATGAATCCCTCCCTCGGCATCACCCAGCTCAACAACAACACGCTGAGCAACGGCATTCCCGCCGACCCGTATCACACCTTCATCGACCCCGGCCAACTGATGCCCAACAAGGTCGATCTGGGACAGAGGCCCTCCGCCTTGGGGCTGGTCCGCGAACCCAACGGCCGGCTGCTGGAACTCAACGCCTCGCCGCTGATGGGGCTTCGCGCCACGCCGCTGGGCAGCCCGTCCAATGCCGCCATCGACGCCGCCACACGATCCATGCCTTCGCTGCTCAATCCCACCGGCTCGGACGCCGGCGATCTGTCCACCCCCGGCCTGGGATCCTCCTCCCAGTTGCCCGCCGGTCAGGCCTATCCCCTGGCTGCCGCGCCTTACGGGCAGGTCATGGCCACCCGCATCGAACCGCAGAATCAGCTTCAGCCACGCTCCATCCTCGCGCCCGCCCAGACCCTCGATCAGCGGGCTGCCCAGATCGACGCCCAGGTCCTCGGCATCGTGCCCTCCATGCAGGCCCGGCCCGATCAGGATGTGTTCATGGACATCCAGCGCCAACGCGAAAATCAGCAGCGCGTCGCCGCGGGATTGCCCCCGCTCGAATCGCCCGACGTCCAGCCGAACAACCAGATGGTCAAACCGCTGGCCCCCGGCATCGCGCCCAAGCCCCAGGACGAGTTTTCGAGTCCTGGAGGTAACATCGGAAGTGCCTCTGACCATGCCCTCGGCCACACCGGCGCGACGGATGCGACGGAATCCGCCGCCGCTGCCGCGGTCGCCAGGCCGGGCGCGGACCTGCCGGGCCTGAATCCCGGGGCCGGCCTGCTGGCGACACCGCAGCCGGATGCCGCCGCCGAGGCCGCCAAGTCGCTTGAGGAACTCAAACACGAACAGGACAAGGCCACCGATGCCCGTCGTGTCGCCCGGGCGCTGCCTCCGCTGGCGACCCCCAAGGCCGGCAACGACGCAACCGAGGACGCGAAAGCCAACACCCTGGCGACCGGGCGTTCCGGCAAGACCGTCGCACCCGCGGCTCTTCCCGCGCCTGCCGCCGCAGCCGATCCGATGCCCTCGACCGCGGCCCTGCCGGACTATTCCATCATGACCGACCTGCGGAATGAGCGAACCGCCCGGCTGATCGCCGCCGCGGACTCGGACCTTCAGCAGGGCCGGTATCTCGACGCGGAACGGAAATACCGCAACGCGCTGCTGTCGGACCCCGAATTGATCCGCGCCCGCACCGGCCTGCTCCACGCCCAGCTTGGCGCGGGCATGATCCGGGCCGCCCTGGTCAACCTGCGGATCATCGCCAGCCAGCGCCCCGAACTGATCGGTTACCGCCACGAAGCCCGCCTGCTGCCTCCGGCCAACCGCCTGGCTTGGGCCCGCCAGGAAATCCATCAGACGGTCCAGCAGTTCCACAACACCGAGGCATTGCTTCTTCTGGCATATCTCAATTATCAGACTGGAGATATGGCTGATTGCCGCACCGTCCTCGACCAGGCGGCCCAGCAGATACCCACCGACCCGATGCTCCCCCTGTTCCGCAAGAGCTGGCTGGGTTCCTAAGCGTTCCGCTTTCCAGTAGAATGCGCGATTTCACCCTGCGGCCTGTCGTCGCGGGAAAGCAGGCCCGCACCCGGCGATACCGGAACCCTCAGGCCATGACCGATTCTCCGACATCCCCCGGAAGCAACCCCGGAAGCGACCCCGGAAACGACCCCGGAAACACCCTCGCCACGACGGCGGGTGTCATCGCTGCGCCCGCGGCCGCGCTGGCCAGCCTCGCCAGCGAACGACAGGCCCTGCGCCAGCGGGTCGCCGAAGCCAGCGTCCTCTACAAGCTCACCGAACTCGTCGCCGCCCACAGCGATGTCCAGCACCTGCTGAACATGGCTGCCCGATCCGCCACCAAGGTCATGGGCGCCAAGGCCGCCAGCATCCGGCTGCTCAGCGAAGACGGCCGGGTCCTCATCCCCAAAGCCGTCTACAACCTCTCCGACGAGTATCTCAACAAAGGCCCGATCCTCATCGAGCAGAGCGAACTGGCCCAGCGCGCCCTGTCCGGCGAAGTGGTCTATGTCGCCGACATGGCTACCGATGATCGCATCCTCTACCCCGGCGACGTCAAGCGCGACGGCCTGGTCTCCATGCTCAGCGCCGCGATGAAGTACCAGGGCCGGGCCGTCGGAACCATCCGCGTCTACACCGGCGAAATCCGGCAGTTCACCGAATCGGAAATCGAACTGCTCCTGGCGGTGGCGCACCTGATGGCGGCCGCGATCGACCACGAACGTTCCGACGAACAGGTCCGCGAAAACCAGTTGGTCCAGCGCCAGCTCAAAATGGCCGCCGCCGTCCAGCGACGCATGATGCCCAAGGGCGAAGCCGTCCTGCCTCCGTTCGAGATCGCCGCGCGCTACGAAGCGAGCCTCGAACTCGGCGGCGACTTCTACGACCTGATCCCGCTGGAGGAACACCTCGGCATCGCCGTCTGCGACGTCGTCGGCAAGGGTGTCGCCGCCAGCCTGCTCATGTCCGCCGTCCGCGCGTCGCTCCGCGCTTTCGCCCAGGACATCTACGATATCGACGAGATCATGAGACGCGTCAACCGCGCCATGGTCCGCGACACCCTCGACAACGAATTCGCCACGTTGTTCTACTGCGTGCTCGATCCGCACAACCGCCGCGTCACCTACTGCAACGCCGGCCACGAACCGCCCCTGCTCTGCCGCAACGGCCAGGTCACGCGACTCGATTCCAACGGCCTGATCATCGGCGTCGATCCCGAGGCTGAGTACGAAAAATCCATCCTCGACCTCCAGCCCGGCGACTACCTGCTGCTCTACACCGACGGCGTCAGCGAAGCCGTCAGCTACACCGGCGCGCGGTTCGGACGCGAACGCGTCACGGAAGCCCTCAAGGAAGTCGCCGCCGCAGGCATGAACGCCCAGACCGCCATCAAACATCTGATGTGGCAGGTCAAACGCTTCACCGGCCTGCGCTCCGCCACCGACGACACCACCGTCGTCGTCGTCCGCGTGATGGAGCCGACGCCGAAGCGAACCCGCAAATCCCCGGCAAAATGATTTTTTCCCGAACCCTCGCGGGCAAAGCCCGCCGATGCGGCGTCCTCGCCGCTTCGGCGGGGCTTGGCTTGTGGCGCGATCGCCTGCATGAATCTCACATCGCCTTCACCGCCTCGACGAGCTGGTCCGTCGCTTTGCCCCAGCCAGCGTGGAAGCCCATGGTTTCGTGCCGCCGGCGGTCGGCGTCGTCGCGGTGGAGCACGATGGCGTTGTACTTCGTGCCCCGGCCTTGCGGTTCCATCAGGATGATCGCGGTCATGGGCAATTCCGCGCATTCGTGGCCCGGCGTGCTGACGGGGAGCGGGACGGGGCGGAAGCCGGGCCGCAGGGCGCTGGTCCACACGAGCCGCTGCTGGGGGACGATGTCCAGATAGCAGCCGACTTCGGGGAACTGCTGGCCTTCGGGGGATTGCATGACGGTGCGGAAGAGGCCGCCGGGCCGAAGGTCCAGTTCGCAGTCCACGGTCTTCCACGGCTCGGGCGTGAACCATTTTTTGATGTGCTGCGGCATCGTCCACGCTTGCCACACGCGGTCCACGGGGACGTCGATCACGCGTTCAAGCATGAGATCGAGTTGGGGGTCGAAGTTCAGCCAGTACGGGCGGGTCGTCATGGTTGCTCCTTCATGTCCTTGAGGTATTGATCCAGTTGGTTCAGACGTTGTTCCCAGTGCGATCGTTGGGCGGCCAGCCACTGCTCGGCGTGCTGAAGCGGTTGCGGCGACAGTTCGTAGGTCCGCACGCGACCTGCTTTGCGGGAACGGATCAGGCCGGACTTTTTCAGCACGGCCAGATGTTCCATCAAGGAAGGCAGGGCCATCTTGAAAGGTTGCGCCAATTGCCCGGTGCTGGCGGGGCCGCGGCAGAGTTGTTCGAGAATGGACCGTCGTGTCGGGCTGGTCAGGGCGTGGAAGACGAGATTCATCGTGGCGAATTGGTTAGGCATACACCTAACTGTATGCGGGTGGCAGGACGAGTCAAGGCGGTGAATCGCCGGGCAAGCCGCGGACGCCTGCGAAGGAACCCATGCGGGCAAAACCCGCCGATGCGGCGTCTTCGCCGCTTCGGCGGGGGCGAGGGTGGTCCATGGCGGGTACGTCTTACGGAGGCCCTGGGCGGGCCTGTGGCCGCGTCGCTCAACCGCTGGGAATGCGTGCGCCTTTTCCGGGTTCGCGGCGTTACAATGCCGGGATGAGTGAGTCCGTGGAAACCGAGGCCGCCGTGGAGGCGGATGTGCAGGAACTGGCCCGTCGGGTCGAAGTCGTGCTGATGGCGATCGACCATCCGCTGCCGTCGGCGAAGATCGCTGATCTGACGCAGCTTCCGGGGGCCGGGGCCAAGCTGGTCACGGAAGCGGTGGCGAGCCTGAACAAGGTCTACGAGACAAGCGATCGCAGCTTCCGGATCGAGAAGGTCGCGGGGGGTTGGCAGATTCTGTCGTTGCCGGCCTACGCTCCCGTGCTGGCGGAGTTGCACAAGTCCAAGCAGTCGGGCAAGCTGAGCGTCGCGGCGATGGAGACGCTGGCGATCATCGCGTACAAGCAGCCGGTGCTGCGGGCGCAGATCGAGGCGATCCGCGGCGTCGCCAGCGGCGAAGTGATCAAGAGCCTGATGGAGCGGCGGCTGATCAAGATCGTCGGCCGAGCGGAGGAACTCGGTCGTCCGATGCTCTACGGCACCACGCGAAGTTTCCTCGAAGCCTTCGGCCTGTCCGACATCAAGGATCTGCCCAAGGTGGAAGAACTCAAGACGATGAGGCCCGCATGACGGCGAGGACGGCGACATTCCCATGCCGGCGACCGGTTTGCGCCGGCGCGTGGCTGTGCGGCGCGGCATGGTCGCTGATGACCCTGGCCGGCTGTTCGCCGATGGAACTGCGGGGCACGGTGATCGAGGGCGATCCATCCGGCGTGCAGGTGGTCAGCGCCAACGATCCGCGACTGCGGCAGCACGGCGTTTCGGGGGTGAACATCGAAGCGACGCTGGATCCGGACTCGCTGCGTCCCCAGCGACTGGGCGCGCAGACCACGGACAGTGCCGGGCAGTTCGTGCTGCCGATCGACGTGATGGGCGCGGGATCGTTTCAGATGTACGAACTGGGGCTGCTCTGCACCGCCCGGGGCTACCGCGACGTGTGGCAGTCGATCAATCTGCCCGACCGGTCGCGTCGGCTGCTGATCATCATGGCGCCGGGGCGCGGGGGCAACCGGCCGCTGACGGACATCCTCGACGAAACGATGAAAATGAAGGATGATCTGTTGTCCAAGTGACCACGGACCTTTCAGGGACGAAAGCCTGCCATGCCGCGACGCCTGCGAGATCCGCTGACGCATCCGAAGAGCCGCCTGGAGATCGGTCCCGGCGGCATGATGTTTTTCGTGGTCACGGGCCTGATTCTCGCCGTGGCGATCTATTCCCAGGCGAACCTGCTGTTCTGGGCGTTCGGCCTGATGATCGGCTCGCTGCTGGTGTCGGCGATGATGTCGTGGCAGATGCTCAGCGGCGTATCGGTGCAGCGGATGCTGCCGTCGCACGGGGTGGCCAATGAAATGACGGTGCTGCGGTACACGCTGGTGAACCGGAAGCGGTGGCTGCCGGCGTTCGGGGTAGTGGTCAGCGAATCCTGGGGCCGGGGCGCCAATGGCTGGCGTAAGGCCGGGCCGGTGGTGGAGAAGCCGCGGAGGCTCAAGGGCAGGCCTCACGGCTGGGTGCTGCACCTGGGGCCGAACCAGCGCGTGCAGGCCGAAGCGCCCTGTTGGCCCGTGCGACGAGGCCAGCTCCGGTTTGAAAAGATCGTCGTCTCCACGTCGTTTCCCTTCGGGATTGTCCGGCGCGTGCTGATGTTCGAGCAGCCGGGGCAACTGCTGGTCTATCCGCACCTGTACCGGCTGAACCGGCGTGTGCTGTTCAAGCTGTCGGAGGCGGACCCGCACGGCCGCAAGCGGCTGGAACGCGCGGGGGGGCACGAGGAATTTTTCGGTCTGCGCGAATATCGGCCCGGCGACAGCCTCAAAACCATCGACTGGAAGCGCAGCGCCAAGACGAGCAAGCTGATTTCCCGCGAGATGACGCAGCCGAGTCCGCCGAAGATCATGCTCGCGCTCGACCTGTCGCAGGTCGATGAGCCGGTGGTCATCAAGCCCCGGGGCGGGTTGTTCAAGTCCGCCAAGGCCAAAAACAAGACCGGGGACGACACGGACCTGGCGGTGGAACGGGCGATCCGCCTCGCGGCGTCGGTGGTCTGCGACGCCTATTTCCACGGCTATCAGATCGGCGTGGTGGTCCTCGGCGTTCCCTGCACGCCGTTCCCGGTGCATCACAGTCTGCCGCACCGGACGCGGATACTGGATGCGTTGTCGCAACTGGACGTGCAGTACCGGATGAAGGACAGCGCGCCGATGCCGGGGCTGCCGTCGGTGGTGATTCGGCCGGGTTCCAGCGGGGGCGTGAGCGTGAGGCCGACGACGATGGTGCTGTCGGCGGCGGACATGGATCAATATGTGAGCGAGTTCGAGGATGGCACGGAATCGGCGCTGACGCGGCGGGTGGCGCCGACATCGCGTCGGGACGAGATGTTGGAGCGTCAGCCCGTTCGGCCGGCCTGATGACGTCGCGTCGTCGAGGCCCGCCGCAGGAAGCAGGACGGCATGGGACTGATTTACCTCTTTCGCCGGCTGGTCTTCGCCCAGGTGCTGCTGGGGATCGTGGCGTTCTGCATGGCGGAGCGCAATCCCGGCATGTTGCTCGTGGCCGGCGCGCTGGGCGCGCTGAGCTGGTACGTGGTCGAAGGCCCCACCGGCAAACCGCTGCCCCAGTGGATCGTCATCCCAGGCGCCATGGCCGCCGTCGGATGGCTCCTGCTCGACCTCTACTGGCAGCACGGCCACGTCATCCTCGCCATGGGCCACTTCACCATGTGGCTCCAGATTCTGCTGCTTTACGCCAAAAAAACCAACCGGGAGTACGGCGAAATCCTCGTGCTGAGTCTGATGCAGATGATCGGCGCCAGCGTGCTGACGCTGTCGATGATCTTCGGCATGCTGCTGATCGCGTACTGCGTCCTGGCCCTGTTCACGCTGCTGCTGTTCCAGCTCAAGATCACCAGCGACCTGGTGCTGGAAGCCAACCGGGAAGCGGCCCCGCCGGGCGTGGAACTGCCGCGGCCCAAGGCGGTGGTCTGCCGCGGGCATCGGTGGCATTTCCGCATCACGGCGGCGACGGTCGGCATGGCGTGCGCGTTCGTGGCGGTGCTGGTCTTCCTCGCCCTGCCCCGGTCCAACGAGTCGGGCATCCCGGCGAGCATGGCCAGTCCGCTGGGCATCGGACGCCAGGCCGGGTTCAGCCCGCAGGTGTCGCTCGACGGCCCGCCGATCAACTCCGGCGGCCGGGAACCGGTGCTCTACGCCTATATCCGGGAAAACGGCAAGCCCGTCCGCGACGCCAACCGAGGCTTTCTGCTCCGCGGCGCCGCGCTGGATCAGTACAACGTCTCCACCCACACCTGGACCCGCGGCGCTACTTCCGCCGGGCAGTACGACATCGACGTCCCCTTCAGCGAGAAGGGCCTGGAGCTGGCGGACGTCGCCGCCAAGGATGTGACCTTCGCCGCCGACATCGCCCTGCGGTCCTCCGAGCATCGCAACCTGTTCACGTTTTCCGAGCATCCCGCCAGCCACTTCCACAGCGCCAACCTGCGCCTGGCGGTGTTCAATCCCGTCGATCAGCAGATCTCCGCGAAGGAAGCGTTCACCGGCGTGGTGCGGTACTCCATCCGCGGCGTCAGCGAGCCGACGAAGCCGTTATTCGACACCTACTGCAGGAAGATCGCCGAACAGTCCAGCGGCGCTACCCGCGCCGCCGGCGTGCAGACCGCCGACCGGCGCAACTACGCCGTCGGCTGGCACGACGCGCATCAGCGCCAGCAGTTCCGCCGGAAGGTCGATGAAATCCTCAAGGAAGCCGGCATCCAGCTCAAGCCCCGCGGCGCCGGCGACCCTTCGCGCCTCGCGGCGGCGCAGGCGATCGCCGAGCACCTGCGCAAGCAATACACCTATGAACTGACCAATCCGGCGGCCGCGTCCGACCAGGAGCCGATCGTCGAGTTCCTCTTCCGCACCCGAAGCGGGCATTGCGAACTGTTCGCCTCCGCCATGGCCGCGCTGGCGCGGTCGATCGACATGCCCGCCCGCGTCGTCACCGGCTACCTGCTCAGCGAAATCAACGACATCGGCGGCTACTACATCGCCCGGCAGAGCCACGCCCATGCCTGGTGCGAAGTCGACACCGGCGACGGCGTCTGGATTCCCCTCGACGCCACCCCGCCCGACAGCGTCGCCGCCGAGCACGCCACCCAGCACTCCTGGCTGAGCCTCGCCCGCGAACTGTACGAGCACTGCGAGTTTCTCTGGGTTTCCACCGTCGTTTCCTACAACGCCGACAGCCGCGATCAACTGGTCTCCAATGTCCAGTCGCAGATCCGCGACGCCGCCAACGACGACAACTCACGCCTGCGCGATTTCATCGACTGGATCCGCTCCCTGCCCGACCAGATCTACTTCGATAAAGTCACCTACACCATCATGGGCGGCATCGTCTTCTTCATCGTCGTGGGCATGGCGAGCCTGATCCACACGATCATCACCCGCAACCGCCGGCTGACCGCGCTGCAACTGACCCGCCTGCCCCGACGTCAGCGCAAAGACCTGACCCGCAGGTTGCGGTGGTATCTGCACATGCTCGACATGCTCGAACGCAACGGCTACGTCCGGCCCATGTGGCAAAGCCCGCTGGACTTCTCACGCGAACTGGCGGAAGCCAATCCATTGCGGTTCGACCCTGTCGTGTCGCTGACGGAAATCTTCTACGAAATCCGCTTCGGTCACCGCGAACTCGACGAAGACCGAAGCAAGCGGGTGGAGGCGCACCTGACGCAGTTGCAGCACGCGCTGGTCCGCCGGCCGACGTGAACGGGCGGAAGACTGCGGCTAAGAAGCCGCAGCTATGACAAACCTGCATCAACATCTTTCAAAGCCGCGACGTCTTCGTCGCAGTCCCGCAGCGATCACGTTCATCATTCTGTCTTTCATAGCTGCGACGTCTTCGTCGCAGTCTTCAACGTTCGTCGTGTATGTCGAGCGACGTACTGTCTTGGCGCGCAGCCTTCGAGCCGTTTGAACGCGCGGGAGAAATTGAACGCGGAGCTGAAGCCCAGCCGGTCCGCCGTTTCCTTTACGCTTAAACCCTTGGTCAGCATCAGCCGTTTCGCCGCGACCATTTTACTGCGGAGAATGGCCTGATAGGGCGTTTCCCCCGCGGCCTTGGGATAGGCGTGAGCCAGGGCGGAATCGCTCATGCCCAGGGCATCAGCCATTTCTTTCACGCGGATCGGCTGTTCCAGCCTGGATTCCAGATAGCGGGCCACCTCGGTCAGCAGCGACGCGCGGGGGTCGGCCGCGGGCGCCAGTCGCCTGCGATGCGGGCCCAGCGATGTTGACGCCGACAGGCTGCCCAGGCACTGGAGCATCAGTCCCCACACCAGTAGATCCATGCCCGGCCCGCGCGCCAGATAGTAAGTTCCCAATCGTTGCAGCGGGGCGATGACCAGCTCATGCGGGTCTTCGATATGGCAATAGCCGTCCGGACCGGCCAGTTGTCGCAGTTGCCGTTCCACCCGGCCCGCGGCGGCGAAGACCATATAGGCTTCGGCAAGCGTCTGGCCTTCGGTCTGCAACTCGTGGTAAGGCGTCAAAGGCGCGTAGAGGGCGAGCAGGCCGGGCCTGCGCTCGAAGGCGGGGCCCGCGCCGACCCGCTGCATCTGCCGGCCGTGCGTGATCAGGTCCAGCACCCAATGTTCCAAACGATGCGCCGTCCAGCCGGTTCGCGCGAACCGGCTGCGACCCGTGCACGCCAGGACGAGATCCACCTCGGCGGCGGGATTGGCCAGCCTGTCTTCACGGTTTGCGACCATGCGTGCATGATACAGGAATTGATATGTGTATTGCAGTTTCAGCCATTTTTAATAGATATAAATCCGTTTATCCTGATGCAGACATCGACATTCAAATATCCGTCCCCACGATCAACTGGAGCCTGGACCATGACGGCCGCGAAGATGCCCTGGATCAAGTACACCACCGAGGAACTGATGGAGCTGATCGACATTTTCCAGGTCAGCCCCGACGCTCAGCATCGCATCCGCGAGATTCTGGACGGCGAAGCCCATGCGCCGGACGCGGGCAATTTCTTCCGCTACTACAACCCGCGGAGCAAGGTGGAGCAGTTTGAAAAGCAGACGGCCCAGAAGGTGGGATCGAAGCATGTGCTGGCGGTGAACTCCGGGACCAGCGCGCTGGTGGCGTCGCTGGTGGCCGGCGGGGTCGGGCCGGGAACCGAGGTCATTGTGCCCGGCTACACCTTTTTCGCCTCCGCTTCCGCGGTGGTCGTCGCCAAGGCGGTCCCGGTGATCGTGGACATTGACGAGACGCTGACGATGGACCCGGCCGCGGTGGTTCGCGCGATCACGCCGCGGACCCGGGCGATCATGCCCGTGCACATGCTGGGTCTGCCGTCGAACATGGACGCGATCATGGAGATTGCGCGCAAGCACAACCTGCTGGTGATCGAAGACGCCGCCCAGGCGTTTGGCGGCAAATACAAGGGCCGCTACCTCGGCACGATCGGCGACACCGGCTGCGTCAGCCTCGATGCGTACAAGGTCATCGGCACCGGCGAGGGCGGCCTCGTGCTGACCAACGACGACTGGCTTTACACCCGCGCGCAGAGCTATCACGACACGGCGGCATGCTGGCGGTCGGACCGTTATGCCGTGGAACGCAAGACGGGCGAGCTGTTCTGCGGGGAAAACTATCGGATGCCGGAAACCTGCGCCGCCGTCGGCCTGGCGCAGCTTCGCAAGCTCGATCAGATCAACCAGCGCACCAACGCCTGCTGGACGCGGATTCGCAGCGAAGCAAAGCTGCCCGCCTGTGCCAGGTGGGCACCCGTGAACGATCCGGCCGGCGTCTGCGGCTACAACCTCGCCATTCTTTTCGACCAGCATGAACAGGCGGTCAAAGCCATCACCGCGAAGATCGGTCTCGGCGGCCTGGCGGCGGGCGACACCCGCGGCGTCCGCGACTGGCACGTCTACTGGAACTGGGAACACATCCTGGAACAGAAAACCGCCACGCCGGAGGGCTGCCCGTTCAAATGTCCCCACGTCGTCAACCTGCCCGACTACCGTCCGGACATGTGCCCGCGCACGCGCGACATCATCCGTCGCCTGGCGGTGGTGGGCATCAGTCCCGCCATGACCGACGACGAAGCGTCCGCCATCGCGGCGAAGCTGACGACCGATCTCTCGGTACTCTGGAGTTGAACAAAGGAAATTGCCGTGACCCGATTCATTGCAGCATACGACACGGAACGTCTGCCCGGCACCCCCGGCACCCCCTGCGCCTCCGATCCCGCGCCCAGTTGCGTGCAGGCGTGCGAGGCGATCGTGGCCATGCACCGCCGGCACCGGATGCCCGCCACGTTTTTCATCGTCGGCCAGGTGCTGGAAGCGTCGTTGGACGATTTCCGCCGGCTGCTGGACGATCCACTGTTTGAAATCGCCTCGCACAGCTATTCGCATCAATTGCTGCGCAATCATCCGTTCGGCCCTCCCGCCGTGTCGCCACAGGAGATTCGTGAGCAGATTCACCGCGGCAAAGAGGTGGTCGATCGCGCCTTTCCCGGCCGGCAATGCATCGGGTTTCGACCTGCCTACAGCTTCGTCGATGGTCTTTGCGGCCAGAAGCAGACGCTCCAATGGCTCGTGGAAGCGGGGTTTGCCTATGTCAGCAGCATGGCGTGGGGGCCGGATTACACCTTGCCCGCGCCGCTGCGTCCCGCCACCAGCTATGCCGACGATGGTTTTGCCGATCTGGCTGAATACCCCTGTCACGGCTGGCACGAAAACGTGCTCAAATCCATGAGCAAGCCCGGCTATTGGACCGAGCCTCGCCGCCTGCTGGCATATCCGCCGCTGTGGCCCGAGGCGATTCCGCCCAAGCCGATCACCACTGCCGCCGAGGAGTTCCGCTACAACAGCAAAGTCCTTGTCGATCGCGCGAAGGCGGAACAGGTGGATTATGTCACGCCGATCTGGCATCCCTGGAGCCTGGGGCTGTTCGATCCCGCCATGGAGATGCTTGATCTGACGTTTCGTTATGTGCGCGAACAGGGGCTGACGCCGACCACCTTCGCCGAGATGCATACCCAGTTGCACGGAGCCGCGTCATGCCGCTGAAACAATCGTTCTGCTATCCCATGTTTGAAAGTCCGACCACGGATTACGAAGCCCTCTGCGCCGCCGCGGCAAAGATCGGCTATCCCGCCGTCGAATGGTGGTTCCGCGATGACCGCTTTGTCGAGCGTGTCGCCATCGCGCATCGACACGGTCTGGTCGTCGCCAGCATCTGCGGCCACCAGTCCCTGACCTGCGGCCTGAACAATCCCGCCGAGCACGACCGTATCGTGGCCGAGCTGACCGAATCGATCAACCTGGCTGTGCAGCACGGCATTCCCAACCTGATCTGCTTCAGCGGCAACCGCTGCCCGGGCCAGACGCAAGAGCAGGCCATCGACGCCTGCGCCTGCGGTCTTTCCCGTATCGCGCCGCGGGCGGAGAAGACCGGCGTCATGCTCAATATGGAACTTCTCAACTCCAAGGTCGACCACCCCGGCTATCAGGCTGATCATGCCGCGTGGGGCGTGGCTGTCTGTCAGAAAGTCGCCAGCTCCAACGTCAAACTGCTTTACGACATCTACCACATGCAGATCATGGAAGGCGACGTCATCCGCACGATCCGCGAGTCTCTGAAGTGGATCGGCCATTTCCACACCGCGGGCAACCCCGGCCGCAATGATCTGGACGACCAGCAGGAATTGCACTACCCCGCTATCTGCCGGGCGATCAACCAGGCGGGCTACGACCGCTACCTCGGCCACGAGTTCAAGCCCAAGGCCAATCCCCTCGCGGCGTTGAACGCGGCTTTCGCCTGGTGTACAGAACCGGCGACTGCGACGAAGACGTCGCGGCTGGAAAAAACACGGTGATCGTCGCATTTCGCGGTGATGAGGTCTTCGTCACCGCCGCCTCTTCATGCGACAACCACTGCATGTGTTCGACGTGAACGGGCGGAAGACTGCGGCTAAGAAGCCGCAGCTATGACGAACCTACATCGCCATCTTTCGTAGCCGCGACGTCTTCGTCGCAGTCCCGCAGCTATCACGTTCATCATTATGTCTTTCGTAGCCGCGACGTCTTCGTCGCAGTCGCTTTCACCGCACGGGGGATCGCGTTTTCAGGTCCGATATTTCTCATTCCCCTAACTCGATTTGCCGATATGCGCTATACAATGCGCCGGCGATGTCGTCGGCGGGCAGGGATGCCCTCCAGGCCTTCTTACAGGAGTACCGTCTTGGGCGATTCGGACAGCAAGTCCCACAAGGGCGGCCGAAAGTTCTTCGTGCTTGACACCAATGTCCTGCTGCATAACGCCGCGTGTTTGTTTATGTTCGCGGACAATGAGGTCGTCAGTCCCTTCGCCGTTCTCGAAGAACTGGACAAGTTCAAAAAAGCCAACGACGACGTCGGACGCAATGCCCGGCAAGTCATCCGCCACCTCGACGGCCTGCGGACCAAGGGCGTGCTCAGCGAGGGCGTGGCGTGGAACGGCCACGGCGGTCGCATCCGCGTCGAGTTCGCCATGGAGGAACGACCCGGCTGCCTCCGCGAGGATATCCCCGACAATCGCATCATCTCCGTCGCCTGGAAACTCAAGCAGGCCGGCTACACCACCGTCTTCATCTCCAAGGACATCAACGTCCGGCTCAAGTCCGACTCCCTGGGTATTCAGACCGAGGACTTCGAGGCCCAGAAGGTCGACGCCGACCGCCTCTACGCCGGCTACGTCAGCCTCGACGTGCCCACCGATGTCATCGACCTGCTCTACGAGGAAAAGCAGCTCCATCTCGACAAGCTCAAGCCCTACCTGACGTTCAAGAACGACGAGGGCAAGGAGGAGTTGCAGAAGATCTTCGGCAACGAGTTCGTGCAGCTCCGCGACCGCCTGGACGATTCCCACACCGGCCTGGCGCGGCTCCTCGGCGATACCGACCACCTGATCCCCGTCCATGGCCCGCGCAAGCCGGTCTTCGGCATCCTCGCCCGCAATGTCCAGCAGACCATGGCTCTGGACCTGCTGCTCGATGACGACGTGAAACTCGTGACGCTCCTGGGCACGGCCGGCACGGGCAAAACATTGCTCGCCATCGCCGCCGGCATGCAGAAAATCCTCACCGAACAGCGGTATGACAAACTGCTGGTGGCCCGGCCCATCATGCCCCTCGGACGCGACATCGGCTATCTCCCCGGCGACAAGGACGAAAAACTCTCCGCCTGGATGCAGCCGATCTTCGACAACCTCACCTACCTGCTCTCCACCCGCAGCGTTGGTCCCCAGCACGCCGAAAGCCGCACGCCCGAAACGCGGCTCAAGCAACTGATGGATTCCTCGCAACTGGTGCTCGAACCACTGACCTACATCCGCGGCCGAAGCATTCCGCATCAGTTCATCATCGTGGACGAAGCCCAGAACCTCACGCCGCACGAGGTCAAGACCATCGTCTCCCGCGTCGGCGAAGGCACCAAGATCGTCCTCACCGGCGACGTGATGCAGATCGACAATCCGTACCTGGATTCCTCGTCCAACGGCCTGTCGTTTACCGTGGACCGGCTCAAGGGCGAACCGCTGGTGGGCCACATCACGCTGGCCAAGAGCGAACGTTCGGAACTTGCGTCGCTGGCTGCAAGCCGGCTGTGACCGTCATGACCGCGCGCGACCTGATCGACGAAGCCGTGGCCATCCTCCAAAGCGGAGGCCTGGTCGGACTGCCGACGGAGACCGTCTACGGTCTGGCGGCCGACGCGCTCAATCCCCTCGCCGTGGCGGGCATCTATCAGGCCAAGGGCCGGCCCCAATTCAATCCGCTGATCGTGCATGTACCGGACGTGGAATCCGCGGAAAACCTCGTGGAAACCTGGCCCACCCGGGCGCGACAACTGGCGGAAACGTTCTGGCCGGGACCGCTGACCCTCGTGCTGCCGCGCAAGGCTCTCGTGCCGGATATCGTCACGGCAGGGCTGCCCGGCGTGGCGCTGCGCTGCCCCGCCCACGAAGTCGCCCGCGAACTGTTGCGGCGTTTCGGTCGTCCCCTGGCTGCCCCCAGCGCCAACCGCTCCGGCTCCGTCAGCCCCACCACGGCCCAGCACGTCCGCGACGACCTCGGTGACCGCGTGCAACTCGTCCTCGACGGCGGAACCTGCCTCCGCGGCGTCGAATCCACCGTGCTCAGCCTCATGACCGATCCGCCCACGCTGCTGCGCCCCGGCGCGACGGCTGTGGAGGACATCGAACGCCGCATCGGCCCCGTGAAGCGGCTTGATCCGCATTACGCCGACGACGCACCGCGGTCGCCCGGCATGTTGTCGCGCCATTACGCCACGCGCACGCCGCTGTGTTGGCTCGAACCGGGTTTGTCCACCGCCGGCAAGCGCGTGGGCCTGATCGCCCTGCGAAACCCCGGCCTGCCCGGCTACGCCATGGTCGAAGCCTTGTCGCCTGCGGGCGATCTGCGGGAAGCGGCCGCCAACCTGTTTGCCGCCATGCGCCGGCTGGACGCCGCCCATCTCGACGCAATCCACGCCCTCCGCTTCCCCGACCGCGACCTGGGCCTGGCGATCAACGACCGCCTCCAGCGCGCCACGCATGGATAAAACCGGTCATGCAACAATGTTCTGATCTGTCATAGCTGCGGCGTCTTCGCCGCAGTCTTTTCTCTTGCATTTCGCGCCCGGATTTAGTAACTTAACCTTGTTAATTAATTCAATCCCCCACAGGATCGCCTCCCATGGCCATCAAAGTCGCCTTCATCGGCGCCGGCAGCGTCGGCTTTACACGCGGACTGTTCCGCGACATCCTCACCGTGCCCGAACTGGCCGACACGCGCTTTGCCTTCTGCGACATCAGCCGCAAGAACCTCGACATGGTGGCGAAGCTGTGTCAGCGGATGATCGACCAGTTCGGCCTCAAGGCGACGATCGACGCCACGCTCGACCGTCGCCGCGCGCTGGCGGACGCCGACTACGTCATCAACTGCACCCGCATCGGCGGCGTCGAAGCCTTTGCCCATGACATCGACATTCCGCTCAAGTACGGCATCGACCAGTGCGTCGGCGATACCCTCTGCGTCGGCGGCATCATGTACGGCCAGCGGAATGTCCCGCAAATCCTCGACTTCTGCCGCGATATGCGCGAAGTCTCCAAGCCCAATGTCCTCTTCCTCAACTACGCCAATCCCATGGCCATCAACACCTGGGCCGCGCTGCAGTATGGCAAGGTCAGCACCCTGGGACTCTGCCACGGCATCGAGTGCGGCTGGCGACAGATCGACATGGCCCTGTCGCATCTCCACGGCGATCCGGAGCTGGAACGCATGGAAGAGTGCCATGCCCGCACGAACGTCATCTGTGCCGGCATCAATCACCAGACCTGGTTCATCAAGGTGCTCTACAAGGGCCGGGAGGTCGGCAGCGAGGAACTGCTGACCGCCTTCGAGAAACATCCCCGCTGGGCGCCCACGGAAAAATGCCGCATCGACGTCCTTCGCCGCTTCGGCTGTTTCAGCACGGAAAGCAACGGGCATCTCTCCGAGTATCTGCCGTGGTATCGCAAGCGTCCGCAGGAAATCAAGCGGTGGATCGACATGTCGAGCTGGATCAACGGCGAAACCGGCGGCTACCTGCGGGTCTGCACCGAAAGCCGGAACTGGTTTGAGACGGATTTCCCGCAGTGGATGAAGGATGAGATCAAGCCGCTGACGCCGGAAAACCGAGGCCACGAACGCGGCAGCTACATCATCGAATCCCTCCAGACCGGCCGAACGTGGCGCGGCCACGTCAACGTCCGCAACAACGGCACGATCACCAATCTGCCCAATGATGCCGTGATCGAAGCACCGTGTTTCATCGACCGCCTCGGCGTGCATATGCCTCGCGTCGGCGACCTGCCCCTGGCCTGCGCCGCCACCTGCTCCGCCAGCATCAGCGTGCAGCGCATGGCGGTGGAAGCAGCCGTGCACGGCGACGCCACGCTGCTCAAGCAGGCCGCCCTGCACGATCCGCTGACCGGCGCGGTGTGCAACCCGGAGGAAGTCTGGCAGTGCATCGACGAAATGCTCGTGGCCCAGGCGAAATGGCTGCCGCAGTACGTGGAGAACGGCGAAATCGCCAAAGCCAAGGCGAGGCTGAAGCACGCCAAGCCGTTGGGCACGCACAAATCCAAAGGCGCGGCCAGATTGAAAGTCCGCAGCATCACCGAGCTTCGCCGGGAAAAGGACAAAGCGAAAGCGGAACTGCTGCAAGCGGACAAGTCCGCGGCTTCACGGCTGCGCAAGAGCAAGGCGTGATTGCGGGGCATCCCATGGATTCGCACGGTACTCCGCGAATCCGTGGGATGTCTCTGTCCTCCACATCACCTCCCTGCGGTAAACTGTTCGCCCATGAAGGCGAAGCTGACATTACCTTTGGCGGATGAACTGATCCGGTTGGTGGACCGCTGGCGGCGTTGCCGCATCGTGGTGGCGGGGGACTTCATGCTGGATCGTTACGTGTACGGCAACGCGGATCGGCTGAGTCCCGACGCGCCTGTTCCGGTGCTGACGGTGGAGCGTGAGACGTGGACGCCGGGCGGCGCGTCGAATGTGTGCATGGACCTGGCGGCACTCAACTGCGACGTGGAGTGCCTGGGCCTGATGGGCGACGACGAAGCCGCGTCGCGGCTGGCGGGCGCGTTGGAGGATTCCGGTTGTCGGACGACGGGACTGATCCGGGACCGGGGCCGGCCCACGACGATCAAGCAGAATTTCGTCGGTCTGGCCCAGGCGCGGCACGCGCAGAAAATGTTCCGCGTGGACATCGAGGATCGCCGGCCCATCGACGATCATGCTGCGAAAAAGCTGCTGGCGAAGGCGGAAAAACTGCTTCCGAAGGCCGGCGCTTTGTGCATCGAGGACTACAACAAGGGCGTGCTGACGGAGCCGGTGTGCAAGGCGCTGATTGCGATGGCGCGGAAGGCGAAGGTTCCCGTGCTGGTGGACCCGGCGGCGATCAGCGATTACGGCAAATACGAAGGCGCGACGACGATCACGCCCAACCGGACGGAAGCGGCGAAGGCGACGGGGCTGTCGCCGGACCAGCCGGAGGCGATGGCGCGAAAGCTGCTGCGGCAACTGAAGCTGGAGACGGTAGTGGTGACGCTGGACAAGCACGGCGCGCTGCTGTTGCAGCGTGACGGCGGCGCGCTGGCAGCCCCGACGCAGGCCCGCGCGGTGTACGACGTCACCGGCGCGGGCGATATGGTGCTGGCGATGCTGGCTGCGGCGAAGGGCAACGGCGCGAGCTGGCCCGCCGCGGTGGCGCTGGCCAATGTCGCGGCCGGGCTGGAGGTCGAGCGATTCGGCGTCGTGCCCATCAAGCTCGCGGAAGTGCTGCTGGCCCTGCTGGACAAGCAGCACGAGCAGCTCGGCAAGGTGCGCACGCTGGAGCAACTGGCGACCGAGGTGCACGCGCACCGCACGCAGGGCCGGCGGATCGTGTTCACCAACGGATGCTTCGACATTCTTCACGCGGGCCACGTGGCGTATCTGCGGTCGGCGAGGCGAATGGGCGACTTGATGATCGTCGCGGTCAACAGTGATGATTCGATACGCAGGCTCAAGGGTCCGACCCGGCCGGTGAATCATCAGGCGGATCGGCTGCTGGTGCTCAGCGAGTTGCAGTGCATTGATTATCTGATGGTGTTTGACGACGACACGCCGGAGGGACTGATCGAGGCGCTGCGGCCTGACGTGCTGGTCAAGGGCGGCGACTACCGCGAGGACCAGGTGGTGGGTGCGAAGTTTGTGAAGTCATACGGAGGCAAGGTGGCGCTGGTTCCGCTGGTGGAGGGGCGTAGCACGACGAACATTGTGCGGCGGATCAAGGCGGAGAAGCGGGAAGGGTGAGCGTTCAACGGGACAAGACCCCGCGGAAGCCGCGAAGACGCGGCATCCGCGGGCTTTGAGCGGTGAAAGGGGAGCGAAGATGGTTGAGCATATGGTGTGGATCAGGTTCAAGGCGGGGGTGAGCGACGCGCGGCAAGAGGAACACCTGGCGGGCCTGCGTTCACTGGCGGGCAAGATTCCCGGCGTCATTTCCGTGAAAGCGGGCAAGAACTTCACCGATCGCAGCGGCGGCTACACGCACGGCCTGCTGGTGACGCTGACAGACCGCAGGGCGTTGGAAACCTATCTGCCGCACCCGGAACACGTGAAAGTCGCCGGCCCGCTGAAGCAGGATGCGGATCTGCTGGCGATGGACATTGAAACGTGAAAAATGCCCGAATGTCCAAATCCAAATGACGCATGAACGGACGCGCGGATCGTTTGCCCGCGGCTGGAGTTAAGTCGCATTGTTCGTCATTCGGATTTGGATATTCCGTATTTTCTCTTCCCTTGGCCGCCCTCCCGCGATAGCATGAGGGGTAGAGGTCGTCTCACGTCTTGCTCCTCGCTACACGACCGGCAGACAAGGGGAACAGACATGACCAAGCGCAGCATCGATCAAATCGACGTACTCGGGCGACGGGTGCTGATGCGCGTGGATTTCAATGTTCCGATGCTGGAAGGAAAGGTGGCGGATGATCGTCGGCTGGTAGCGGCATTGCCGACGATTCACAGCGTGATCGACCGCGGCGGCAGGCTGATTCTGATCAGCCACCTGGGCCGGCCCGCCCATGATCGGCCGGACCCTGACCTGAGCCTGCAACCCATCGCCGCGAGGCTGAGCCACCTGCTGGGTCTGGATGTCGGGTTCGTGCCGGATTGCATCGGCCCCGTCGCCCTCTCCATGGCGCGTCAGCTTCAGAACGGCCAGGTGCTGCTGCTGGAAAACCTGCGGTTCCACGAAGGCGAAAAGATGGGCGACCCCGGCTTCGCCCATCATCTCGCGCAGCTCGGCGAGGTGTACTGCAACAATGCGTTCGCCACGGCGCACCGGCCCCATGCGTCGATGCTCGCGCTGCCGCGGGCGATGGCGCAAGCTCCGCGCGTCGCCGGCTTCCTGCTGTGCAACGAACTGCGGTATCTGTCGAAGGTGTTCCAGACGCCGGCCCGACCGCTGCTGGCCATCGTCGGCGGCACGGCCAACGCCGAGAAATTCAACCTGCTGGCGCAACTGCTCGACCGGCTGGACATCGTGCTGATCGCCGGGGAGATGGCGCAGCCGATCCTCGCCGCCGAGCGCAAGAGCATCGGCAAGTCGATGCTGTCGCGCGAACTGATCGCCGCGGCGGACGATCTGCTCCACGCCGCCAGCCGCCGGCGCGCCAGGATGATGATTCCCGTGGATCATCTCTGCGCCGGCGAAATCAGCCCGGCGGCGCAGACCACCGTGTCCAAGGAATTCATCGCGCCGGGATACCTCGGCCTGGACATCGGACCCCGCACGATCAACCTGTACAGCGAACTGATCGAACACGCGCAGACGATTTTCTGGTACGGCCCGATGGGGGTCGCCGAGACGCCGCCGTTCGACGTGGGCACGAAGGAAATCGCCCTGGCGGTGACCCGCGCGACGCTGATGCGCCATGCCACCAGCGTCGTCGCCGGCGTCAGCACCGCGGGCGCGCTGCACCGCTATCACCTCGGCGACAACGTCAGCCACATCTCCACCGGCGGCAAGGCGACGCTGGAATATCTCCAGGGCCAGGGCTTCGCCAGCGTGGACAGTCTCGACGACGACGACACGGGCATGTACACCGCCTCCTCTGGCGAGTTGATCGGCGCGGGCGCATAAAACAACGTCAAATGACCTGTTTTTCATAGCCGCGGCGTCTTCGCCGCAGTCCGCCAAAACCGATCCCGCTGGCTGTGAATCATGCCCACCGGATGCGTCAGCAGCATGCTGACGACGACGGCAATGAGCGTGGTCGGCATCAGGTGTAGGCCGGCCATGCCGGTGACGACGAGCATGGAGCCTAACGGCGTTTTGGTGACGCCGGCATTGGTGGCAGCCATCATCGCGGCGATGAGGACAATTTCGTTGGTCTGGGGCAACGCGATGTGCATGAGCCGTGCTACGGCAGCGCCCATGAAAAATAGGGGAATGATAAAGCCGCCGCGCCATCCGCAGGCAAGCGTGACCGTGGTGGCGAGAAGCTTGGCGACGGCGGCCAGCGCGAGGGTCGACGCCACCGGATGTTGTTGCATCACGTCGGACAGTTGCGTTTCGCCGAAGGTCAGCGCCCAGGGCGTAGCCATGCCCAGGACGCCAAGGACGGCGCCGCCGAGGACCGGTCTCAGCCACGCGGGCAGAGGGTGGAGGAGTCGTCGCGCGGACAGGTTCAGGCCGGTGAATCCCGCAGCGATGACCGCCGCTGCAACGCCAGCTATCGCGGCCCAGGCCAAGTCCACCGGCCGCAGCGAGCCGGCGTCGGGGAAATGCCACACCGGCGTCAGACCGCATCCCGTGGCCAGCATGTAAACCAGGTAGCCGGACAGGGAGCCGATGACGGCGGGCATAAGGGCTTCGTAATACTCCAGGCCGCGACGATGCAGGATTTCCAGGGCGAAAATGGCTGCACCCAGCGGAACGCCAAAGAGCACGGTAAAGCCCGCCGCCATGCCGGTGATGGTCAGGATGCGCCGATCGGTCACGGAGGCCAAGCGTTTGCGGGCCAGCCAACTGGCCAGGCTGCCGGTGGTTTGCACAAGCGGGGCTTCCGGTCCCGCCGCCCCGCCGACCGCGATACACAACAGCGAGGTGGGCAACAGCGATCGCAAGGCGCGAAGGTCTTTCGCTCCGCCTTCCACGTGAACGTTATCCACCAGCAGTTCCACATCACCGCTGCTGCCCAACCACCAGGTCAGTCCCGCCACCATGAGGCCGACGCCGATCATCACGAACAGGTGACTCCACGTGGAAGCATGCTGAGGCGACAACCATGTTTCCATCCATCGCAATGCGGAGAGATAGGCGAAACCCACGCCGCCGCCGAGTGCGCCGACAAGGACCAGGACGAGGAAATGATCGGGCAACAAGGATCGTTTCGGCATCGGTGCGGGACTCCGAGGACCGGGGTAGGGACAGAAATTGTAGGAGGCTGCGGCGGCTTCTCCGCCGTTGTTGTCAGTTACTTCGCCGACCGAAGAACCAGCCGACGACACAGAGGGCGATGCCGCCGAGCCAGCAGGCGTGGTCGCTGTGCAGCGGTCCCAGTTGCAGTTTGGCCAGGTCATCGACGGGGATGTGGTTGCCCAGCAGCAGCAGGGCCAGGCCGGGCAGGAGGAAGACGGTCATGCGTGTGCCGGTGAAGAAGACGGAGGCGATCAGGACCAGACCCGCCAGACCGCTGCCGTAGCCGGAGAGCTGGTTGGCGATGAAGTCGGGCACGCCGGGGAAGGTCAGGGGCTGGTAGCTTCGGCTGGCGCTGGTGGCGGACTCGGCGGAGGAGACGAAATCCTGCAGATTTTTGATGTTCTGCATCTGCTGGAGATCGGCTGCGCTGCCGGTGATGACGTGGTTGTGTCGGAGCCAGAGGACGCAGAAGGCGACGAGGGCGACGCCGACGAGGAAGCGTGCGCGGGCGCCGAAGAGGAGGTTGCCCAGGCCGATGATGCGGATGGAGATTCCTTCGGGTTGGGGTTTGCGCTGGCCGGTGACGGCGTCTTCGTCGCCGTAAAGGACTTTGTGGACCTGCAGGGGTTGTGCGAGGACGCCCGCGGGAAGGGTCTGGCCTTCGGCGGTGTTTTCGACGGCGTTGACCTGGGCGCGGAACTGAGCGGCGGCGGTGACGAGGTGATCCGCGGCGGCCTGAGCCTGGAGCGTCGCGTCCTCGTCGCTGGCGCCTTTGGCCTTGAGTTTGGCGCGTTCGATTTTTTCCAGGTGTTTGCGCTGTCGGTCGAGATCGCGCTGGCGGAGGCGCTGATCGATCCAGTGGACGATGACGTCGCGCCACAGGCCGTAGCGCCGGCGGGGCCTGCCGTCGTCGCCGCGGCCCCATTTGTGGCGGGCGCTGACCATGTCCTCGTAGCCGAACAGGGCTTCGTAGAACGGCTCCCAGTTGGACCCGCTGTATTTGCAGACGAAGCGGCGCAGGGCTTCTTCCTCCAGGCCGCGAAGTCTCATGCTCTTGAGCAGGTCCCGCACGCTGGCCAGCGGCGTGGCGCGCTGACGGGCGAGGCGGCGGTCGACGGTGAAGTGGAATCCCGCGGCCGAGGCGGCGCCGAGAACGCCCAGGAGCAGCCAAGTCAGCGGTCCGGTGGCAAGGATCAGTCCCGCAACGACCAGCGCGCCCGCGCCCCAGGTGGCCCAGTCGGCCAGACTGCCGCCGAAAATCATCTGGCGCAGTCTCGTGAACAGGTGCGACTTCTGACGCACGCCCAGCAGCACGCTGTAGCACGCCGTGGTGGAAAGCCAGTACGCCAGCGTCACCATCACGGGCCTGGCCCACTGGAAATAGCCGAAGCAGAACATCATCGCGATGCAGAAGCTGCTGAAGAGCAGGATGGTCAGCTTGCGGATGCGGGCCATCTCGGCGTCGTTGTAGGCATCGACCGCTTCCTCCAGCACGCGGGCGTGTTCCTCGCGCGGCGTGAACGGCCCGGCGGAAGCCAGACCCAGGTAGTCCTGCAGCGCGTCGATCACCGCGGTCATGTTCGGGTAGCGGTCGGCGGGATCCTTGGCCACCATTTTCATGATGATGGCGGACAGGCTCCTGGGCACGCGGCTGACGACCACCTCCGGCGGCGTTACCGGCTCGGTCTGGTGCTTGGTCATCACCTCGTGAATGGTTTTGCCCTCGAAGATCGGCTTGCCGGTGACGAGGGAATAGAGGCTGCAGCCGAGGGAGTAGATGTCGGCGCGGACATCGACGCCGCGGGCGTCGCGGGCCTGCTCGGGCGCCATGTAGGCCGGCGTGCCCATGGCGATGTCGGCGATGGTGACCCCGGCGGTGGTGCTGAGCTTGGTGGCGCGGGGGATGTAGACCTTCGGCTCCGCCACGGGATTGGGCGCCAGGGCGGGCTTGTCCGCTTCGGCGCGTTCCTCGATTTCCACTGAAGCCGGCGTCTTGACCAGGCCCAGGTCCGCGACTTTCACCACGCCGTGATCGTTGAGCATCAGGTTGTCCGGCTTGATGTCGCGGTGAATCATGCCGTGTTCGTGGGCGAAGAGCAGGCCGCGCGCCGCCTGGAGGATGTAGCCCGCCGCTTCTTCCGGATCGAGCTTGCCCTTGTCCTCCAGCAGGTGCTGAAGCGACTGGCCGGCGACGAATTCCATGCTGAAATAGGGGGTGCTGCGGTCTTCGCCGATGTCGTAAATCTGCACGACGTTGTGATGGACGAGTTGGGCGGCGGCGTAGGCTTCGCGGGTGAAGCGGGAGAGGAAGACCGGGTCCTGCGCCCACTGCGCGTTCATGGTCTTGACCGCCACCTGCCGGTCGAGCGAGAGCTGACGGGCGAGGTAGACGCAGCCCATGCCGCCCTGGCCCAGCAGCTTGACGATCTGGTAGCCGCCGAGGTTGCCGGACAGTTCATCGGGCATGGAGATCGGAACGATCTCGCGGACGGGTGGCTTGAAGGCCAGCGAGCGGGGCAGGGCCTGGACATTGGGCAGGGTGGCGTCGCTGGAGGCAGGTGGCGTGGCGGGTGCGGAGGGCAACGTGGCGTCGGCGGAAGCGGCGGCGGGAGCCGCGGTGCCGGCGAGGGTGATGTCGTCGTCTTCGATCGTGGCCCGCAACGGCTTGGACGGCAGGGTATCGCCGACGGGATCGCGGACGGGGGGCCGATTGGCGCTGGTTCCCGCCAGCGTTTTGCCCGCCATCGGCGACTCCGGACGCGGCGGTCGAGGCGCGGCGCCGGTCGAAGGCAGCGTCGTGCCGGCATCGTTGCTCAGGTCGATGTCGTCGATGCTGATGTCGTCCGAGGATTGGCCGAGCAACATGCCCGATCCGCTGGCGCTGGGGCTGATGACGGGATCGGAGCTGAGGCCGATGGGCGACTCCGGCCGCTGAGGCCGGCTGATCGACGGCGGGGCCACCGCCAGAGGCGACTCCGGCCGATTGCCGCCGCCGTCTTCCGTGGCTTCCGGGGTTTCCGGGGCGGAGGCCGGGTCCGGCACAAGGGTCGGTTCCACCGCGTCGTCTTCGTCGTCCGCGACCGGGCTTGCCGAGGCCAGCGTCGCCAGATACTCGCCCGGCATCTTCGGCTGCGACATCAGTTCCGCCTGCAGATCCTCCACTGTCGCCGGCTTGTCGGATCCCAGCGTCTGGCTGGAACCGATTTCCGTCAGCTCGCCGCCATCCTCCGGCTCCGGCGGCAACGCGCCAGCTGCGGGACTCTGGCCCGTATCCCCGTTCTCGCCCGTGGTCTTGAACTGCTGTTTCCGGCGGGCACGCTTGATCGCCAGCGCCTGCAGCAGGCGCTGCTGCATCTCCTCCACCGAAGCGAAAATCCCCACGCGGAGATTGTCCTCCGGCCCCTCCACGTACATCCCGAAGCCCTTCTTGCACTTGGCGCAGGCCATCGCGTAAGAACGTCGCTTGACGTTCTTCAGCATGATCCTGTGACCGCAATGAGGGCAACGGACCAGCACCGGCACACTCCCTGCCCCAACAACCCGGTGGCTACGGTGGCCATCCCTCTCCCCAGTGGATATGGCGCTGGGCAAAGACTAAATGCCGCGGTCGTCAGGGTCAAGACGGGATGGCGGTTTCGTAAGCGGAATCTGTGCGATTGACGGGACGCACGGGCAGTTTGCCCGCGGCTGGAGCAGAGATGCTGTTAACGTCATTCGCAGCCGCGGCAAACTGCCCGCGCGTCCCGATTCGTCCG
>JADLAP010000381.1 GCA_020848195.1 Phycisphaeraceae bacterium
ATGTCCGCGTGCGGGACGTGGACGCCGATCCGCTCCAGGATCTGCAGCGACGCCTCATGCAGCCGCTGGATCTGTGCCGGACTCAAGACCGTCGTGACCATGCGGTTCTCCCGTATCGGTGCCAATGCCCGTTCGCCGCCCGTGTGTTCTCAGCGCACATGCGGCAGGTGGGGTTGGTGTGCCGCCAGCAGGGCATCCGCGAGGTGCGCGGCCTGGGTCACCGACGTGACCGCACCATCGAGCAGCAGAGCCTGAATGAACTTGCGCCGGCTGGACTCGAGCGCGGCTTCGACCACCGTCTCGACCCACTGGAAGCGCGTGGCCAGCGTGCCGGCGATGCCGGCCGGCAGCGCTTTCTGCTGGATGGCCCGCAGACCACCGGCATCGGCGACCGCCGGGCACTCGATGACGGCATCGGTCGGCAGGTTCGGCACCTGCCCGCGGTTCGGCACGTTGGCACTGAAGACGCGCCCCTGGTCGCCGCGAATGCTCTCGATGATCTCGGTCACCTGCTCGTGCTCGCCGCCGATCTTGGTGAAGTAGTCGGCCGGCAGTGCCCCGGGCGCGTCGGCCAGGGCGCGCATCTCACTGAAGATCTTGTCGCCCCAGGCGATGGTGCCCTCGAAGCTGAAGGCGTCCACGCCGAGGGTACTGCCGTAGTAGCTGCCCTTGGCGGCGAAGAGATGCGGAAAGAACTCCGTGACATGACGGTCCATGACGGCCGGGAAGGCGCCGAACATGTCCACCAGTTCCCACGTGAAAGGGTCGTCGCCGCAGCCGAAGGGGGCACTGCGGTCGGCGGAGCCGTTCTCGGCGAAGCTGCGGCCGAGGTCGCGACGCTCGAGGCCGCCGATCTTGGCGCGGGCCATGGCCTGGAGGCGCGGGATCGCATCGGTGCCGCGGGTGCGCACTTCGGTGAACCAGGTGAGGTGGTTCATGCCGAGGGCGGTGTAGCGCAGCTCCGCCGCGGGCGTCTCGAGCAATCGTGCCAGGTGGTGGCCAACGTGGAAGACGCCATGGCACAGGCCGATCATCTCGGCGCCCGTGGCTTTGCGCACGGCACGGCATACCGGGGCCATGGGGTTGCCGTAGTTGAAGAAGAGGGCGTCCGGTGCGAGTTCGAGCACGTCCCGGGCGATGTCCACCATGGCCGGGATCATGCGCATGGCGCGGGAAGTGCCCCCAGGCATGACGGAGTCGCCGACGGGTTGGTAGATGCCGAACTGGCGCGGAATGAAGACGTCCTGTTCCCAGCCGCGACGGCCGCCGACGCCGATGGTGCAGATCACGGCTGTGGCCCCCGGGAGCAGGGCGCGTCGGTCTGTGGCCGCCCGCAGCTTGAGGGGGGCGCCCGTGGCGGCCAGCATCTTGGCGGTCAGTTTCTCGGCGGTGGCCAGGGCCACGGGGTCCGTGTCAACGAGGCGTACTTCGCCTTCCCACTTCTGCCTGAGGATGTCCGCGACCAGACCGCGGGTGAACATGGCGCTGCCGGCACCGATGAGGACGAGGTTCTCGTGCATGGGGTGTCTCCTGACTGACAGATGCGACCCTGTCCGCTACCGTAC
>JADLAP010000243.1 GCA_020848195.1 Phycisphaeraceae bacterium
CAATTCAATGTTAAGTGACAACTTGGCATCAGAAATAAGGCAAAACCTTATTTTCACCGCTGCAAGAACGAATACTCAAAGAAAATGAAAGTTGTATTGATTTAGAATACAACTTGGATACCATGATGTCAGGAACACGATTGGCCGATGTTGATCACGGTGGATCGGACGACATCGGCGCGGAGAGCAGATCATGGACCATCTCGCCCTGTCCGCGAACCGTCACACAATCCGTCACGACCGCCGGCCTGTGCGCCGCAGCCGGGACAGGGCGTTCACGTTGATCGAGCTGCTCGTGGTGATTTCGATCATTGCGCTTTTGATATCCATTCTGCTTCCCGCGTTGCAGTCAGCCCGGGCATCGTCGCGCAGCGTGCTGTGTCTGGGCAACGTGCGGCAGCTTGCGCTGCTGACCAGCATGTACGCCGACGCATCGCGGAGCTATCTGCCGATGCACTCCAGCGGCGGATTGGGGGCGGAGCAGGTGAACTTCGGCATCACGCCGATCGGGCGTATCGTCAACGCCGGCCTGCTGCCCTGGTTCCCCACGGTGGGCACCACGGCTCAGGGGACGATCCCCAATGTCAGGATTTGTCCGGAAGTCGTCATGAGTGGCAACATGGAAATGCAATCCTTCCAGGGCGCCAGTTCATACACCCGCATCTCGGCGTACAACAACTATTCCCACTACATGTCGGACATGAGCGTCACCGGCTACTACAACCAGCAGAACGGCTGGATCGTCACGGCGGGCAAGTCCGGGCCGCGAAGGATGGATTCCTTCAGCCGCGGCAGCCAGACCATGATGTTCAGCGACGCGCGCATGACGCCGACGACGGTTCCCGGCATCGTGCATCCGTTGCATGACGCCGGCAACAACGCCTACCGTTTCATGTTTGGCGCGGATTACATCGGCAATGCCTACCGTACCGCCAGCGTCTTCAACTACCGACATACGCACGCGAACGTGAACTTCTGTTTCCTCGACGGCCACGGCGAAAACCGCCGATTCCGCCCGGTTCCGGAAGATCCCTTCGCCATTTCCACCGCCACCATCATCTCCAACGGCTATGGTCCCTATGGCCCAGGCGGCTTCGGCGCGCTGCTCGAGTTCGACTACGAATGATCGCACGCCATGTCGTGTGCAGGTGTTGTCCTTCCTTTACAGATAGGCAAACGCATGTCGATCCGAAACTCCATTCAAGGTCTGTTGCTGGCTCTCGTGGTGTGCGGCGGTTACTCCGCCCAGGCGGCGGAACCCGTGGCTGCGCCTCCCATGACAACCGTTCAACCCGGCGTCGTGATGGCTGACGACGTGGCCGGCCTGGTTCGGCTGTACAGCAACCAGACGGGCCTGGCCATCGAACGCGACAGCGGCAAATTGCTCGGCATCTGGTCCGCTGCGGGACTGCAACTGGTGGACAACACGCTGAAACTGGGCGTGCCCTGGATGCCGCTCTGGTCGGCGCAGGTGAATGTCAAGGGCGCGGAGAAGCCGGTGGCGGTGGACGGCTCGGCGGGCAAACCGACGTGCAAACTGGAAAACGCCGCTGATGGCGCAAAGTCAATCGTTATGACATGGACCGAAGTTCCCGCCGGCGGCGCGACCATCCATGCGACCATGCGCGTGACGCTCAAGCCCGGCGACACGCGGTTTGTCTGGTCGATGGATGTGCAGCCGAACCGGAGCGATGACGGCATCTGGTCCGTCACGTATCCGCAACTGGCCACCTTGGCGTCCGATCCGCAGCCGAAGTCGAACTGGATCGTGATTCCCTATCGTCGCGGTACGATCCGGATCTTCGGCAAGGAACAGCCGCGATACGATTCCATGCTGCCCTACCCTGGCCCGGCGGCGAAATTCCAGTTCATGGCGACCTACGGCCTGACCACACGGCAGGGTGTTTACTTCGCCACGCCTGACGAGCAGGCCTGCGACAAGGTCTTCATTCAGAAAAACTATCCCGATCGCAACGCCATGCTGCTCGCGGTGGAGCATCACCCGGACGGACGGGCGTCGGAGGGCGCGGCCTGGCATGCGACGTACGACACCCTCGCCGGCGCGTATGACGGCCACTGGTACGACGCCTGCCGTTTGTATCGCAACTGGTGGGCACGCACCGTCTGGGCCAGCAAGGGACTCCTCCAGGACCGCAGCGACATTCCCGACTGGATCAAGAATGCAGCCGTTGTGACGCGCACTTCGACGACCCATCCCGCCCGCACGGTGGAGAACAATCTCAAAGGCTCGCTGGCGCTGCTGGAGGCGCTGGATCGTCGGCCGTTCTTCGGTATCTGGTACGGCGTATTCGAGAATGCCACCGGCAAGGGCGGCCTGGAATTTGAAGGCATGGGCGTCATCCGGCCGCTCAAACCCGGCATTGAACAAGCCATTGGTCAGCTCAAGGAGCAGGGTGTCCATCATATGGCGTACATCCAGTCGATCATCTACGACCCCAACACCGGCGATGAAGCGGACGCCGCGGTAGCCACACGCAACGTCGGTCGGGAGCGTGACGGCAAACCTACGCTGTACGGCCCGCCGAAGTATGCCATGTGCCGCGCCACCGAGTGGTGGCAGCAACGCATCGCGGATTTGTGTGCCAATGTCGTGCGCGACGGCTTCGACGGCGCGTACCTTGACAGCTTCGGTAAAGGCGCGGCCGAGTGCTTCGATCCCACGCACGGCCACAGCCTCGGCGGCGGCAACACCGTCATCACCGGGCAACGCCGCATGGCTCAGCGCGCCCTGGATGCCATGCGGAAGATCAATCCCCAGGCCATCCTCTCCGGTGAAGCGCCTGTCGAAGCCTTCCGCGATCTGCTGCACGTGAACCTTTACGCCAAGAACACATGGGATGGCTATGTGCCCTGCTTCCGCGCCATCTGGGGCGACTACAGCCTGGGTTTCGGACGCAATGTTCGTTCGGCCAAGGATGGGCCGGGCAACATCATTTCCGAAATGGCGGTCCTGTTCGTCGAGGGCGCGGTCATCGGTCGCATCTTCGTCGATGGCGGCAGCGCGGAAGTGTTGCAACCCCAACACAAGCAGGCGCTCGACTATCTCCGCCTCATCAGCGATTACAGCGTGGCGGGCATCGATCATCTTCGCTTCGGCGATTACCTGCGTCCGCTGGATCTGGGCGACATGCCGCAGGTGACGTTCACTGAATCCGTGGAAAACGGCAAGGTCGTCAGTCCCGCCGTGATGCACAGCGTCACGCGCTCGCACCGCGACGGCTCCGTGGCCATCGTGCTGGCCAACGTCGGCGATCAGCCGGTGACGGTGCAGGTCCCGATCGATCCCGGCCTGCGACAGGGTGGAACGGCAGAAGCTGTGCTGGAACAGATGGACCGCGGCGGCAAGCGAACCCGTCTGGCCGGCGGCGTCACGCCCTGGCGGCAGGCGGTGGTGGTCCAGCCGAGAGATGTCGTGTTCCTGGTGTTACGGTAAAGCTGTTGGGTTGCGAGTTTGAGCATGGCGACATTGACGACATCAGGTGATCCCCAGCAAACCATCGCGGATCGTCCGCGGCGACGGTATGCCATCGTCGGCCTCGGCTGCCGGGCGGGCATGTTCATCGAACCCCTGGCGACGGACCATCATGAACATGCGGAAATCGTGGCGTTCTGCGATCCCAATCCCGCGGCCATCGCGGCGCATCAGCGGAAACTGACTCAGCAGGGGTTGCCCGAAACGCCGCGGTTCATTGCGAGCGATCCGACGGAAATGGTCAGGCGGACCCGGCCGGACACGGTGATCCTCTGCACGCCGGACCATCTCCACGCGCCGCAGGCGGTGCGACTGATGGAGCTGGGCTGCGACGTGATCGTGGAGAAGCCGCTGGCGATCGATGCCGCCGGTTGCCGCGATGTGTTGGAGGCGACGGCCCGCACAGGCAGGCGGGTCCGCGTCACGTTCAACTGCCGTTACATGCCCTGGGCGGGGCTGATCCACAAGCTCCTGCGGCAGGGCGTCATCGGCGACGTCATCAGCGCCCAGATCGACTGGATGCTCGACGCGCGCAAGGGCGTGACCTATTTTTCCCGCTGGCACGCCGAGAAAAACCGCTCCGGCGGATTGCTGGTGCACAAGGCCACGCATCATCTGGACCTGATGAACTGGTGGCTGGACGCCGTGCCGCGGACGGTGTTCGCCATGGGCGACCGCGCGTTTTTCGGTGCGGAAAACAAGCACAAACACGGCATCGGCAGGCATGGACCCGTCGGCGACCACTACGTCGGGCAGGACAATTCCGGCGATCCGTTCGCTCCGCAGCCTCACACGCTGGGTGAAGCTCGTGGGCGATTCGACTGCACCCCCGGCTCCCCCGGCTCCCCCGGCTATCGGCCGGATCGTTCCGTGTGGCGCGGTCATGACCTGGACATCGAAGACGTCATGAGCGTCATGGTGCGGTATCACACGGGACCGATTCTGACCTACAACCTCCACGCCTTTGGGCCAAGGCCGCAGGCGATGATCGCATTCAACGGCACGCGGGGACGACTGGAGTTTCACCAGCAGCCCGGCGGTCGAGTGATGCCCAACGGTCCGGTGACCACAGCCGTCATGCCGGAGGATGGCGTGCCCGCGATGTGGCGTACGCGCTGCGTCGTGCATCCGCTGTTCGCTCAGGCGTGGGAAGTGCCGGTTCCCGTGGCTGAAGGCGATCACGACGGCGGCGATCCGTTGCTGGCGATGTCGCTGTTCGCCGGCATGGACGATCCCTCCCTGGGCCGCGCCGCCGGCGCTCAGCAGGCAGCCGCCTCCGCGCTCATCGGCATCGCCGGAAATCTCAGCCTCGACACCGGCCAACCTGTCGACATGGGCCAACTTTGCCCGCATATCAGCCATGCCTTCCGTCTGCACGAACTGGATTGAGCGGTATAGTAGTTCCGTGACAATTCCGTTTCGCCCGACGAAAGGAGCAAGGCCATGACGGGGATGCTGTTGCTGATTGTCGTGCTGGTGGTCGCGGCGGTCGCATTCTTCTGGGTGGTCGGCGGGTACAACCGATTGGTGGCGTTGCGAAACCGCTTCAAGAACGCCTTCGCCCAGATCGACGTCCAGCTCAAGCGGCGTTACGACCTGATTCCCAATCTGGTCGAGACAGCCAGGGCGTACATGAAACATGAGAAAGAGACGCTGGAAAGCGTGATCGCAGCCCGGAATCAGGCGGTGAAGATGGAAGGCCTGGCGGCGAAGATGCCCGACGACGCCGGGGCGATCCGCAACCTGATGGCTGCGGAAGGGGCGCTCACCGGCGCGATGGGACGCCTGCTGGCCGTCATGGAAGCCTATCCCGACCTCAAGGCCAACCAGAACATGATGCAGCTCAGCGAGGAACTGACCAGCACGGAAAACAAGATCGCCTTCGCCCGTCAGGCCTACAACGATTCCGTGATGAACTACAACACCGCCCGCGAGGTGTTCCCCACGGTGCTCATCGCCGGGATGTTCAATTTCCATGAAGCGATGCTGTTTGAAATTGAAAAACCCGCCGAGCGCGAAGCGGTGCAGGTGAAGTTCTGATTTCCCGTGTGAGGACGACGTGACGACAACGTAGCGCCGCGACTTGTCGCATCCGGGACATGCCCCATGGCGATGGATTTTTTCGAGCACCAGCAGCAAGCCCGCCGGCGCACCGGCCTGCTGGTGACGCTGTTTGTCGCGGCTGTGCTGGCCATCATCGCGGTCACCTACCTTGCCGTGGCCGGGATTCTGACGACGATTCAGCACCAGCAGTCGATGATGCGGGATGCGATTTCAGATCGGCCAGTCACGCCGGAGTTCGGTTCGCCGATGCTGCTGGCCGCGGTCGGCTGTTCCGTGGTGGCGGTGGTCCTCTGCGGCAGCCTCTACAAGCTCGCGCAACTGCGGGACGGAGGTCACGTCATCGCCGACGCCCTCGGCGCGCGACTCATCACCCCCGACAGCACCGACCCCCACGAACAACAGTTGCACAATGTCGTGGAGGAAATGGCGATTGCCTCCGGCATGCCCGTGCCGCCGGTGTATGTGATGGATGATGAGCGCGGCATCAACGCTTTCGCCGCCGGCTACCTCCCCGGCGACGCCATCGTCTGCGTCACCCACGCCTGCATGACCAGGCTGACCCGTGACGAGTTGCAGGGCGTGATCGCCCATGAATTCAGCCACATCCTCAACGGCGACATGCAGACGAACATCCGTCTGATGGGCGTGATCCACGGCATCCTGATCATCGGCCTGATCGGCATGGCGCTGCTGCGCTCGCTGCGCCACGTCCGCGTCGGAGGCCGGGGCAAGGACAAAGGCGGCGGCGGCATCCTCATCGCCATGCTCGCCATCGGCGTGGCACTGCTGGTGATCGGCTACGTCGGCGTCTTCTTTGCCAATCTGATCAAGGCGGCCGTGTCGCGGCAGCGCGAGTTCCTCGCCGACGCCTCGGCTGTGCAGTTCACCCGCAACCCGGCCGGCATCGCCGGGGCGCTGAACAAAATCGACCACAGCGGCAAGGGCGCGATGATCGATCACCCGCACGCCGCCGAGGCCAGCCACATGTTCTTCGGCGAAGCCCTGATGGTCGGCTGGTTCGGCCTGACCGCCACGCATCCACCGATCAAGGCGCGCATCCATCGCATCGACCCCGATGGTCTGTATGTGCAAACTGAACGCGCCCGTAAGCCCGAACGAACCGGAAGCGCCGGCAACGGACTTGCCGGTGCATTACGAGCCGTAAGCGTAAGCGACGGTCCTCCTGCAAATGACGTTGACGGTGCTTCGCGGAAGGCCGTCGCTCACGCTTCCGGCTCGTTTGGGCAACATGAACTTCCGGGGGCCGTCGCTCACGCTTCCGGCTCGTCATGCATGCGATCCGCCATGGAAGAAGTCGGTCAGGTCAGCGCGGAACACATCGGCCAGGCGGCAGCACTGGTGGCATCAATGCCGGCGGCTGTGCGGCAGGCTGCGCACGAACCCTACGGCGCGATGGCGGTGGTGTTCGGCCTGCTTCTGTCGCCGGTTGCGGAAGTCCGTCGGAAACAACTCGACGCGCTCAAGCAGACGGTTGAGAGCGGCGTGTACGCCTTGACGTTCCGGCTTGTTTCCGCGATGCCCCAACGTCAAACCCCCGCATGTCTGGCCTTGCTGGAAATGGCGGCAGGCTCGCTGCGCAACCTGACGTCCAAACAGTATCAGGCCTTTCGCGCCGCTGTATTGACGCTGATCCATGCGGACGACAAGGTCGAACTGTTCGAGTGGATGCTGCAGCGGCTGGTGGTGACGCAGTTGGATCGTCTGTTTCTACGCGGACCGACCGTCAGCCGATTGCGACTGGGGCTGCAAGCGCCGGCGATGACCTCGGCGGCCTCGGTGATGCTCTCCATGACGGCCTATGCGGGAACCACGCAGACTGCCGCGGCGCGGTCCGCGTTCGATGCCGGCAACGCCAGACTCGTGCCGGTGAAACTGGACCTGCTGCCGCTGGAGCAGTGCCGCCTGCCGAATCTGGATCAGGCCATGGCCTCGCTGGAGCAACTGACGCTGGAAGGCAAAAAGAAACTGCTTTCCGCACTGGCGGCGACGATCGCGGCCGACCGGCAGGTTACCGCCATGGAGGCCGAGCTGTTCCGCGGCATCGCGGCGGGGCTGGATTGTCCCGTGCCGCTGATGTTGTCCGGCCAGACGCTGATCTGATCGCGCCGCGGCTTCTATAATCCCCGACATGAGCATACTGACCCCTGGATCGGACATGCGTCTGGCTCCGATGGTCCGCACGCTGGCCAAGCAGACGGACGGCACGGTGCGCGGCGCGCTGGACAGCCTGAGGCAATCGGGTTTCACCGCGGTGCAACTGGATGCGACCTTCGCCGGCATTCGACCCCGCGATCTGGATCATCGCTCCCGCCGCGATCTGCTGGCCCTGCTCGGTCGCCACGGCATCCAACTGGCGGGGCTGGATCTCTTCGTCCCGCGCAGGCACTGGGTGGAGTCGGAACATGTGGACCGCGCCACGAGCGCTGCCCTGGCGGCAATCCAACTGGCGGCGGATCTCGGTCGCGTGCCGGTGAGTCTGTCGCTGCCGGTGGAGGCGTTTCGGTCGTCGCCGATCACCACCATGCTCGAGGCGGCAGATGCGTGCAACGTGCCGCTGGCGGTGCATGCCGAGGACAAGGTGGACGATCTGCTGGCGTGGCTGGACGAGGTGGATCAGCCGATGCTCGGCGCGGCCGTGGACGCCGCGACGCTGCTGGCGTGGGGACAACAGCCGGACAAGGTGGTGCATCGACTGAGCAAGCGTTTGCTCGTGGGACGGCTGAGCGATCTGCAGCGCGGCGGCGACGAAGACCTGGCCCAGGCCGGCGGCGTGCGATGCACCGTCGGCGAAGGCGAGCTGTCCGTGCTGACGTACCGTTTGGCACTGGAACTTTGCGCCAGGCGTTACGGGCCGGTGGTGCTGGACCTTCGCGGCATGGAAGACGCGCCAGCCTCCTCCGCCGCGGCGATGAAAGCGTGGAATGCCGCGGGTTTGCCTGGTTGAAACCGAAAACAACAAGGCCCCGGCGCGCGGGCGTCGGGGCCTTGGTCAATTGCCAAAAGGGATGAGGTTCGGGATTCAGCCGCCGGATGGCGCGGGGGCGCCGGCGGGTTGCAGACGCAGCAGCATCGCAGCCGCGTCGGCGTCGGCGGGATCGGACGCCAGGGCCAGCTTCAACTGTTCGATCGCCGCTTCCGTGCTGCCGATGCGCTGCATACATACCGCCAGCAGCCGGTGCGCGGACGCGAGGTGGGGGGCCACCGCCAGGCTTTCATGGAGCAGTTTTCCCGCGGCAAGCAGTTTTGCGTCGGTGACGTCGCCGCGCAGGTCCAGGCCGGCCCGCGCCAGTCGCCAGTGCAAACCTTCCTCGCCGGTCAGTTCGCGCAGACGTTGAACCGCACGTTCCATGAACGCCGCGTCCCGACTCGCTGTCGGGGAATCCAACGCCAGCCGCTGCACGCGCAGGTCGTGCGGATGCTGGTCCGCCAGCGCGATCCACGCCCCGGCCGCGGCGTCCAGCTTCTGCGTTTCCATCAACTGAACGCGTGCGAGGTCCCAGTCCAGCGGCGCGGATGGTTTCGCCTCCATTTGCCATGCGTCGAACCGGGCCAGCCTGCCATCTTCCGTGGTGATGGCAGCATCCGTCATCGCCTGCATCATCGCCCATCGCGGCGTGACGCCGTGCCATCGCCGGTCGCATTCCAGCAGGATGGTTTCCTGAGCCAGACCATGCCGGCGACTCAGGTCGATCAGCGACATCACCCCATCCTGAGGCAACGGTGCGGCATCCGCGTTCGTCGCCTTGCGCAGCATGTGAGCTGCCTCGTCCAGCATTCCCGTGCGAAGCATCAGCCTGATGCGGGCAGTCAGCACCGCAGTCGCCGTTCTCGGTTCCGAAGCCATGCGGTCCAGCAGCGACCACGCTTCGGCGAGCATGGCGTGGTCCTGATCCTTCACCGCGCCGGCCACGGCGCAGGCCAGGGCGACGCCGGCGTCCGCGTTGTCCGGCGCCAGACGAATCGCCTGTCTCGCTTCCGCCGCCGCCTGGGGGTAACGGTGAGCGGCAAGGTCCAGTTTTGCCATCGCAATCCATGGATCGGGCCACACAGGAGCCAGCGTCGCGGTTTTCCGCCAGGCCGACCGGGCCAGTTCCGGCTCGTCCAGCAATTCCCACGACCGGGCCAGCATCGCCTGAAATTGCGGATGCAGCGGCAATGCTTCCGCCGCCAGGCGACATGCGATCGCCTGTTGCGCGGCGGATTGAGCGATCGGATTCAATTCCTGTTGCAGCGTGTTTCGCCACGCCTGAGCGATCGGGTCGTGTGATCGCTGATGCAGCACCTCGCACGCAAGAATGGCATCGTCGAGCCGGCGAAGTTGGATCAGCGCCAACGCACGCCAGCCCAGCAGATCGCTGTCCGCTTCGCCGGCGGCCACGGTGTCCACGATGCGGCTGTCCTGACCACGGTGATGCCATCGGGGAATCAGTTCGCTCGTCAGGCTGCGGTCGCCCAGGGACCGGGCGGCCTGTTCCAAGGTGTCGGTAGCGAGGTCGAACCAGCCGATTTCGTCCATCTGGGCCGCAATCGCCCGGGCCAGGGCCGCGCTGGTCATCGGCTCGCGCGAGGCTTCGAGCAGGCACGTACGCGCTTTGTCCTCGTCGCCGGCCAGACGCGCCGCGATGGCGCGGTACAGCATCGGATTCGACAGGTTCGGTTCCGACTGGCTCCATGTCTCCACGGTCTGTTCGATCGCGGCTCCGGTTTCGCCGGATTGCTTCATCAGGAACAGCACCAGGGCGCGGGCGTCCAGATCGTTCGGATCAAGCTCCACGCACAAGCGAGCTTCAGCCAGCGCTTCCGGCGTCTGGTTCATCCGCGCCAGCGTGACCGCGCGACAGCGGTGCGCCTGCACATCGCGCGGCTGGACCGTCAGCAGACGGTGGGCGAGGTAGGCGGTTTCCTTGTCGTCGCAGCGTTGGGCGTGAATGTTCATCAGCATGCGCAGCGCGTCGGCCCGATTGGGTTGCAGCGCCAGCACGCGTTTGAGCGCGTCCATGACGACGGCAAGGTGACGGCTGTTCGCCTCCGGCGTCGCGGCGCGGCAACGGGCCAGCCGCATCAGCGCGTCGACGTCCCGCGGCCTGGACGCGAGATACTGCTGATAAAGTTCCAACGCCTGCCGCGGCTGGCCGCTTTCCTCGGCGGTGACGGCCTGTTCGCGCAGCCGGGTCAGCGCGCGTTGGGTCTGTTGATCCCGCCACAGCGAGACGATCGCGGCGCACATGGCCATGAGCGCCAGCGCGATCATCAGCAGCGCCAGCCTTCGCCGCGCTTTGACCGGGATCACGAACCGCTGTTTCCAGTTGCCGTGCGATCGTCGGGGCATGAGTGCGGATCCACCGCGTCAATGCGGATCAGAACAAGGCGGAGAAGATCACGCGCAGCGTCTGGCCGATGATCCAGAGATCCATCGTCCAACTGCCGTTTTCCACGTATTCCATGTCGTAGCGAATCCATTCCTGGAAGTCGAGGCCCTGAAGCCTGCTTCGGCGCACCTGCCAGAGTCCGGTGATGCCGGGCGGCACGCTGAGGCGAGCCTCGCGCCAGGCGGGACAGAACTGGTTTTCCTTGAAGGGGCTGGGCCGGGGTCCGACGACCGCCATGTCACCGGAAAGGACGTTGATGAACTGCGGCAGTTCGTCGATGTTGAGCTTGCGGATGATGCGGCCGATGCGGGTGAGTCGCGGATCGTTTTCCATGAAGAACTGCGGGCCGTCGGCGGCGTTCTGGGTCATCAGCCGGGCTTTGATGGCCTCGGCGTCCTTGCGCATGGAGCGGAATTTCCAGCATTTGAACGGCCTGCCGCCGACGGTTTCGCGTTCGTGACCGAAGAAGAACGGCCCGCCGTCCTCCAGCCAGATCGCCAGCATCACCAGCGGGAAGACGGGCAGCGTGAGCATCAGCATCGCCAGCGCGAAGGCGATGTCGAAAGCGCGTTTGCTCAGCCGTTCCCATCGGGGCCGCTGACGGACATGGACACGGCGTTCAAAGGCCGGCGTCTTTTCAATGTCCAGCCAGTGGAGGGCTTCCACCTGCGGCCGAAGCTCAGGATCGTCCCAGAGCGCGGCGGGGCCGATGACGGGTTGAGACTGATCGATGCGTCGTCCCGCGCCGACCCAGACCGGGCCGATGATCCGGCTCTGAGGCTGCGTGCTGGCGTCGGAGTCGATCCACGCCTCGTCGCCGCCGCGGTGGATGCGCTTGATGGTGGCGTCGGGGCGCTTCCACTGGCAGACCAGTTCATGCACGAAATCGAGTCGTTCCTCGTCGATCTGCCGGTCGTAGACTCGGCCGGTGACGGACTGGGTGAGCCTCCGTCGGCGGTAGACGGTGGCGCGCAGCTTGCGCCAGCCGGTGCGGGAATCCTCCGCGCTCTGCCACATGCGGGCGAGATCGAGGTCGGTGGTCAGGGCCACGCGGGCGAGGCGCGAGTCGCCGCCGTTGTAGATGCGCTGGAAGCGGACGAAACGGTCGTCGTCGTCGGCGACGATGCGCTCGCGGTAGCCGTGTTCGTTGACATCGTGCAGGCGGATGAGCAGGAGGTCGGGCTGGACCCAGTTGAGCGTGTCGATCAGCGGACGGAGCTTGAAGAGGGTCAGGGTCCGGGGATCGGTGAGCATGTACAGTTCGGCATGGGAAACGATCTCGGAAGCTTCGCCCTGCCGTACGACCTGCACGCCGCGTGAGGCCCAGAAGCGGTCGTGCAACTGGGTGGGCGTGAGGCCGAAGACGGTGGGATCCGCCGGTCTGGTTGCGATGGTCGCGGGTTGGATCATGGAGCCAGCCACGTGCAGGAGGAATGACAACCGGGCCGCGAGGTTGCGGCCCGGTTGAGTTGGATGTCAGAACGTCATCGCGGCGTGGGCGGTCATTCAAACGTCCTTGCCGAGGTCGCGGACGACGGAAGAGCCGAGCGGATCGAAGCCGGGGGCCTGCCGCTTGGTTGCATCGGCGGACATCGAGTGCGGCATGTCGGGCCGAATGGAGCGGCGGCTGACGGACGACGCGCCGGAACGTTCCATGTCCATGGCGTCGGCTCGGTTGAAGACCATGCCGATGACCTTGGCCCCGAAGGATCGCAGGTGACGGACGGCACGTTCGGCGGCCATGCGGTCTTCGCCGCGGGTGACGACGACCACCACGCCGTCGGCTTCGGAACCGACGAGGGAGGCTTCGAGGCTGCCGGGCGTCGGGCCGGTGTCCACGATGATCGTGTCGAACTGCTGACGAGCGTCGGTCAGGAGCTGGCGCACGGTGTTGAGCGACAGACGGCTGATGTCGTGTTCGTCGGAGTGGCCGACGGGCAGCAGCGACAGGTTGGGCACATCGGTGGCGCGGACGGCGCTCTGGAGCGGCTGACCCTTGATGACGTCGTGCAGGCCGCGGTTGCCTTCGTCCATCATGCGGTTGGCGCGATCGACGTCGCGGGGCAGCAGGTGGCCCAGTTCGACGAGCACCTCGATGAGGTAGCGGTTCTGTTCGCGTGCGAGCTGGGCGCCCTGTTCGAGCTGGCCCTGGGAGACCAGACCGTTGCGGACGAGGGCGTGTTCGCCGGTGTTGGGCACGATGGCCTCGGCGCGACGGGTCAGACCGCCGCCGACGAGGTCGCAGTCGATGAGCAGGGTCTTGGCTCCCGTGCCGGCGAAGGACAGGCCCAGCGCCATGCACAGGCTGGTCTTGCCGCTTTCCGGGCCGGCGCTGGTGACGCTGAAGACCTTCTGGTTCTCGCGGTTGGCGCCGATCTGCATCATGCTGCGGATATTGTGCACGCAGTGCGCGGCCATGTTCGTCTTTTCGCGGTCGTCCAGGTCCAGCGGCAGCCAGGGCAGGATGCCGAGCACCGGGGTGTTCTCGATCGTCGTCGTGGCGTCCTCGAAGGAGCGGATGCGCGGATCGAGGTATCCGACGAAGTAGACCAGCAGCACGCCGGCACAGAGGCCGAACACGGCCATGGCGAAGGACATCTGCACGCGCTTGTCCGTGAAGGGCTGGGCGGGCAGATCGCCGTTGCTGACGATGCTGATGCGTCCGCCGGCGGCGGCTTCGAGGCTCATCTCATCCAGTCGGCTCTTGACCTGCTTGAGGCTCGTTTCCGTCATTTCCTTCTGGTCCAGGAGCTGGGCCACGGCCTGACGGCGGCGGTCGATCTCGGTCGATTCCTTCTTCACACGCTCCACCAGATTCTCCAGCGCCAGTTCCTGGGCGCGAAGCCGGGTGATCTCCTGCGTGTTGGCGCCGTACGCGCCCGTGGTCTGCGCCTCCAGCAGGTAGAGATTGATCATGTCGTTGATGCCGGCCAGAACGTTTTTCTTCTCCCGCACCACGCGGTGTTCCGAGCCGAACTGGTTCATCAGCCGCAGGATTTCCTGTTCGACGAGGAACCGCTGCTCCAGGTACTGACGCATCTGCGCGTCGGAGGCGGCCAGCGTCTGCATGCTCACGCCGGTGTTGGCATCGTTCATCAGGTCCTGCATGGCCATCATGGTCATGCGCACCTGATCGAGGCTTTCTTCCAGATGCCCGCCACGGAGAACCTTGGCGTTGTACAACTGGTCCAGGGCGGCGGTGCTGACTTCGTTGTTGGCGTTGTTGATCTGCACTTGCGTCTTGGTCAACTCGTCTTCCAGTTCGCCGACGCGATGGCGCAGCGCGTCATACACCTGGGCCGTGTTGCCCTGTTCCTCTTCCTTCGCCAGCTTCATGTAACTCTTGAGAATGACCTCGATGGCCTTCTGGGCGACCTTGGGATCGGGGTCGGAATAGTAGACGTTGATGATCTGCGTCTTGACGGTGCGATCCAGCTCCAGGGGCTTTTTGAAGCGGATGAAGGCGGTATCGTCGGTGCCGTGGCGGACAGCCTGCCATTCTTCGCTTTCCAACGCCGGACGAAGCACGTCCTGATGTTCGATCAGGGACATCTGCTTCTTGACGTAAGCGTCGAACTGGGGCAGCAGGCGGTCGGAATCGTTCGGGCTGAGCACGCGCGGCGTCAGGGGCTTGATTTCCACCAGGCCCGTGCTGCGGTACTGCGGCGTGGGGTAGGTCCAGCCGAATACGGCGCCGCCCACCAGGCCCAGAAGGCCCAGCAGAACGACCCAGTGGTAGCGTCCGCGAAGCGTCTGGTGCACCTTTTCCAGGTGCGTGCGCTCGGCGGGCTGCTCTCCACCAGCGGTTTTCTTGGTCAGGTCAGGCGTACTGTTCAGGGCGGTGTTCTGGCTCATAGCTCCCCCCTTGACTGTTGAATGGTCAGGATCAGTGGCAGGAACCCATCGACGAGTTCATCTCCTGCACGGCGGCGCCAATCCGGGTCCACGCGACCCATAAACACGACCTGCATCTGCGCCGCTCCGAAATGCCGGCGGGAATAGTGCGAAGCGATCTGGCGGATGCTGGTCATGTCGCGCGCTATCGGTCCATGTGGGACAACCATGAAGTTGTCCACAATAAGCTGGTCGGCTTGCGAGGGGCCTTGCTTGAGGAACTCGTATTCCTTCCCATGAATAACCTCGCCTCGGACGTTCCAATCGACAGCCGTTGAAGTTCGCAGGCTCCATCCCTGGCCCGGATAACACACCGGCGGGTAATGGCCTCCCATGTCCCGCGCGTCGCGGCACTGCACCAGCAGCACCCCGGCCGACAGGCCCGTGCGAAGGTCGAAATAGCGACGGCTGATCAGCACATTCGGTTTGAGCAGCGTGATCGCCGCCGGCGGGACCGGCGCGTCCTGGCCCACCCACGTTCCAATTCGGTAGGGAACCTCGCCCGCCGCCTGCGCCACCTGCTGGTGATACGACTCGGCGTCACCCGGCGAAGACGTCGTCCACGCCTTCTGCACGGCGATCCCCGTCAGCAGCGCCGTCGCCGCCGTCATCGAAATCCAGGTTTGCCGTCCACGTGTCAACACGTCAAAACTCCGGGCCGGTTGGCGACCACTGCCTCAACCAGACACTGGATTAGCGATTTGGCAAGTGAATTCGCGGAACAATTGGCGACCAACCGTTGTTTTAGCCACTTCCTGCCGTGATTTTCGTTGGCCGAACTCAGTCCCCGGCCAGCGTAAACCGCGTAATCGGCACCGTCGCCCATTTCAGCACTTTCAGCATCGCCATCAGCAGTCCGAAGGCCGCCAGCAGCATGATCCATCCGCTGACGGCGTGGAAAAAGTCCGCCCGCGATGGCCAGTTTCCGTAGAACCACACCGTTGGAATCGTCCGCAGAATGTTGCACAACAACGCCGACAGCGGGCTGGCCAGCAGGATCAGCAGCCGCACGTATCGCCGCAGCGGCAGGCTGAACGCCAGAGCGTAGGAGACGAGGATCAGGGCGAAGACCAGCCGCATGCCGTTGCACGCTTCGGCAATGGCGACGTCAACGCCGTGGATCGTCAGGAGATTGCCGTTCTGCTGCAGCGGTTGGCCGGCGAGGTCGAAGAACCACGCGGTGGCGGAGGTCACGACGGATTGGAGCGGAACGGCCAGGGCCTGGCGGATCGTGCCGGGGACGGGGATGAGGAAGATCAGCACAGCCCACGCGGGGGCGAACTGCGCCAGCGCGTCGCGGCCGAGCACGGACAGCACGCTGCCGCAGACGATCATCAGCGATCCGCCGTGCCAGAAGACCTCGATCGCCTGCTGATAGCCGATGGTGGACAGCGCGCCGCCGGCGAAGATCATCGCCGGGCCGATCCATGTGCCGATGGGCTGGCAGATGCGCAGCCGGCCGCGACGCACCCATGCCAGCCACAGAGCCAGCGGCAACGCCAGCGCGGCATGGCTGAACTCCTCCTGCCGCATCGTCAGCGCAATGACATCCGACCACGCGTCCCACGTCACCCACAGCGACGCGAGCAGCATCGCCGCCGCGCCGATCAGGTGCAGCAGCGTCCAGCCGTTTCGCAGCAGTGTGTGTCGCAGGCTCATGGCGGACTCGGTGGAAACAGGGAAAAAGTCGCGTTTCAAACGCATACGAAGGTTGGATTACCGTGGGGTGGGCGTGATGATGCGGTCCACGATGACCTGGCCTGGACCGACCACCGCGCCGCCGCAGACCACGCTGCGGGCGACGATCGCGCCCCCGTCCACCTTGCCGCCGCGGAGCACCACGCTGTCGTGCAGGCTGGCGGTCGACGCGATCTCCGCGCCATCTTCCACGAGGTTGAAGCACGTACTGGGTTCGCGGTCGAACACGGTGGGAATCGCGCTGGGCGACGGCGCGCCGCCGTGCCGGATCCGCAGCGCTGCCAGGTAGTCCTGCCGGTGACGGATCGGCGCGGCGGTGGCATGCCGGCGATGCACCACCTTCGCGTCGAATTGCCGCGCGATCTTCGGCAACGCCTGTTCCTTCATGTCCACGAAGCCCACTGGCGAGATGTCCCGCAGGCTGGCGCAGCGCACCAGTTGCAGGCCGCTGGGCGTGCCGTCGTCATGCGCGACGATGCTCACGTCCCCACCGGTGGCCGCCAGGTCCAGCGTCAGTTGCGATAGCGACTCGGTCATCATCTGCCGCGCGGAAACGACCAACAGATAATCATCGTCTTCGTAATGGGTCGCCAGGTCGCGCAGCACGCCGCCCGTGCCTCGCAGCTCCAGCGGATCGCGCTCCACGGTGACGGTGGCGGGGCTGTCCATCATCGCCGAACGCGGCTCGTTGCCCGTCCAGTCGATCATCACGAGGATGTCCATGCTTCGCCGGGCAAGTCTGGCCGCCAGATCGGACACCTGCTCCTGCCAGTGATTCAGCAGCGTCTGCCGCTGCGTCAACGGAAGATCGAGAATGCAGCGACCGATGCCCGATTGCAGCAGCGTCGCGCGCACGCCCCCGGCCAGCAGCACCACCCGACGAAGCCGGGCAAGCACCTGATCCGCGGACCGTACAGCCGGGCGCGACACGAACGTGCCGCGCCCCATTGC